>JBNLGI010000215.1:0-6239 GCA_050305975.1 Sedimenticolaceae bacterium | reverse complement strand
CACCGATATCCACGCCCACCGCATCCTGATCCTCGATTTCGGCTCCCAGTACACCCAGCTGATTGCCCGCCGGGTGCGCGAAGCGGGCGTCTACTGCGAGATCTTCCCCTACGACAACGCGGACGAAGGCTTCGAAGCGGGCACCCCGTCCGGCATCATCCTCTCCGGCGGTCCGGAGACGGTCACCGCCGAGGAGGCCCCGGCGGCGCCGGCCAAGGTGTTCGAACTGGGGGTGCCGGTGCTCGGCATCTGTTACGGCATGCAGACCATGGCCGCCCAGCTGGGGGGCTCGGTCACCCCGTCGGACAAGCACGAATACGGCTACGCCCAGGTGCGCGCACGGGGTCACTCCAGACTGCTGCGCGATATCGAGGACCACACCAGCCCCGAAGGCTATGGCCTGCTGGATGTCTGGATGAGCCATGGCGACCGGGTCGACACCCTGCCGCCCGGCTTCCAGGTGATCTGCGAGACGGCAAACGCCCCGCTGGCCGGCATGGCCGATGAGAAACGGCGTTTTTACGGCCTGCAGTTTCATCCTGAAGTGACCCATACCCGTCAGGGCAAGCGGATCATCGAGCGTTTCCTGTTCGAGATCTGCGGCTGCGAAGCGCTCTGGACCTCTGGCAAGATCATCGAGGACAGCATCCATCAGGTGCGCGAGCAAGTGGGCGATGCCAGGGTGGTGCTCGGCCTCTCCGGCGGCGTCGACTCCTCGGTGGTGGCGGCGCTGCTGCACCGGGCGATCGGCGACCAGCTGACCTGCGTGTTTGTCGACAATGGCCTGTTGCGCTTGCATGAGGGCGACCAGGTGATGGCCACCTTCGCCGAACACATGGGTGTCACGGTGATCCGGGTCGATGCGGAAGACCGCTTTCTCAAGGCCCTCCGGGGAGTGTCCGACCCGGAGCAGAAGCGCAAGATCATCGGCAATCTCTTCATCGACATCTTCGAGGAGGAGGCGGGCAAGCTGGAGGGGGTCTCCTTCCTCGCCCAGGGCACCATCTATCCCGATGTCATTGAATCGGCCGGCGCCAAGTCGGGCAAGGCGCATGTGATCAAGTCCCACCACAATGTCGGCGGTCTGCCTGAGTACATGAAGCTGCAGCTGGTCGAACCACTGCGTGAGCTGTTCAAGGACGAGGTGCGCAAGATCGGCGTCGAACTCGGTCTGCCCTCCGACATGGTCTATCGCCACCCCTTCCCCGGTCCCGGCCTCGGCGTGCGCATTCTCGGCGAGGTCAACAAGGAGTATGCGGATCTGCTGCGCCAGGCCGATCATATCTATATCGAGGAACTGCGCGCGCATAACCTCTACGATGAAGTGAGCCAGGCCTTTGCCGTGTTCCTGCCGGTGCGATCGGTGGGCGTGGTCGGCGATGCGCGACGCTATGAATACGTGGTCTCGCTGCGGGCGGTGAAAACGGTCGATTTCATGACCGCCAAGTTCGCCCACCTGCCGTTCGATTTTCTGGAAGAGGTCTCGCGCAGAATCATCAATGAGGTCACCGGCATCTCGCGGGTAGCCTACGACATCTCCAGCAAGCCGCCGGCAACTATCGAGTGGGAGTGACCGGGATTTTTAACGCATAGATTTACAACAAATAAATTAACCTAAACAACGATATGTTCTGCATCATCAATGGTACTTTTCATGGTATTTCCCGCATGTTTGAACAAACTGGCGGCGATACCATGAGTAGAGAATTGCTGCCGTCATGGTACTGAGGGGGCTCAGTTGACACTTACCACCACAGGGTGGATTGGCTTAACCATCGGCTACCTACTGCCGGTCGAACTGGAGCAAACATAATATCTCAAGTAACCGAGTCGGCGATGGTGGCCTGACTCATCCAAAACAATCTCCGATATTTCCGGGGTGTTCACTTCCATAAACTGATTCACGATAGGACTGCTTCCGAATCGGAATTGAAGTCTGAATCAATCGAGTCTGTCCCTGTTGATCTCGGGCGTTCCCAGCCGTTTCGGCTTAGTTCGCGAGAGAGCGGCGATGCTGAACGGTTCACCATTTTATAATCTCAGGAAAATTGATACTAATCACCCGTTGCGTTTCGATTATACTTCGCTCTTCAATACTTAAGTGATGGTGGATTTTTCCCATGCAACGCTATCCCCCATAAATGCTGCATTTGGGTTTTCAACACCCAGTACAATGTGTCTCCTCCTGGATTACCCCGGATTTATTTCACTACATCAGCTTCCTCGGTATGGCTGTCGAGGCACTTGTTGCCAGGAAAACTGTTTATGAAAGGTTTTAGTTTAATTGGTGTGCTCTTTGTAAGTATGCTATCGGCCACGTTATTGTTGACTGCCTGCGGTGGTGGTACTGGATCGGACGGCACCGGCAGCTCATCTGAAAGTGCCTCTATCTCTGCCACAGCCAACACTACGGCGCAGAACCTCACGGTTGGCACGGCGATGACCAGCTTCTCGCCCTTGACGCCGAGTGGTGGCGTACCGCCTTATACCTACAGCATCACATTAGGAACACTGCCTGCGGGATTGAACCTTGACCCCAGCACCGGTGAGGTGACAGGAACACCTACTGCCACCTACACAACCGCGAATGTCGTCTTCTCGGTGAAAGATGCCAATGGTGTCGTGGCAAGCACAACCAGTAGCGTGAGCTTTAGCGTTGACCTGGCAGCATCCGTGCCACCCTCCACGGGATGGACCACTGTAAAGATGGGCGGTGGCGGATATGTCCCCGGCATCATCTATCACCCGACCGAGAACAAATTGCGCTACGCCCGTACCGACATGGACGGCGTGTACCGATGGGACGACAGCATTTCCCAATGGATTCCACTCGCCGACGAATTTCCTCCAGCGGATGGTAACCATCAGGGTGCCGAGAGCATGGCCGTCGATCCTACGGATGCAAGCAAGGTGTACATGACGACGAGCATGTCTGTCTCGTATGGAAACGGACGGTTCTATTACTCGTCCAATCAAGGCGACACATGGAACTACGTGGATCTTCCTTTCGAGATCGGTGCGAATAACCAGGGCCGGGCGATCGGCGAGCGGCTGATGGTCGACCCCAATCTTCCCTCTACGATGTTTTACGCTTCCCGCACACAAGGGCTGTGGAAAAGTACGGACTCCGGGTTGAACTGGAGCCAGGTCACGACGCTCGCCTCCTATAAGATGTCGGCAAGCGACATCACCAATTCCAACGGGGGGAGTCCCATCGGAGTTGAGTTTGTTGTGTTTGACGCCACTGTCCCGACGACGGGCTTCACGCCTACGGGGAGCGCCACCCAAACCCTCTACGTCGGGGTCGCCCCCGACTACAAAGCCCTTGCGGGTCTCTCCTCATACCTCTACAAATCGACCGATGGTGGCGCTACCTGGGCAGGGATCACGATTCCCACGGCGGTGACGAGTGCTACCACCGGCACACCTCCTACGGTAGTTCTTCCCTACATACCGCACATGGCCCGGGGCGATGACGGGATGTTGTACGTTCCCTTTGCCTCAAGCTCGGGTCCCGGCAGCAGCGCGCCGTCGTGGCTATACAAGTTCGATGGCGGCACGACATGGACGCTTCTGACCCAGTCGGGTGACGGTAACTACTTTGGCGGCATCGGTGGCCTCTCGGTCCAGGGCAGCGGCGTGTCGACGAAGATCGTCTTTGGCGTCTCCGGCACCTGGGGGGACGGTGCCTGGGTTCAGATCGCGATGCGCTCCGATGACGGCGGTGCGACCTGGGCGGAGATCGGCAGGTCCGGCGACCTTGACGGCAGCACGGATTATCACGACGCGACCGGGACTACCGCGGCCGCCAATCCGGGGTACTCGGGTTGGGTCGACGACCTGGATATGGATCCCTTCGACCCGAATCATGTGACCTACGTGACTGGCGGCGGGCCGTGGTCGACCAGCGACGCCTTCTCGTCGTCGACGCCCCACTGGACCTTCGACGTCGCCGGCATCGAGGAGATGGTGAATCTCGGGATGACGGCGCCGCCGCCGGGGGCCTCCTACGTGCTGGCGAGCGCGCACGGCGATACCGGTCTCTACGTTCACACCTCCCTGACCGACGCGCCGACCCGCTCGCCGAACCTGGGGGCCTCGCCACCTCTCGGGGTTTTCGGCAACGGCACCGGCATCGATATGGCGTGGGACGACCCCGCCTATATTGCGGCTGTCGGAAGCTTCGGCACTACATCGAATGGCGCTTACTCTATCGACTCGGGTGTGACCTGGACCAAATTCCAGACGGTACCCCCGACCGCTTCGAATACCGGAGATCATTCCAAAGTAGCGGTGACCGCAGACGGCTCCAATATCATCTGGTCGGTCGCGGGTCAGATTCCCTACTACTCGGAAGACAACGGGAACACCTGGATAGCCACCAATCTTCCAGCTCCAGTGTCAGCGTACGGTGCTTCCTATCATATTGCTGCCGACCGGCAAAACCCCCTTAAGGTTTATGCATACGACCATGGGGGAGAGTGGTGGATTTATCCTGCTGCAGGAAAGTTCTACTATTCCACTGATGGCGGGCACACCTTCACTGCCAGTGCGCAAACCTGGGATTCATACGGATTCAACCATACTGACCTGGCGGTCAACCCCTTCGTCGAGGGAGATCTCTGGCTGGCCGACGCCAACAACCTGTGGCATTCCGTAGACTCTGGTGTCACCTGGACGAAGCTGACCGGAACATTGGTGAGTACAGGCAACACGATCCAGCACGGTGCCATGAAAGTCGCTTTAGGCGTGCCGGCTGCGGGTTCATCCTACTCAGCAGCCGTCTACTTCGTGGGCAGACTGCTCACTAATGGAGTCTACGTTTACGGCGTATATCGCTCCGACGACGAGGGGGTGAGTTGGACCCGGATCGACGACGACAATCACCGTTACGGTGGCGTTGGCGGCATTATCGCCGATACCAGCGTCTATGGCCGGGTGTACCTGGCGGGTCGAGGAATGGACTACAACTACTGAGTTGGTGAATTTGCGGGCAGTATATCTATCTATTATTGATTAGTATTCAACCCTTGTGAAACGTCAGCCATTTTTTCAGTTGTCGAGCAATTTGGCTGACGATCTCAGTCAATGGCAGAAAGCTGCTTTCCATCTCTTAACGGCCGCGATATTCCACCTTGCTGTCGTCCAGTGACTTTTCCCCCACTGCGGTGCAGTGGGGGAAACCGATCAGCTCCATGTCGGCGAACATGAAGCCGGGGCGCAAGTCGCGATGGTCCAGAAGCACCTCGATACCGGCGGCCTGCAGCTCGGCGTACAGGTGCCGAGCTGGAAGATGTGGCGAACCTCGATACCGCGCTTTGCATGCTCGAAAACACAGCCCAATCAATTCCGGTTCTTGATCTGCCGATCCCGACTCAGTTGCCAGAGGGGGTAGAATGGATAGCGGCTTACCGACGCTGGTGTGGGAGTTGAGGATATTGCTTGTTTGTGGAATGAGCGACTTTTTCAAGGAATTTCTGAGCATGGTATATTTCATGGCATTTTCGATATGCATGAAAATAAATCATTGAGTGTAAAAGATAAAAAAGGCCTATTTACAATAGAGTGGGAGTGACCGGCACTACAACCAGTTTTGTTAACAACAGACTACAGGCAGACGCGCTTCTGCCTGCCCTTTAAACTCATCATGCTGGGGGCTTCAAGTATGCCGTTAGGATAGGGTATGGGAAACCACATTTTACACGTGACGCAGTTTAATAAGTAAGGGTCAGGGCAACTCCCATTTAAAACCAACACCATAGACAGACTGGACAGGGTTGTCGCCGTCAATCACATCTTCAATTTTACGCCGCAGCTTCTTGATGTGGGAATCTATTGAGCGCTCGCTGATAACGCGATTATCACTGTAGATGGTACGAATAATCTCCTGGCGCGAGAAAATTTTGCCATCCACTGACGCGAGCAGCTTGAGTAACTTGAATTCGACCAAGGTTAAATCAATCGCTTTGCCATCCAGACTCGCAAAGAGTCGCTGTTCATCCAGCAGCAGCCTTTTATTGTTCTGCTTTGCAGAATCACGCGGCAAGGTGCGCCTTAGCACGGCCTTCACCCTGGCGACGATTTCTCGCGGTCTTGCCGGTTTACAGATGTAGTCATCCGCACCCAATTCAAGACCGAGAAGTCGATCGATTTCCTCGGCACGTGCTGTAACCATGATAATGGGTACATCCGAAAACTGGCGTATTTCTCTGCAGATGCTGATTCCGTCTTTACCGGGC
>JBNLGI010000214.1:0-7361 GCA_050305975.1 Sedimenticolaceae bacterium | reverse complement strand
CTAGAAAGGAATGTCGTCGTCGAAATCGTTGTCCGGCATCGAAGCGGGCGCCGAGGAAGGCTGAGATCTCGGGGCACCCTGGGACTGGGGCGCATCGAAGGAGGCGCTGCCGCCACGGCTATCGAGCATCTGCATTTCGCTGGCGACGATCTCGGTGGTGTAGCGGTCCTGCCCGTCCTGCCCCTGCCACTTGCGGGTGCGCAGACTGCCCTCGACATAGATCTTTGAGCCCTTCTTCAGGTACTCGCCGGCAATCTCCCCAAGACGGTTGAAGAAGACCACCCGATGCCACTCCGTGCGCTCCTGCTGTTCCCCGGTGTTCCTGTCCTTCCAGTTCTCGGAAGTCGCCAGAGTCACGTTGGTGACGGCGCCACCGCTGGGCATATAGCGGGTCTCCGGGTCCTTGCCCAGGTTGCCGATCAGGATTACTTTGTTGATTCCTCGAGCCATCTTCGCTTCTCTCCACTCGTTTCGTCCGCCCCTTCCCTGGGGCTCATGGGTTACATCGAATTCGCCAGTCTACCCTTGCACGGCATATCCATCCAGGGCTTCTTGATCGACCTGCTGCAGGTCGACCTTCAGATAGGCGATCTCATCCTCGGGAATGATCACCACGTCGGCCACGCCGTGCAGGGATTTCAGTTCCGCGGCCAGGGCCTCCACCTCGCCGTTCTCCAGCTTGCCGACCCGCAGCAGGTAGTTGCTGAGATAGTTGGGATCGGCCATGCCCCAGGCCACCAGCAACCAGAAGCCCGCCATCGCGGCACAAAAGAGGAAGGTCCCCTCGATGCCGTAGCGGGTATGGAACCAACCGCCCAACACACCGCCCAGAAAGGCGCCGATGAACTGGGAGCTGGAATAGACCCCCATGGCCGTGCCCTTGCGCTCGCCCGGCGCCACCTTGGCCACCAGCGAGGGCAGGCTCGCCTCCAGCAGGTTAAACGCGGTGAAGAAGACGAAGAGCCCTGCCAGCAGGCCGGTCAGGGTGGTGTCGAACTCGAACAGGATCAGCGAGGCCGCCCCCAGGGCGAGGACCGCGCCGATGAAGACCGGCCGCATGCGTCGACGGCTTTCGGCGATGATGATGAAGGGGATCATGGCGAACATGGAGAGCAGCATCACCGGCAGGTAGATCATCCAGTGGTGTCCGCTCGCGATGCCGAGGTCCCGCAGCGCCAGCGGATAGGCCAGGAACATGGCGGTCAGAGACATGTGCAGGGTGAGGATGCCATAGTCGAGCCGCAGCAGTTCGGGCTCCCGGATCACCTTGCCGATCTGCCCCGGATCGGCCTCCGCATCCCGATGCAGATGGCTCTCACGAGGCGTGGGCACCACGAAGATGACGATGCCTACCCCAAGCAGGGCCAGCACGGCGGTGAGCCAGAAGATGCCCGGAACCCCTATCCAGTGATTGATGATCGGCCCCATCACCATCGCCGCCGCGAATGCCACGCCGATACTGATGCCGATGAAAGCCATGATGCGCAGGCGACGCTGCTCCCGGCTCAGGTCGGCGGCCAGGGCCATGATCACCGCCGCGATGGCGCCGCTGCCCTGCAGGGCGCGACCGAGGATGATGCCGTAGATGGTATCGGCGCTGGCCGCCACCGCGCTGCCGACAGCGAAGATCAGCAATCCGCCGATCAGCACCGGTTTGCGGCCGATACGGTCGGAGAGCATGCCGAAGGGGATCTGCAGCAGGGCCTGGGTCAGGCCGTAGGCGCCGATGGCGAGACCGACCAGCAGCGGGGTGACCTCCGGCAATCCTTCGGCGTAGAGGGCGAACACCGGCAGGATGAGAAATAACCCCAGCATACGCAGGGAAAAGAGAGCGGAGAGGGAATATGCCGCACGATGTTCAATCGCGTTCAAACCGCCACTGCCTTTGTTGCCTCTCGCCATCTCTCAGTCGTTTTGTCAGTCATCCGGAAGAGCGCGTATAGTAGCAGGTTGGCTCAATCCGATGCAGTGAGTCTGTTAACACGCATCCAAGTTGGTTCTGTTGCGCCTGAAAAAGCGCCAATCAGGGCGTGAGGAGAGAAGTTTGGTCATTCCATACGAACGACGGGCAACGCCGAGCGGGGCTTTTTTTAGGTCCGGCGGCTTTATCATTCGCTCGTGTAGCCGGGCCGCTCCACGCGCATTCAGCTTTGCCGGATGCAAAAACAGCCCCATCAGAACCCATTGGATACGTGTGAGCAGGCCCTGACAACCATGGAATTCATCAGCATTCGCGGCGCGCGCACCCACAACCTGCAGAACGTGGACCTGGAGCTGCCGCGGGACAAACTGATCGTCTTCACCGGCCTCTCGGGCTCGGGTAAATCCTCGCTCGCCTTCGACACCCTCTATGCGGAGGGGCAGCGACGCTACGTGGAGTCCCTCTCCGCCTATGCCCGACAGTTTCTCTCCCTGATGGAGAAACCGGATGTGGACCACATCGAAGGCCTCTCTCCGGCCATCTCCATAGAACAGAAGACCACCTCCCACAACCCCCGTTCCACGGTCGGCACCATCACCGAGATCTACGACTATCTGCGCCTGCTCTTCGCCCGCGTCGGCACCCCGCGCTGTCCGGAGCACGACGTCGACCTGGAAGCTCAGAGCATCAGCCAGATGGTCGACCAGGTGCTGGCCCTGCCGGAGGGGGAGCGCATGATGCTGCTGGCGCCGGTGGTGAAGGAGCGCAAGGGGGAACACCACAAGCTGTTGCAGGAGCTGCACGCCCAGGGCTTCATCCGCGCCCGCATCGACGGTGAGATTTTCGAACTGGACGACGCGCCAACCCTTGACCTGCACAAGAAACACAGCATCGAGGTGGTGGTCGACCGTTTCAAGGTACGCGCAGACCTGGCAACCCGCCTGGCCGAATCCTTCGAAACCGCCCTCAATCTGGCCGACGGGCTGGTGCGGGTGGCCTGGATGGAGGGCGGCCGGGACGAGCTGGTCTTCTCCTCCCGCTTCGCCTGCCCCCACTGCGGCTACAGCATCACTGAACTCGAGCCCCGGCTCTTCTCCTTCAACAACCCGGTGGGCGCCTGCCCCACCTGCGACGGCCTCGGTACCGAACAGTTCTTTGACGAACAGAAGGTGGTGGCTCACCCGGAGCTCTCCCTGGCCGGTGGCGCGGTGCGCGGCTGGGACCGGCGCAACGCCTACTACTTCCAGATGATCGGTTCGCTCGGCCGCCACTACGGCTTCGATCCGGAGACGGCCTGGGAGGAGCTCCCGCTCAAGGTGCGCAAGGTGATCCTGCAGGGCAGCGGCAAGGAAGCCATCGAGTTCAGCTACTACAACGAGCGCGGCCACTCGGTGAAGAAGCGCCACCCCTTCGAGGGCATCATCCCCAACATGCAGCGGCGCTACCGGGAGACCGAATCCAACGCGGTGCGCGAGGAGCTGGCCCGCTACATCTCCACCCAACCCTGCCCCGACTGTGGCGGCAGCCGACTCAACCAGGCGGCCCGCCACGTCTTTATCGATGAGCGCACCCTGCCGCAGCTCAGCCACCTGCCGATCGGCGCCGCCCAGGCCTTCTTCGCCGGGCTGGAACTGAGCGGCAAACGGGGCAAGATCGCCGACAAGATCCTCAAGGAGATCGACCAGCGTCTCCACTTCCTGGTCAACGTGGGCCTCGACTACCTGACCCTCGACCGCAGCGCCGACACCCTCTCCGGCGGCGAGGCCCAGCGTATCCGCCTGGCGAGCCAGATCGGCGCCGGTCTGGTGGGGGTGATGTATGTGCTCGACGAGCCCTCCATCGGCCTGCATCAACGGGACAACCAGCGCCTGCTCGACACCCTGGTCTACCTGCGCGACCTCGGCAATACGGTGATCGTGGTGGAACACGACGAGGAGGCGATCCGCTGCGCCGATCACGTGGTCGATATCGGTCCCGGCGCCGGGGTCCACGGCGGGCGCATCATCGCCCAGGGCACCGCGCAGCAGATCGCCGAGACCGCGGGTTCCCTGACCGGAGAGTACCTCAGCGGCAAGCGCGCCATCGAGATCCCGTCGCGCACCACCGAGCTCGACCCGACCCGCACCCTGGAGCTGCTGGGCGCCAGCGGCAACAATCTGAAGTCGGTCGACCTGTCGATCCCCGTCGGCAGCTTCTGCTGCATTACCGGCGTCTCCGGCTCCGGCAAATCGACCCTGATCAACGACACCCTCTTCCCCATCTGCGCCGCCGCGCTCAACAAGGCCAACACCTCGCCCTCCCCCCATCGCGAGATCCGCGGCCTGGAGTACTTCGACAAGGTGGTCGACATCGACCAGAGTCCCATCGGCCGCACGCCCCGGTCGAATCCGGCCACCTACACCGGCCTCTTCACCCCTATCAGGGAGCTGTTCGCCGGCACCCACGAGGCCCGCTCCCGCGGCTACTCGCCCGGCCGCTTCAGCTTCAATGTGAAGGGCGGTCGCTGCGAGGCCTGCAGCGGCGACGGCGTGATCAAGGTGGAGATGCACTTCCTGCCCGACATCTACGTGCAGTGCGACATCTGCAAGGGCAAGCGTTACAACCGGGAGACCCTGGAGATCCGCTACAAGGGCAAGACCATCGACGAAGTCCTGTCCATGACGGTGGAGGAGGCGTTGAGCTTCTTCGACGCGGTGCCGGCGTTGAAACGAAAATTACAGACCCTGATGGATGTGGGGCTCTCCTACATCTCCCTGGGCCAGAACGCCACCACCCTCTCCGGCGGCGAAGCCCAGCGGGTCAAGCTCTCCCGAGAGCTGTCCAAACGCGACACCGGCAACACCCTCTATATCCTCGACGAACCGACCACCGGCCTCCACTTCCATGACGTCAACCATCTGCTGGAGGTGCTGCATCGCCTGCGCAACCACGGCAACACGGTGGTGGTGATCGAACACAATCTGGACGTGATCAAGACCGCCGACTGGATCATCGACCTGGGGCCCGAAGGCGGCGACAAGGGGGGGCGGATCATCGCCCAAGGCACCCCGCAGCAGCTGTCCGAAGCCCAGGTATCGCACACCGGGCGTTTTCTCAAAAAGCTGCTTTAGGCTGAAACACGGGGCTCGGCAGTGGCGTTACTCGCACCTTCCCGACCACATGATCGATGGCCTTGACCCAATCGCGTCTCTTGCGGCACGGGAAGCCATACCCCCCGCAAACCGCCAAACCTCGACCCGCGCTTCGATTGACTGCAAGCCACCTCATGCGAGGGCGCCGACACCCGCGGCACCGCTCTGTCAGGCGCGATCCTCGACAGGAGATGGACAGGCGCACTTTAAAAACCTCTTAAATTCCAATTAATTGATATTCCATACTCATTTTGCGGTTTTTTCTGATATCTGTAATGATGACCCTACCCCCATTACTAAAAAGCGATCACATAAGGGGGTACTAAAACACTAATTTTTAATTCTTATATACCTCGCACGTCCGAGGAACGTAAGACCGAAGGGAGGAAACTCATGGTTAGAAAGACCATTGTGTCCTCTGCCTTTGCCGTTACGCTCCTGGTGGGTTGCACCACGCAACAATCCACCCAGTCACCGGCAGAGTCAGAAGCCAAATCCGCCATGGCCGAGCACGCCATGGAGACCAGCGGTCCCATCCGCTACCAAGGCCCCAAGGTGGCGGCCGACACCAACAAACCCAAGAACGATTACAACATCACCATCAACTACGAACTGGGCATGCACTGCACCGGCTTCGACTTCACCTACTGCTGCGTCCTGCCGCCCTACAACTCGATCCAGAGCCAGGTGATCAAGACGGCACCCAGCAAACGCAAATATCCCGAACTGCTCGAAGCCGACCCGGAGGATCCAGCTGTCCTGCTCGATGGCAAGAAGCGCTTCAAGCTCGCCTACGGCCACATCGACAACAACTATGCCGAGGGCAACAAGCTCAAGTACTGGGACGTGCCCTTTGACGTGAACAAAGATGGCAAATACGGCGAAAACGAAAACGTAGCCAACGCCTACTTCACCCACCTCTATGTCTACAAGGACCTGAAGGGCACCAATCCGGAGAGCACCAGCGCCGACGCCAAGAAGGCATTCGTCGGCATCCAGGTGCCGGTGCCGCGCGACAACGGCCCGGCCGGCGCGGCCGTGCCGAGTCCGATGAAGGGCGGCCATCTCCACTATACCGGCGAAATCGGGACCAAGGTCTTCACCAAATCGCCGGTGCTGGACAATGTGCCGATCGTGCTGACCAATCCGGGCATCTGGGACGCCCTGGGCCTGCCGCTGACCCCCTTCAACGACAGCGTGGCGGCCAAGGATCCGCTGACTCTGGTGGAGAGCGACATCCAGCCCTTCCAGGAGGCGTGGGTCAGCCTGGTCGACGCGGACAGCGGCGAACCGGTGCTCGACAGCCACAGCGGCAAACCGATCACCTTCGTCGGTACCAATCCCATCGACATTCCCAACTGCGCCAACTGCCACGGCAGCGAGACTGCCAATGGCGACAAGTACACCCTCTACAAGCAGGAGCGGGCCTTCTGGAAAGGCCTGGGCGCCAGTGACTGGATGGCCAGCCTGAAGGCCACCTCGGTGTCGATCCTGGAGATGCACGACGACCTCAACGGCACCGAGTTCCTGAAGAACTACGACCCCAACAGCCGTGCCGTCATGAACCGCCTGGGACGGGATCCGGTGCTGTGTCAGAAGTGCCATGCCGACAACGTTATCGGCGTCCTCGGCGCCAAGACCTTCAAGGACAAGAAGACCGGCGAGGAGAAGACGGTGTCGCCGCTGACCCAGGCGGTCCACACCGTGCACCAGACCGCCGCGCCGATGCCCGACTCCGAGGGACGCACCGCCGCCTGTCAGGGCTGCCATCCGGCCCATCGTCAGGACGGCAACATGGAGATGTACCCGATCACCCCCGACGGCAAGAACAACTATGCGGACGGGGACAACCGGGACGCGGCCGGCGGCTGCTACGTGGGCCGCGACGTCCACTCCAATCCGGGCAAGGACGAGGATGGCGTGGGCACGCCCGAGCATCTCAACGCGATCGGCGAGTGGCTGCAGGCCAACGTCTCCCAGATCGGCAACGACAAGGGCGGCAAGGGCCTCTGGTGCACCAACTGCCACAGCCAGCTGTCGCGCGAACTCTACCAGCGCGACAACCTGAGCAACGCCTTCAAACAGGAGGGCTCGACTCTGCGCAACAAGTCGCTCGACGAGATCGCCCAGGCCATCGGCGTCAGCCGCAAGCAGCTGGAGCAGAAATATCTCGATCCCAAGGTGGTGCTGGACGACAAGGGTCACGACACCCCCGGCGAATCGGGCATCCTGTTGACCTGGGCCCAGGAACGCCTGGTCCCCGACATCGCCGTCATCGCCCTCAAGGGCGACGGCCCGATGGTCTCCAA
>JBNLGI010000213.1:0-49129 GCA_050305975.1 Sedimenticolaceae bacterium | reverse complement strand
GATTGGATGGGGCATGGTCCCATTCTGCCCCACCCTCACAATACGAGATAACGTCAACGTCGGCGCGCAATAACAGTTATGCAGGTCGGTTTGTTGTGATCAATGCGCCCTTTTCTTTTCAGTATCCGGATCGCATTCGGTACGGCAAGCCGCACCCTACGCCCTGAATATCAGTAGGGTGCGGCTTGCCGCACCATTGATTCCCGCTCGACCAATCAGTCGAGATAATAGGCGATGGTCCGCGCCAGCACACCCAGCTTCTGTTCGATCACCACAGGCCGGGTACAGAGATGCTGAATGAACATTTCACGCTCGTCGAAGATGCGCTGCTTCAAATCCATCTCCTTCTCCATCAGGGAAAAGCGCTGTTTGGCTTCAGCCGATGGATCGTCCTGCAGCCTTACCATCTCATCGAGCTCCTCGCTCAATCGATCAGCGCGCGCGGCCTGGCCACGGCTATAGCGCATGATGCCCTCGAGCTGTTTGTCCCGCTCTTCATTCAGAGTTTGATGCACTCCCGCAAACAGCAGCGTCAGCTTGTGATCCTTGTCAGCCGTTGCCTGTCTGCCGGCAAAGGCGGCAACCTCCGCATCGGCGGCATCCGTGTCATAACCCGCTGAGCTAAACCTCTTCACCAACGCCTCGATTTCGGCATCCTGTTGCCAAGCCGTCTCCAGTCCCTCGATGGAGGGACCGGCCCAGACCACCGCCGCCGGCACTTCGGGCACCAGTATCTGATCGCAAGGCCAGTCGGGATTCTGCCCCGTCTCCTCGGCCGGGAGTGTCGTCGTCAGCCAGCAGCAGGAGACCAGACAGAGTACAGGTCCGGTCTTTTTCAATCTCGGTAACACTTCATTAACCTCCACCCTGTTTACGGGTCATCAGTCCGCGGGCCGGATCGTATCCATAGAGCGCTCCGCCCATGAAAAGAATCAGCGAGCCGGTAACCGCCATGAAGGCGATCCCGTTGAACTCGCCATAGAGCGAAAATCGAATCAATTCCACCGCGTGGGTAAACGGATTGAAGCGGCAGATCTCGAACAACATCACGCTGGAATCCCGGATGCGCCACAAGGGATAGAGGGCGGACGAAGCGAAAAACATGGGGAAGATGACAAAATTCATCACCCCCGCGAAGTTCTCCAACTGCTTGATCGCCGATGACAGCAGCAAGCCCAAGGCGCCAAGCATGAGTCCGGACAGGAACAGGGCCGGAAACACCAGCAGGTAGCCCATCGGCGGCGGTTGCACGTCCCAGAACCAGGCAATGGCCAGAAACAGGTAGACCTGCGCGATGGAGACCAGAGCGCCGGCAATCAGCTTGCTGAGCAGCAGGTACCAGCGCGGAAAGGGACTGACCATGAGCATCCGCATGCTCCCCATCTCCCGGTCATAGACCATCGAGAGGGAGCTCTGCATACCGCTGAAGAGCAGGATCATCGCCGCCAGTCCCGGCACGATGTACTCTTCGTAGAGAATATAGGTTTCGTAAGGGGGAATGATGGAGACGCCCAGCACCGAGCGGAAGCCGGCAGCGAAGATGAAAAGCCAGACCAGGGGGCGGACCAGGGCGCCGAAGAAGCGCTCGCGTTGATGCAGAAACCTGAGCCCTTCGCGGGCGGCGATTCCCAGCAGACAACGAAGATACTGCAGCGGATTCATGACGGCTCGCTCCGTGTCAGGCGGTTGAAGGCTTCGCGCACGCTCTCCGTGCCGGTCGCCAGCATCACCTCCCGGGCACTACCCTGGGCAAGCACCTTGCCGTTGTGCAGCACCACCAGACGATCCTCCGCTTCCACTTCATCCACCAGGTGGGTGGCCCAGAGCACCCCGATGCCATCCTCCCGGCAGCGTCGACGGACCTGCTGCAGTATGGCCTGGCGACTGTGGATATCGAGTCCGACGGTCGGTTCGTCGGCGAGCAGGAGCCGGGGCCGGTGCAGCAGCGCCCTGACCAGTTCCACGCGACGCCGCTGACCGCCGCTCAGCGCCCGCACCTTTTCGCCGGCACGCTCCCCCAAGCCGATTTCATCCAGCGCCGCCTGCATCTGTGGACCCATTTCAGCGGGATTCAGCCCCTGCAGCGCGCAGTGATAGCGGAGGTTCTGGAGCAGCGACAAATCGAGATCCAGGGTGGGTTGCTGAAACACCACGCCCAGTTGCGCCAGCGCCTTGCGCGTCTGCTGGCGCAGATTGTGACCGTAGATCTCGATACTGCCTCCGCGACTGACGAAGAGGCGGGTGATCAAGGAAAAGAGGGTTGTCTTGCCGGCGCCGTTGATACCCAGCAGCACACAGAACTCCCCCGGCTGCAAGACGAAGCTGACATCCTCGAGGACCTGTCGCCGGGTATAGGAGAAACTGACTCCCTGCAATGCTAGGGCGGCACCACTCATGGCTTGACCACGACGCCCCAGGGCAGGCGTCCCACCTGTATCGACTTCTTGACCTTGAGACGGTCCACATCGATCACGGAGACGTCGTTACTCACGCCGTTGGTGGTGAACATGCGTTTTTCGTCGGGTGAAAACGCGAGGTTCCAGACCCGCTGCCCGACCAGCAGGTATTTCTCCACTTCAAGCGATACGGTATCGACGACAGCCACTCTGGCGGCCGGCCCCAAGGCAATAAACGCCAACTTGCCGTCCTGGCTGATACGAATGCCCACGGGCTGTATCGCCTCCTTGTGGATGCCGGCGATCTCGAAGCCGATCTTCTTGATGATCTTGCGTGTCGTCGCGTCGATCACACTGACCGTGCCGCCGATCTCGGATGAGACCCACACCTGCTTGCCGTCGCGGGTGAACTGGGCCACGCGGGGGCGCTGATCGACCAGCACGTTGTCCTCCACCTTCAGGGTCTCGAGATTGATGAAGTGCGCCATGTTGGTGGTTTCCGAGGTATTGACCAGCCATTTACCGTCGGGGCTGATACCCATCCCCTCGGGCTCCACGCCGACCTGAATCTCTGTCAGCTTCTGGCGCGTCTGGGTATCGACCACGGTGACCATGTTGTCGTCCTCATTGGCGACGTAGAGATGGTTACCTTCGGCATTGAGCACGAGCAGTTCCGGATCGGGACCGGACGGCAGGGTATGGGTGACCGTCAGGGTCTCCAGGTCGAGCGCTTCAATACGATCGGCGTCGCTGGTGCAGACATAGAGGGTCTTGCCGTCCTTGCTCAGGGCGATACCCCGAGGCCGCTCTCCCACCGGCACCGTCTTGAGGACTTTGAGACTCTCTCCGTCGATGACAGTGATGGTGTTGTCCTTCTCACTGCTGACATAGACGGTGTAGGCCTGAACGGTGCTGCCCGCCATGGCTGAAAGCGCGAACAAGAGCGCAGATGCCGGGAGGCGGATGCGGAAACGGCAGGCCGAAAACTGCGCTTTCATGACGAAATTCCTCTTAACTTTAAGCAACGGAAACAGTTTGTGGAGATACTGAAGTGATCCTGTCTCATCCCGGATTCATGCCGACACAGGCGCTTTCGGGACGGTCGTAGCCCAGGGTATCCAGGGTCGAAAACTGGTGCAAAAAACCCTGCTGCGGCGAAACCGAGATCATTATCCGCGGTGACGTCACCAGTAGCGGCTGGCGCAACTGGCCGTTCCAGTCCCTATAGGTCACCGGTCTGCCCTTGAAAGCGGCCAGGTTGAATTCGGGACTCAGGATGTAGCCTTTCAACTGCCCCGCTTGATCGCTCGCGGTGCGGGTTGCGGCCTCGCCGATGGTGCGCACGGCCAACCAGGCCGCATAGTCCTTGTCGGTCATCCAGCGCCCATGCTGGTCGCGGAAGCGGCGCTGAAACTGGGTGGCGCCCCACTGTTCGTGGACCGCGCTCCAAGCCGCAGTCGAAAGCCCCTGGGTGCCACCGACCGGTCTCGGCAGATAGGTGCGGTAGCTGAAGAATTCACCGAACTCATCCTGCTCGTCGGCCACCACCAGAATCTCGTAATCCCCCACCTGGGTGAAGGCGTTCACCTCCTGTTGTTCCCGGGTGTGGCCGGAGTCGGTGCGGCGCGCACCGGGCTCGAAGGTCCAGGCCTTCTCTTCGACGATCTTGTGCCCGAAGCGCTTGGCGGCGCGTTTCAGGGCCTGCGCATAGGCTTTGTCCTGTGGATGACGGCCCACCACGAGAAACCATTCGTTCCAACGCTTCCACGCCAGATATTGAGCCAGGGCGTCAGCCAACATGGCCCGACTGGGCAGGGTGTGCAGCAGATTGGGCCGGCATTGATGGGTCCGCAGGTCGTCATCCGGAGCACCGATATTGAACAGCAGACTCTCTTTCGCTTGCGGCAGATCGGCGATCTGGACCAGTTGATCCGCCGGCAGATCGAGCAGAAACAGGCGCACGCCCGAGTCGTGGAGCTCAACGAAGGCCTGACTCAGGGAGTCACCCGCCTTGACCGACTTCATTGTCAGCTTGAATGACTGGCCGGTGAATTGTCCGGTGGTGTTATTGTCTTTCACGCCGGTTTCCGCTCCCGCCTGACCGGTATCGTCGACCATGGGTTGGAGCAGCGACAGCGGGATATGACGCTCCGACTCCAACCCCAGAAGTCCGATGGATATGTTGAGATTGGCCGCGCCGGCGAGGCCGTGGAGCAGCAGGCCACAGACTAGGATAAGGAGCGTGAATAAAAGAGTATGGCGTCGCTTTGTTATTGCTTTCCGATACAATCTGCTCAAGTCAACTCCTTGAATTGGTTCTTATACTCAGGAATCAGGCAACACGATTTTTTGCAAGTTCCATACCATTGGGAGAGCGAGAGGGAGCGCCCGCCCTCCTGCTCCCCGGCGGCGCTTGAGTCAGCCGGCCTGACTCAATGAGTGTCAGGGCTGACACACTTTGTCGGACGGGGTGTCTCGTAATGGGCCTAAGGGGCGACTGCCCCCCTTCTCACCAACATAGCTCAAGTTTGTCCAATTTGATCGCGCCGGAAAAGGGATTTTGTCCTGCCTGCAGAGTATCGAGCGAAAGGATCCGCCATTCGACCACGCGCGGCATGGGTGGCAAAGGCTGGCCACGCAAACAAGGCACGGATATTGCTGTTTCTTCCTGAGTCAGATGTGTTAGTACGTTCCATGCCAGAACACTATACCGACAGGCAGATGGAACAGATCAATGGAGGTATCCGTGAAAAAGACAGCCATTTTCCTGGCAGCGATTCTGCTGCTGTTTGCCGGCGTATCGCAGGCCCATGGTCCCACCCGGCAGAAGATGATCGTCAAACAGCAGATTGCCGCCAGCCCCGAGGCGGTATGGGAAGTGGTGAAGAATTTTCACGATATGAGCTGGCACCCCGCCGTGGCCAAAACCGAGGGAGAAGGCGGCAACAGCATCGGCGCAACCCGCGTTCTGACCCTAGGCAATGGCGGCCAGATCCTCGAAAAGCTCGAAAAGTATGACGATGCCAAACACTCCTTCTTCTACCGCATCGAAGCTGTCGACGTGAAGGTGCTGCCGGTCACCAACTACTCCTCCTGGTTCAGCATCAAGCCGGAGAACGGCGGCAGTCTTGTCACCTGGAAGGGCGCCTTCTACCGCGGTTTTCCCAACAACGAGCCGCCTCCCGAGCTCAGTGACCAGGCGGCTAAAGACGCGGTGAAAGGGGTCTACGAGAGCGGCCTTGCCAATCTCAAGAAGATTCTGGAACAAGGCTCCTGACCCGTTTCTCGAGATGCAGTACATGCACAGATCAGCTGGCGAGGGTAGAGTCCGGCGCATGGCCAGGTTCTCAACTGCGCTTGTCCTGATCTTCGGCTGCCTGGCCGCCACCGCGGCCCCGTTCGCCTATATCACCAATCAGGGCGACAACTCGGTCAGCGTGATCGATCTGGTCGCTCTGCGTCCGGTGGCCACCATCGAAGTCGGTTCGAAGCCCGCGGGAATTGCGGTATCCAGCGACGGCAGCCGGATCTATGTAACCAACCCCGAAAGCCGCGATGTCTATCTCATCGACGGTAACTCGTTCAAGACACTGAAGCACAAACCGGTGGGCGACGGTCCGCTGGGCATTGCCCTGAGCCCGGACGACAGCAAAGTCTATGTGGCGGACTGGTACGCCGACCGCATACATGTGCTCGACGCAGAAGACCTCGCCGAGCTAACCCAGATAGCGGTGGGAGATTCACCCTCGGGTCTGGAAGTGAGTCGTGACGGCAAATGGCTCTATACGGCGGACAGAGACGACAACCGGATTTCCATTGTAGACACCCAGACCGGGCAGGTGGTCGACCGCGTGCCGGTCGGGGAACGCCCTTTCGGCATTCGTCTCGACCGCTTCGGCAGAAGGCTCTATGTGGCCAACGTCGCCAGCAATGATGTCAGCGTCGTCGATCTCGTGAGCCGCACTGTCATCGCCACTATCGGCGTCGGCAGCACGCCCTATGGGGTGGCGGTCTCTGCGGACAATCAGCGGGTCTTCGTCACCAATCAGCACGACAATACGCTCTCGATCATCGACAGCGAAACGCTGCGCGAAACACACCGTTTGGCCATCGGTGAATTCCCGGAAGGCATCATTGCCGATCCGGCAGACAACCGGATCTATATCGCCAACTGGTTCGACAATGAGCTGGTGGTGTTCGATACGAACAAACTGGAAATCATAAAGCAGATTCCAACCGGCGAAAGCCCCCGCGCCTTCGGGGTGTTTGTCGCTGGCGGTTCTTGAAGCGAACTGCATGCCAATAGCTGTTACCGTCAGGATGCGGTAACTACTTTGATGGATGGAGCCCCCCCGGGACCGATACTTGAACCTTCAGTATCGGTAGCCTGGGAATATGATCTAAACGAACGAGGAGTGTGAACCATGTATGCCCTCAAACACCCGGAGGATTCCGTTCTCAGGCGTCATTTCGAGTCTACGGTCGAGCTGAATCGTCAGCGGTGGCTCGAGACCCCTCCCTCGGATTCGATCCTGAGACGTCATGCCATGAGCCAGAGCGGCCAAACGATCCCGCAAAAAGGCGGTCAAACCGTGAGCCGGCACTCGACCGTGACGGGGTCCGCTTCGACCAGGTCGTCGCCGACAGCGGCTCGACGCCCCGCAGCGGAGAATCGGGGCTTCTTTTCCAGACTGCTGGGCTACCTGACCGGTCGGGCTTGACAAGTCACGGCTCCGAAGCGGAAAGATATCCGCCGAAGCTGACCGCTTGTGCATTTCGACAAGCGGTCTACAGGAGCTATGCCGCCCCATAAAACAGGCAACACCTGGAGTAGTACACAATTATGCTCAAACCCAAAATCATCCCACTTTTGGCCGCTCTGCTGTTCACGCCATGCCTTTCATCGGCAGCTGATGGAGTCCCGCCACCCAGCCTGAACGAGGCACAACTGCTGGTCTTTTACGGTAACCATCTCAAAGGCGTCCCCAAAGGCAGCCTGCTCGACTACGGATTTGAAAGCGTGACCCAGGATGCGGAGCGCTTCACCGATCATATCGAGATCAAGGTCACTGACGTCATCGGCGAAGACAAGCGGGATCTGGAATTCAACTTTCTGACCGGAGACCATCACATCGATTTCACCCCCGCCAAGGCCTACAAGGGCAATCCGGTCATCATCCATTTTCTGGAGCGCGACATCGCCCTGATGGCGAAAGACACGGGCGGCTCGAACGGCTATTTACGAAATCGTATACGCGACTCGTTCAAGGCCCCCGATAAAGTCCACGACGTCACATTCACGCATGACGGCAAACAGATGAGGGGTACCGAAGTCATCGTAACGCCGTTCATTGCCGATCGTTACGCGGAAAAGCTCAAACTCTACGAACACAAGCGCTATGAATTCATCTTCTCGGATCAGGTGCCCGGCGGGATCTATCGCATACATACCCAGGTGCCGGATGAGAACGGCACTACGATACTGATCGATGAAAATATGACATTCAAAACAATCACACCGGCCATATGAGCACGGTGATCGTGACGAACAAAAGGTGGAGATCTAGCATGAGCCTGTCAAAATTCACTCTGACCCTGGTCTCTCTAGGGTTGGTATGCAGCTCGTTGGCGACCGCTGATGAGGGCGACAAGACCAGTCAAAACAACCCCTATCCGACCACAGCCATAGTCGACTATGTGATCGGCTGTATGGCGTCGAATGGCCAGAATTACGAGATGCTGCAGAAATGCTCATGCAGCATCGACTTTATCGCGCAAGCCATCCCCTACGAAGAGTATGTGCACATCTCGACGCTGTTGAGTCTGCAGCAGATGACCGGTGCCGGCAGAAACGCCGTCTACAAGAGTTCGACCTGGTCGAACAAGGCAGTGACCAAATTGAGGGAGGTTCAGGCCGACTCCACACTGCGTTGTTTTTGAAACCGCTTTCCGCATACGAACGCTGGGCGGGGATGCATCGACATCCCCGCTCCGACGTTTGAACCGGCATAGGATTTTCTCTAACCGTTACCCTGTCCCGGCAGATCCACGCTGTGTGTAAAACTCCTGCCTTGGGAATCTTTCACATGAACCTCCAGCACGCCCGCCTTTTCCGGCACGAAGCCGAAGCGGATACTGGGATCCTCGCTGATCGAGATATCGGTTTCAGCGCTAAACACCTCTTCTCCGTTATAGGTAACCTGGATGTTTCTGACGAAATCCGCCGGAATATAGAAGCGTGATATCTGATCGAACTGCAGTCCGGAACTGTTGGGGTGCTTTATCATCAGCTGGGCCGGCACCAGTCCGCCCGGTTCATAACTCTCCGGCAAGCGGAACTTGATTTTACCCAACTGGGCAGCGGCGGCGGCCGGATCCTTCAGAGAGGGTGCCGAACAACCGCCGGAGGCCTTGACGTAGTTGTTGACCATGTAGAGCTCACCGTCACTGGTCTCGGCGATGGCACGGAGATCCGTGTAGGCATTGACGCGCACCCGGGTCGAAAGGGATTCCCAGCTGTGCTTGCCGGGAAAGTGGAACACTGCGGCCACAGGTGATGGATTGTTGTCGATCACCAGGTAGAGGTTCTTGATGAAGCGCTCCGGTGACTGCTTCAGCTTGGATGTGATGGTGATGGGAACGATTGCCGCATCCATGGCGCGCTCAGGGGTCTCGAGTCCCAGAATCTCTTCGCCGCTTTTGACATATTTCTCCCCGAACAGAGAGTTCTTTATTTCAAACCAGCGCTCTTCCGATTCTGTCGCCCACACCCCATTCACGAGTATGAAGCAGCCGATCAGGAAGAGTGCAGACTTAAGACAGGTGTTCCATTCCCAGCCTTTGTGTTCCATTGTTGAAACAACTGTCATGATGATCATCCTCATATTTGATCAGAAGCCATCCGCTATCGACCAGCGCAATCTCAGCCGGCTCTTGGCGCGAGTGCCCGGATAGCCGACGCTCCCCCTTTGCCTGCATCCTAGCCCGGCGACTACGCTCATCTGCGCCGCGGCATGCATCCCTGGACCTGACACAAGATCCGTACCAGGTATGGCTTATTGAAGCAGGTCGGATTGTGTGGGATTTCCCCTACTCCCACTCCAGTTCCGCAAAACCCGCGGTAACGTTTCTGCCATGATACTGTTGGAACAACAGCCAGTTGTTTTGTTCCCCCCAGCCAACGGTCTCGACCGCCTCGCTAATCGTTCCGCCCTGTTTAATCACTTTTCGGATACCGTCCGCAATGATCTCCAAGTAGTGACGCTCATCGGCCAGCGCCTCTTTCCACTGCGTCATGACAGGACCATGCCCGGGCACCACCCTTTCCACCCGTTCACACGGCTCCGCTTCCGCCCCTGCGCGCCGCGCGGGTTCGTAGGCGCCGGCTGTCACACACTCCAGCCGCATGAATTTGTCGATCAGCTTCAGCCATCCCAGCAAGCTGCCATCCATCACCGGTATTCGACCCACGAACAGCAGATCCGACAGCCAGAGCGTTCCTGTCTGCTCGTCGAAGATCGTCAGGTCATTGTTGGTATGCGCCGTTGGATGGGCCCTCAGTCGAAGCGTTCTGCCGCCAAGATCGAGCCTGACCTCCTGTTCGACATCGACGCCTTGCGAAGGAAAGACCATCCGCGTACCCTCCGCGTCGCTGCCCAGGATCTGTCGCATCCGCTCAAGATAGACCTGCTGACGCCTGGCCATGGCTTCGCTCAGCTGCGCATGACCGATAAAGACCGGCTCATCCTGCGCAAAGGCAGCTGCGCCCAATACATGATCGGGATGCATGTGGGTAAGGATCACATACCCGACGGGCAGCGGCGTCACCTCGGAAATCATGCGTCGCAGGGCCACGCCTTCGGCGTAGGAGCTTCCTGTATCGATCACGGCAACCTGCTGTTCTCCCACGATAAAACCGATATTCGCGATATGTCCTCCATTGGCGGGCGAAAACTCCTCCTGCGCACCGCGCCAGACATGGACGCCCGGTGCAATTTCGATGGCCGCACGCTCCCAGGCTTGGCAGGAGTGCATGTACGCGTACAATCCAACCAACAGCAACAGGAAGTGAACACTTGATAAATTCCGCATAGGGCCGTTCCTCTCGAGCATGGAAACTTGAACTAATCTTTGTTCATTGGCATACATATTGCCATCGCTATTCTGGGGACGGGGCGGTTGTGCGGACACCCTGTCCAACAAAAAAAACAAAAACTCAAGCACTCATTGAATAACTATATGGAGGAGAGATGACACCATCAAAACCCTGCGCTAGACCTAGGCCGTACTCAGGCTGCAGGCCGGTTCGTGTATTTCTCATCCTCGCCACTCTCCTGATATTCAGCCCATGCACATTTGCAGCCAACATGGTCCGGGTCGCCGCATTGGAGTTCGGAACCGGCAGCTGGGAACTGGATGTGATCAAGCATCATGGCCTCGATCGGGAACAGGGCTTCGAACTCGATGTGGTCAAACTGGCAGGCAAGCAAGCGACCATGGTGGCGCTACAGGCGGGAGCCGTGGATGTCGCCATCACCGACTGGATCTGGGTCTCCCGGCAACGCAGTGAGGGCAAGGCCTATACCTTCGTACCCTACTCCACGGCCCTGGGTGCGCTGGTGGTGCCGAAGGGCTCGGACATCAAATCCCTGGCCGATCTTCCAGGCAAGCGCGTCGGTATCGCGGGAGGGCCGGTCGACAAGAGCTGGCTGCTGTTACAGGCACTCGCGTACAGGGATGACAATATAGAGCTCAAACAGGCTGTGACACCGGTTTTCGCAGCGCCTCCCCTGCTCAATCAACAGCTCAAACAGGGGCGTATCGACGCGGTACTCAATTTCTGGCCCTACGTCGCCCGTCTGGAGGCGCTGGGCATGCATCAATTGATCGGGGTTCAAGAGGTGACCGCGGCACTGGGTATCGAGAGCGAGGTTCCCTTCGTGGGTTACGTGTTCAGCGAAGCCTGGGCCGCCGAAAACCGGGACCTGGCGCTGGGTTTCGTCCGGGCGACCACCAAGGCGAAGGCGATCATGAGCGAATCGGATGAGGAGTGGCTGCGTCTGCGACCGCTCATGAAGGCGCCGGATGACCTCACTTTCGCTGCCCTGCGTGACGGCTTCCGCTCAGGCATACCGAAACGCTGGGGAGCACAGGAACGCAAAGACGCGGAGAAGCTGTTCGACATCCTCTACAAACTGGGTGGCAGCCAACTGGTGGGCGACACAACCCGGCTGTCCGAGGGAACCTTCTGGCCCGACATCAGCTACTGAGCC
Source organism: Sedimenticolaceae bacterium (assembly GCA_050305975.1). GTDB lineage: Bacteria > Pseudomonadota > Gammaproteobacteria > Chromatiales > Chromatiaceae > Thiodiazotropha. Next base: position 37,461 of record JBNLGI010000213.1, on the reverse strand, counting down.
CGTTTCCGGTGTTGGCTGTGAACTTTCGACGGTTCCTCTCCATCCTGTTGCTGGTGAGCCTCTGGTACATCGCCGCTTTGTGGTGGCACAACAGTCTGCTGCCGGCACCCGACGCCGTGTTGCGGATGATCTGGCAGGAGGCGCTGAACGGTCAGCTGTGGCTTCACCTGACGGCCACCCTGCGACGGGTACTGATCTCCTTCGTCATCGCCATGCTGATCGGCAGCGTCATCGGCATCGTCATGGGCAGGTCGCGCAGTGCCGATCAGCTGCTCGATCCCTGGCTGATCTTTTTTCTCAATATCCCGGCCCTGGTGGTCATCATTCTCTCCTACGTCTGGTTCGGACTGCAGGAGTTGACCGCCATCTTCGCCATCGCCGTCAACAAGATTCCCAATGTGGTGGTCACCCTGCGCGAAGGCGCCCGCACCCTGGACAAGGGATATCATGAGATGGCGCACAGCTTCAATCTGGGTCGACGCAAAACGCTGCTCTACATCACCCTGCCGCAGTTGCTGCCCTTTTTTGCCGTCGCCGCCCGTTCCGGATTGTCATTGATCTGGAAAATCGTCCTGGTGGTGGAACTGTTGGGGCGCAGTGATGGGGTCGGATTTCAGCTGCATCTCTATTTCCAGCTGTTCGATGTCACCGGCATCCTGGCCTACAGCCTCTCGTTCATACTCATCATGCTGGTCATCGAATTCGGCTTTCTGCAGCCGGTCGAGCGCAAAATCAACCGCTGGCGCGGGTAGTTCCATGTTAGATATCGAGATCCGAAGCAAGAGTTATCAGGCCAATCCGCAGCAAGGTCGGCGCCTGGTACTGGATAACGTACAGATCCGTCTTGAAGCCGGTGAATTTCTCGCCGTGGTGGGGCCTTCCGGTTGCGGAAAAAGCACCCTGCTGCATATCGTCGCCGGCTTGGACAAGGATTTTGAAGGACGCATCACCTGGCAGGAGGAGACAGCCAACCACCCCGCCCGGCTCGGCTATGTGTTTCAGAATCCCAGACTGCTGCCCTGGCTCAATCTGCACGACAACATCAGCCTGGTGCTCGACGATCCTTCCGCCAATCGGCTGGAGGTCGATGCGCTGCTGGAGGCCACCGGCCTGATGCCGTTCAGCCACTACCACCCGTCACAACTCTCCGTCGGCATGCAGCGCCGCGCCGCGCTGGCGCGCGCCTTTGTGGTCAAACCGTCGCTGCTGATCATGGATGAACCCTTCGTCTCCCTCGACGGCCCCAGCGCGCTCCAGCTCAGGGAACTGCTGCTGGAGATCCTCTCGGTCAGACGCACGACGGTAATCTTCGTCACCCACGATCTCCACGAGGCCACCATGCTGGCGGATCGTATCCTGTTTTTCTCCACCTCGCCGGCCCGGGTCATCGGTGAGTCACGGGTCGATATCCCAAGGGAGAGGCGCACCGACGAAAAGGCGATCGATGCCCGCTACAAAGAGCTGCAGCAGCTCTTTACCCACATCTACCATCAGAGCCGCTTCTCCACGACATCCGATCCGCAGCCAGCCGATTGACCGGGCGGCGCCATCGCTTCGATGGCCCGGCCAATATGTCTTGCTGAAGAGACAGGCCCTGATCAATGTGCCAGAAAAGTGGAGCACTGGCCGTCCAGGGAATCGCTCGCCCTCCCTGCAGCTGAAATCCCATCGACTGGAGCGTCTGGGCTCAGGTCCCGGATTCTGCACTGTATCAGTGGCGGTGAAATAGGCTGGCACATGAATTGCCTACTCTGCTTAGATTCCAAGAACAGTCGCGCTGACCCCGCGATTTCATACAACCGAGACTTGTCACCCGTGACTCAAGCAAAACAGCCAAGACGTGGGCGTAAGAAGGGCCGTGTCGTCAATCCTGAAGTATTGGCCGAGGTGCGTGCGCTGCTGGGCGACACCCCTCGCCGGCACGACCTGCTGATCGAGATGCTGCACCGGATCCAGGATCGCTACGGCCACATCTCCGTCGATCACATGGCGGCCCTGGCCCAGGAGATCAACCTCTCGAACGCCCAGGTCTACGAGGTGGCCAGTTTCTATCACCACTTCGATCTGGTTAAGCAGGGTCAGACCCCGCCTCCGCCCTTGACGGTTCGCGTCTGTGACTCCATCGCCTGCGGCCTGGCCGGCGCCGAGGCGCTGCTGAGCGATCTGCAGTCGGCGCTCGGCGAGGATATTCGGATCCAGCGGGTACCCTGTATCGGCCGCTGTCAGGACGCACCTGCCGCGGTGGTGGGGCAGCGTCCGCTGGCCCGGGCCGACAGAGCCCAGGTGGAGCGCATGGTCAAGGCCAACGAAACCACTCCCGAAAGCCTCGATTACACGACCTACGAGGCCTACCTGGCGGATGGCGGTTACCGGCTGCTGAATCGGATCGAGGCCGGCGAAGCGAACTCGACCGATCCCCAGCGGATCTCCGTGGAGCGGGTTCTCCAGTACCTGGAGGATTCCAACCTGCGCGGTCTGGGCGGCGCCGGTTTCCCCGCCGGGCGCAAATGGCGCATCCTGCGGCAACAGCCCGCCCCGCGGCTGCTGGCGGTCAATATCGACGAGGGCGAACCGGGCACGTTCAAGGACCGCCACTACCTGGAGCGCGATCCTCACCGCTTTCTCGAAGGGGCGCTGATCGCCGCGCGGGTGGTCGGTATCTCCGAGATCTACATCTATCTGCGTGACGAATACGCCGCCATTCGCGGGCTGCTGGAGCGGGAGCTGGCGGCCCTGCAGGCGAATCCGCCCTGCCCGCTTCCGCCCATCCATCTCCGGCGCGGTGCGGGTGCCTATATCTGCGGCGAGGAGTCGGCGATGATCGAATCGATCGAGGGCAAGCGCGGCATGCCCCGCCAGCGCCCTCCCTACGTAGCGCAGGTAGGCCTGTTCGGCCGCCCCACCCTGGAACACAACATGGAGACCCTCTACTGGGTGCGCGATCTGCTGGAGCGGGGCGCCGACTGGTTTACCGGTGAGGGACGCAACGGCCGCCATGGCCTGCGCAGTTTCTCGGTCAGCGGCCGGGTCAACAAACCGGGTGTCCACCTGGCACCCGCCGGTATCACCTTGCGTGAACTGATCGACGAGTATTGCGGCGGCATGCCCGAGGGGCATGAGCTCTACGCCTACTTTCCCGGCGGTGCCTCTGGCGGCATCCTGCCCGCTGCGCTGGCCGACCTGCCGCTCGATTTCGACACCCTGCAGCCCTACGGCTGCTTTATCGGATCGGCTGCCATCATCGTCCTCTCACAACACGACAGCGCCCGCGAGGCGGCACTCAACGCCATGCGCTTCTTCGCTCACGAATCCTGCGGTCAGTGCACACCCTGCCGGGTCGGCACCGAAAAGGCGGTTGCCCTGATGGAACGGGAGCAGTGGGACCGGGAACTGCTACAGGAGCTCTCGACGGTGATGATGGACGCCTCCATCTGCGGCCTCGGCCAGGCCGCGCCCAATCCGATGCTGAGCGTGATGAAATACTTCCCTCTGGAGCTGGAACATGGCGAGTGATTCTCAGTCCACCCCCGGCAGCATCAACTTCACCCTCGACGGCAGGCCGCTCAGCGCCCTGCCCGGCGAGAGCCTGTTGCAGGCGGCCAAGCGCGCCGGCGTGGAGATCCCCCACCTCTGCTACAAGGAGGGTCTGCGCGCCGACGGCAACTGCCGCGCCTGTGTAGTGGAGATCGAAGGCGAACGCACCCTCGCCGCCTCCTGCTGCCGCAAGCCGAGCGAGGGCATGGTGGTCAACAGCCAGGGCGAGCGTCCGCGCCAGGCCCAGCGGCTGGTGCTGGAACTGCTCCAGTCCGACATGGCCGAGACCTGTTACAGCCACCACAACGAACTCGACCAATGGTCGTCGAAGCTGGCGCTGGGCAAGCCCCGCTTCCCCGGCCGTCGGCAACCCGCGGGGGACCTCTCCCATCCCGCCATCGCGGTCAATCTGGACGCCTGTATCCAGTGCACCCGCTGCCTGCGCGCCTGCCGCGAAGAGCAGGTCAACGACGTGATCGGCTATGCCATGCGCGGCGCTGCCTCCAGCATCGTCTTCGATGCCGACGAACACCTGGCCGAGAGCAGCTGTGTGGCCTGCGGCGAATGCGTGCAGGCCTGTCCGACAGGCGCGCTGATGCCCGCCGGCGGTCAGGGCCTGGAGCAGACCGAGAAGCAGATCGATTCGGTCTGCCCCTACTGCGGCGTCGGCTGCCAGCTCACCTATCATGTCAGCAACAACCGCATCCGCTATGTGACCGGTCGCGACGGGCCGGCCAACAACAGCCGTCTCTGCGTCAAAGGGCGCTACGGTTTCGACTATGTGCACCACAAGCACCGGCTTACGGTGCCGCTGATCCGGCGCCAGGACGCCCCCAAGCAGTCTGAGCTGGGACTCGATCACGACAACCCGTTCGCCGGTTTCCGAGAAGCGAGCTGGGAGGAGGCGCTGGAGTTCGCCGCCGGCGGCCTGCGCAGACTGCGCGACGAGGCAGGGCCCGCCGCGCTGGCCGGCTTCGGCTCGGCCAAGGGCTCCAACGAGGAGGCCTATCTGTTTCAGAAGCTGGTGCGTACCGGTTTCGGCAGCAACAACGTGGACCACTGCACCCGCCTCTGTCACGCCTCCTCGGTGGTGGCGCTGCTGGAGATGATCGGCTCCGGCGCGGTCTCCAATCCGGTGGCGGACGTGGACCAGGCCGAGGTGATCCTGATCATCGGTTCCAACACCACCGAGAACCATCCGGTGGCCGCCACCTTCATCAAAAACCAGGTCAAGGCGGGCAAGACCCTGATCGTGATGGACCCCCGGCGCACAACCATCGCCGGCCATGCCACCCACTTCCTGCAGTTCAAACCCGATACCGACGTGGCCCTGCTCAACGCCATCATGCAGGCGGTGATCGAGCAGGGGCTGGTCGACCAGGCGTTCGTGGAACGGCGCACTACGGGATACGAGGCCTTGGAGCAGCACCTGAAAGACTTCACTCCCGAGACGATGGAACACATCTGCGGCATCGACGCCGCCACCATCCGCGAGGTGGCCCGAGTCTACGCTTCCTCCAGAGCCTCCATCATTTTCTGGGGCATGGGCGTCTCCCAGCACGTACACGGCACCGACAACGCCCGCGCCCTGATCTCGCTGGCGCTGATGACCGGCCAGATCGGGCGTCCCGGTACCGGACTCCACCCGCTGCGCGGCCAGAACAACGTACAGGGCGCCTCCGATGTGGGGCTGATCCCGATGGTCTTTCCAGACTATCAGCGGGTCGACGATGCGGAGATCCGCGCCAAGTTCGAAGCCTTGTGGGGAACCACCCTCGATCCCAAACCGGGACTCACCGTGGTCGAGACCATGCACGCCATCACCGACGGCACCATCCGCGGCATGTACATCATGGGCGAGAATCCGGCCATGTCCGATCCCAATCTCAATCATGCCCGCAAGGCCCTGGCGAGCCTGGAACACCTGGTGGTGCAGGATATCTTCATGACCGAGACCGCTTGGTATGCCGATGTCATCCTGCCCGCCTCCGCCTTCGCCGAAAAGAATGGCAGCTTCACCAACACCGACCGTCGGGTGCAGCTGGGCAGACAGGCCCTCGATCCGCCCGGGCAGGCGCGTCAGGACCTGGAGATCATCCAGGAGATGGCGCGGCGTCTCGGACTCGCGTGGCGATACGACCACCCCAAGGAGGTGTTCGCTGAGATGCGACAGGCCATGCCCAGCATCGCCGGCATCACCTGGGAGCGCCTGGAACAGTCCGGCGCCGTGACCTACCCCTGCGAGGACGAGAAGGATCCGGGACAACCGGTGATCTTCACCGAACATTTTCCGACCCCGTCGGGCAAGGCGAGCTTCACCCCCGCTCCCTTCACCAACGCGGACGAATTGCCGGATCAGGAGTATCCCTGGGTCCTCATCACCGGACGCCAGCTCGAGCATTGGCACACCGGTGCCATGACCCGCCGGGCCGAGGTGCTCGACGAGATCGAGCCGATACCGGTGGCCAGTCTGCATCCGCAGGAGCTGGCCCGTATCGCGGTTCAACCCGGCGCACCGATCAAGCTGCAATCGAGACGCGGCACGGTCACCGCCTATGCGCGACCCGACGAAGGCATGTTGCCCGGCCAGGTCTTCCTGCCCTTCTGCTACCACGAGGCGGCGGCCAATCTGCTGACCAACGAGGCCCTCGATCCGGCCGCCAAGATACCGGAGTTCAAATTCTGCGCCGTGCGCGTTTCACCCGGTCAGGAACCGGCCATGGCCTCGCCAGCGTGAGCGATAAGGATGAAATCTCGTACCTCAAGGTGTGGCAGTTCTGTAACAGTTGTTCTGGAGAACGATGCCGCAGGTCAAGGCTGGCACTGCTCTCGAATCGGAATGGACAAAATATATATTTGTATTTCGGTATGTTATGAGATTTTTTCCTAAGTTGGCCCGCAATCTGCCTATGCATGAGACGACGCACAGTCAATGCTGTACGCCTGTGTCGTTGTATACCACCAACTTCGGGAGAAGATAACGTGTCCAAAAATAAATTATTTCTAGCAATGTCCTGTACGGCTCTCACGGCACTCTCGTTCAATGCCCAGGCGGTATCCTGGGATACCGGCGACTGGAAGCTGAGCCTGTCTGGAAACGTCAACGCCCACTATGTCATGACCTCCTGCGATGCCAGTGACCTGCAGAGCGGAGGCACCACCCTGACCAGCCTGCAGTGCTTCCAGGCGACGGATGAAAATGGCAATCCTGACAATGTATCGTCCATCCAGAACGGCCTGCTGCCCGCCGCGCTGGTCTTCAATGCGGCCACCACCCAGGAAGGCTATGACATCGCCGCCACCATCGGCGTCTACTACGGCACCAACAGCAACGAAGCCCTGGGATTTTCCACCGTCGATGCCCGTCAGATCTTCCTGACTTTCGGCAATGACGACATGGGTAGCTTCAAGTTCGGCCGAGACTTCGGCCTGTTCGGTTTCGACGCCATCATCGCCGACATGTCACTGATCGGTATCGGTGCGGGCTTCACCCCGGCGGAACCCGGCCACACCACTCTGGGCGGTCTCGGTTTCGGCTATGTCTATGTCGATCGTCTGACCCAGATCAACTACACGACCCCTTCCATGAACGGCTTCACCGGCACCATCGGTATCTTCCAGCCCCTGGATGGCAACGGCGGCTTGAGTGGCAACACACCGGGCATCCACGGCAAGCTCGCCTACAGCTGGAGCGGCAATATGCCCGGCGCGGTCTCCGCCACCTTCCTCAACCAGGACATCAACACCACGGCCGGCACTTCCGAATCGATCTCCGGATTCGATGTGTTCGGCAAGATGTCCATCGGCGATATCGGCCTGGCCGCCTCCTACTTCGATGGCGAGGGCATGAGCACCCTGGCCCTTGGCGGTCTGGTCCTGCCCGGCTTCGACGCGGCGACGGGAACGCCTGAGGAGTCCTCAGGCTACATGCTGCAGGGCACCTACCAGCTGAACAAGACCAAGCTCGGCCTGAACTACTCGGCCAGCCAGAGCGACAAACTGGTCGACGTCGATAACACCAAGGTGACCCTGGGTGCTTATCACTCCCTGACTCCGAACCTCACCCTGCTCGCCGAATACACCACTCTCGAGAGCGAGCTGAGCGCCGGCAAGGACAAATCCAACATGCTCAACTTCGGTGCCTTCATGTCGTTCTGAAGACCAGCCTGATTACGCCTGTCTCGCATAAACGCTGACAGGCTTCGATTCCTCCACCCTTGGTGCCCTTCTCGTGGTTATCCCCTAACCACAGAGGGCACTTTTTTTTATGCCGACCGGAACTTCGGAAAACCGGCTCAGCCAGGCCGCATGAAGTCGTGGCGATCACCGGCGGATACAACCACCCGTGACTGTCGGATCGCCCATGCCACATCCGCCGCCTGACGGTTCTGCCACACGTCGTGCACCCGGAACAGTTTCACCCCCGCCATCACCCCCAGCGCCGTGCAGGCGCAGGTCGCCGGCATCAGCCGGGCCGGTTCGATCAGGTCGCAGACAGATCCCATGAAGCCTTTGCGGCTGACACCGAGCAGCACGGGAAGACCCAGCTCGACGAACTGATCCAATGCCGCCAGCAGTTCCAGATTGTGCACCTTGCGTTTGCCGAAGCCGATTCCCGGATCGAGGATCAGGGCTTCCCGTCTCACACCGGCCTGCAGAGCGGCGTCGACCCTCGACGCGAGAAAGGCCTTGACCTCGGAGACCACATCCTCGTACGCCGGCGCCTGCTGCATGGTCTCCGGCTGGCCTTGCATATGCATCAACACCAAGGGAACGCCGGTCGCCCCCGCCAACGACAAGATCTCGGGATCGTCGCGACCGGCGGAGATGTCGTTGATCATGCTCGCACCCCGCTCGATCGCTCGCCTGGCCACCTCGCTGAGCCTGGTGTCGATGCTGATGGGAAATCCCGCGGGCAGACCCTCCCGCAGGGCACCGATGATCTCCAGCACGCGGCTGATCTGCTCTTGCGCGCTGACCCTGGTCGCTCCGGGACGGGTGGACTCGCCACCGACATCGATGATGTCCGCACCCTCCGCGACCATCTGCAGGCCCCTTTCCACTGCCTTGGATGCAGGGTAGTGTCCGCCATCCGAAAAGCTGTCCGGAGTCAGATTTAAAATCCCCATAATCAAAGGGGATGAAATGTTCAGCTCAGGCATAGGGTTACCCCTAACTGGAGAAATACCAAGTTGAGTTATCAAGTAACTTGGCTTACACTCGGGCGATAACACATATAAACAGGTATGTTGCCAGAAAACCAATAACAACCACGGCAACCCCTCGCAGTTTCGCATCAGGGACACCTGTCAACGACCGGAGGAGATACGGTGGAAAAAGCCATCCTGTACAATGACATTTCCAGTCATGAAGAGTTAGTTCGGGCCGCTTTGGATGGCAGCCGCATCATACCCTCTTCGGAAATCGACGACCTGACGATCCGCTCCTGGCGGCGCTGCCGCGACGAGTACGGACTCGATCCGGGAAAGACCCCCGACCCCATCATCATCGATCGCCAGGATCTGCGCGAGCGACTCGAAAAATACGGCCGTCTGCTCGATATCGCGCGCATAGAGATGACCGATCTCTATCAGCAGTTGGCCGGCTCCGGCCATGCCATCATGCTGACCGACAAAGACGGCATTCTCCTCAACTTTATCGGCGACCCCCAGTTCACCGACGCCGCTGCACATGCCGGCCTGCAGTTGGGCGCGGTCTGGAGTGAATCGGTTCAGGGCACCAACGGCATGGGCACCTGCCTGGTGGAGCGCAAGCCGCTCGTCATCCACAAGCAATCCCACTTCTTCACGCGCAACGCAAGCCTGACCTGCGCCGCGGCTCCGATCTTCGACCCGCACGGCGAGATCCTGGCGGTCCTCGATGCCTCGAGCGAGTCCAAGATGGCTCAGCAGCATACGATGGTACTGTTGAACATGTCGGCCCAGGTGATCGAGAACCGGGTCTTCTTCTGCGCCATGAAGGATGCCTTCGTATTGCGCTTCCACGCGCGTTCAGAATTTATCAGTACTCTTGGCGAGGGCGCCATTGCCTTCGACGCCGAGGGCATGATCCTGGCGGTCAACCGCAGCGCCATGTTCCAGCTCAACCTGGAGTCGCCCCAGCAGATCGTTGGCCATCCGATCAATCAGCTCTTCACCACCTCCCTCGGCTCGTTGCTCAAGCACGCCAACTCCCATCCTTTCCCCATTCGGGAGACGGAACATGGACGTCGCTTTTTCGCAACCCTACAGTTGCCCAAAAACAGCTGCCCCACCGATGTGTATCCGGCAAGTGCCGCAGTCACCACGCTCAAGTCGGAAAACAGCGAATACCTGGGGCGGCCAGACTCGCTCGAAGCTCTCCACTTTGGCGAGCCGCGCATGAAGCGAAATGTGGAAACCGCTCTCAAGCTCATCGAGCGGGACATCCCATGCATGCTGTTCGGGGAGACGGGTACCGGCAAGGAGATGTTCGCCCACGCCCTGCACATTGCGAGTTCCCGCCACAACAAGCCATTCGTTGCGGTCAACTGTGCCTCGCTTCCAGAGTCCCTGATCGAGAGCGAACTCTTCGGCTATCGACCCGGTGCGTTTACCGGCGCAAGCCGGGAAGGCAATCGTGGCAAGATCGTTCAGGCCGATGGCGGCACGCTGTTTCTGGACGAGATCGGCGATATGCCGATGCATCTCCAGGCTCGCCTGCTCAGAGTACTCGAGGAGCGGGAGGTTACACCGCTGGGTGGAGAGAAACCCATCAAGGTTTCGATCAAGCTGATCAGCGCGACCCACCATGACATTCAGGGGATGGTGGAAGACGGGAACTTCAGAGAGGATCTCTACTACCGGCTGCATGGCGTCTCTCTGACCATGCCTCCCCTGCGTGAGCGTCTGGATCGTCTGCAACTGATCAAACATATCGGTCAGCTGGAAGCGGGTACGCCCGCAGAATTGAGCTGGCATCCCGATGCGCTTAAGCTTCTCGACAACTTTCGCTGGCCCGGTAATATCCGGCAACTTCGCAATGTGCTGCGTACCGCCACGGCTCTGTGCGAAGGCAATACGGTAACGGTAGACGATCTGCCCGAAGAGATTCGAAACAGCTTCTTCGATGACGATTTCGACAACGGCGCGAAAAACAACCTGAACGCCTTGGCCCTTGCCGAGCGAGACGCCCTGCTGGGTGAACTGGAAGAGATGCATTGGAACATCAGCCGTGTTGCCAAGAAACTCGACCTCAGCCGCAATACCCTCTATCGTCGTATGAAGCGTTTTGGCATCACTCCGCCACGCTGATCCAATGACGGATGCCGGGGCAAGTCCCGTCACCAACCTTTCCGGGACCGCACAACGATCCTTGCCCGACAGTGCTCACACGTGCATGCACAGCCGCAAGGATTTCAGCCCACGACGAATCCATGTCTTCACGGTACCCATCGGCAAGGCGGTCTGTTGCGCCACCTCCATGTGTGTCAGTCCCCTGAGGTAGGCCAAAGCGAAGATTTGGCGATGGTCCGAATCCATCTTGCGTAAACAGCCTTCGAGTCTGTCACGATACGAGTTGGCTGAAATCTTATCCTCAGTGGAGTCCTCGCAAGGTATCTGCCCCACATCGTCATGGTGATGACTATCCAGTACTTCATGCCTGCGTCGCCGCAGCAGGTCAATCGCCTGATAGCGGGCGATGGAGAACATCCAGGTCAATGGTGCGGAAACATGCGGCTTGTACTCACCCGCACTTTTCCAGACTTTCATGTAGACTTCCTGCAGACAATCCTGCGCCATGTCAGGTCGCTTCAACATGCGCAACAGATAATTGAAGAGCTTTGAAGAGGTGTTCGCGTAGAGATGTTCGAACGCACGCCCGTTCCCCTGCGCACATGCCATAAGAAGGCGCTGCAAGCGATAATCCTTTTCACCGGAAACCCTTGATCGAGCCGTTGTCATTGTCGTCATAAATCTAGCTGCCACAGTAGTCCGAGGTACTCTTCTGTCGCGTTCACTTCTGGAATACTTACAGCGCAGGACAGCACTACGGCTTACTGGGAGCAGGTATCGCGACATATCCCTAAACCGGATGCAGGTTGACCTTCGACCTCGATAAGGTCGAGTGCCGCACCCGTACCAAGACCTCTCCCCTTTACGACAGCCTCAGTATCTGAAAGGGGCGGCAGCGGGCATCTGACCTCGTGATCGCTGAAGGATACGGCCTGTCTCTTTCCAAAAGTCTCCTCTCTGATCTGACAGGTGACATATCCGGCCGCGGCGCAATGCATTTGATATCATCATCACTCGACTATTCGGTGACGATGCAAGCCGACAATGCGGGATGCCGAGCAATCCCGGCATTGTCGTCAATAACACAGAACAGTTACTCGGCCATTGGCCATCGCCGACTTCCCTGCCGAGCACTACCAATCGATGGGATGACCGATATCCAGCAATACGCTTCCGTAGGCATCATCGCTTCCTTGCTGGGCGAGATGTACCGACTCTACAATGCCGCTCGAAAAGAGTATGGGACTCGCGTAATTATCGCCACTTCCGGGTTGAATGGCCGTCGGGAACGTCCTGGAGCCGGAATAACCGTCATAGAGATCCGGAACCTGAGTCACTGCGAAAGGACTGGCATACAGATTGGTGGAGAACAGCAGGACGGTGGAAACAATGATCGCTTTCATAGCATCTCTCCTGTATAGGTCGTCAATGGAAAAGCGTTGGATTCGCTTTCACTTACCTATACGCATAGATTCGACCGCCGGTTTCAACACGTGACATGTTAAGATTTCACATATTCAGTGACAGCTGTCTCAAGCAATACGAGAGAGGAAAAACGGCATATCTTCAAGGAGTGGAAAGCAAGCGCCAGACTCGCTCTTGGATCAGGTGCGAAACCGGGTGACTTCGCCTGTCTCCCGATTGAGAGCGGCATCAGTCCAGACCATCCAGGCGTGGCGGTGACCCGACCTGAGTAATTTGGCACGTCAGTTTTCGGATGTCACATCCATAGCGACGCAGGAAGGATAGCGTAATGTGTCCGGCACACATTCAATCGCTATTGCGCTTGATTATGAAGGATTGGAAAGAATGGATTTTCCCGAGTGAATCGAGAATGGCCATCAGGCCACTGTCAAGCGTTCTCCGGTTGAACTTGATTCAAACATCGCCAGCTAGCGCTCATCATGTGACCGTACTTGACAGGCCCGGCGTATAAAGACCATCTGCTTGCGGAAATTGGTGCAGCCATCGCACATCATGACATGGAGTTTCAACGCCAGCCGCTCATGCCAACGCAGTTGACGATCCAGCTCCTGTGACATCAACTGAGTTGCCTGTTTGCAATTCATCATCGCGAAAAATCTCCAGCCATCAATTTGTGAACCACTGCTCTTCAAGACAAAGGCGCAACCCCATACGGGCGCGGTGGAGAATTACCCAACAATTTGACGTGGTAATATCCAATTCCTTACATATTTCATCGGTATCGAGTCCCAGCAGTTCCCGCATCGAGAAAACCCGGGCCGTACGCGTCGGCAGGTGATCCAGGCAGAGTTCGAAAACCCTCCAGAACTGCTGTTGCTCCAGGGAGTCCTCGGGCTCGGTCCATCGATGGGGTTTGTGTTCCGTGGCCCAGAATCCCCGGTTGTTGAACAGCTCGTCGAACTCCCGCTCATCATCTCCAGTCGCCGTCATCTGGGAGACTGTCAGCTCTCGGCGTCTGCTGCGCATGATATCGATGATCTTGCGTTTGAGAATGGAGAACACCCAGGTCTTCAAGCTGGAGCGGCCCTGGAACTGCTCAATCGCCTGCAGGGCAGCCATCAGCGTCTCCTGCACGGCATCTTCAGCCAGTGACTGGTCGCGTAGCTGGAGCACGGCGAAACGCACCAGATCCTCTCGCCTCTCCTGGAAGAAGGCCTGTAGATTCTCGCTATCCGTCATTCTTGGTGACTCCCCCCTCTCGATAGCCCCTATTATCGAGTCATGAGCTGAAAGGAATCAATGCCCTTGGCAGATATTCTTTTGGTTTGGTAAAGCTTCCCGCATATTGTGCTTGTGAAAATATCGATGAATTCGATTATCCAGCGAATACTGGGCGCACCAGACAAGCGGAACCGGATCGACCTTGCGTTTGCTAGCGTGCGCTCGATCCGGCTATCGCAGTCGAAACGTCATTCAGGCGCCAGTCATAATCGAGATACTCGATTTCAAAATCAGCCTGCTCCAATAATTTCCGTGTCTCAGGGCCAGCGCCCAGCTGTTCCGCATAGGCTGAAAGGAATCGCTTCGGTCCTGCATTCGCGCCTTCACCGTCGGTAAAATCCTCCTCATACCAATCGAATATCTTCGATACCCGGAGGATGCCATTCGCTTCATCGAAACGGTTGCGTTCCCGGTCGCTCAGAAACGACCGTATGGCATCTTCCAACTGCTGGTCCAGTCTTTCGGCGTTGTACGCCTCGTTCCGCAACATGGGGCAGCCGATGGAGGCGCAATTGACGCCGAAGTGGATCCGCGGTTCATCGAACACGCCAGGCTCGCGAATCAGGTCATGCTCCAGAGCATCCAGATGGCGTCGCTCTCCAAGCAAGGTGAAGAAGCGTTTTTTCCAGGGTGATCGAAACAGGCCACCCAGATCCTTTATCGATCCGATGTCCGGATACTCCGTCAGTATGAGTTCAACGGTGAAGGCGTTGTAGGCATTGATCAGAAACGCAAGCTGCTGCGTTTTGCTCCATGCGGCATAGTCGCTCCGAGTGACATCGGAAAGCTGCTGCAGATAGTCCTCGAGCATGTCATGCTGCGCCTGCATGCCGCCGTAATTCACCCGCGAAGCGTTTCCACCACTGACCAGCACTACATTCCGCTTCAGTAACTCGTTCCAGATGGCATGAGTATGATCGAAAGCAGTGGCCACTCCGGACAGCAGGAGCAAGCTCATTGCAGCCACAACACGTATCATGTCTGCTCACCACTTCCTGAAAGCAAATGCCCGTGGCCTGTCATCCCGATGCCTTCGCTTCGGCGCCAGGCATGGTAACGTTCGACCCAGCGTAGAATCCGTGCAGGCGCATGGGCCCGCTTCCAGTTGCCGGCCACATATTTGTTGGCCTCCGCCAGAGTCGGGTAGACATGCATGGTGCCGAGAAGTTTATTGAGTCCGATGTTGTGACGCATGGCCAGGACATACTCCGCCAGCAGATCTCCGGCATGTTCACCGACGATGGTGACGCCAAGAATCTTGTCTTTACCCGGTACTGTGAGCACTTTGATCATGCCATGCGCCACCTCATCGGTGATCGCCCGATCCAGATCGTCTATCCCATAGCGGGTGACCTCATGGGGTATTCCCCGAGCTGTGGCTTCGGTTTCATTCAACCCCACTCGCGCCACTTCCGGATCGATGAACGTGGACCAGGGTATTACCGAATAGTCGGCACGGAATTTCTTGATCGGATCGAACAGGGCATTGACCGCAGCGTACCAGGCCTGGTGAGAAGCGGTGTGAGTAAACTGATAAGGACCGGCCACATCCCCGGCTGCGTAGATATTGGGATAGATTGTCTGCAGAAATTCATTGGTTTCTATGGTGTGCACTGCCGGAATGCCTAACTCCTCCAAGCCGAATCCATGCAGATTGGCATTGCGACCCACCGCCACCAGGAGCCTATCGAAGCCGATTCGGACTTCTCTCCCTGCATGCGCCAGATCTTCCGCAATCAGAAACTTTTCCTCTCCCTCGACGATGAATCGCTTGGCCCGATGCCGGAGTCGCAGGTCTATGCCTTCATCGCGAAAGCGGCATGCCACCATCTCCGACACTTCAGGATCTTCACGTCGCAGCAGTCGTGAATGGCTCTCCACTTGCGTCACCTGCGAACCGAGTCGGGCAAACGCCTGCGCCATCTCGGATCCGATCGGCCCGCCACCGAGCACCAGCAAGCGTCCGGGCTGTTCCCGCAGCGACCAGATGGTGTCGGAAGTGAGATAGCCGACCTCCTCGATACCGGGAATATCAGGCACCCTGGGTTTCGCGCCCGTGGCGATCACGATATTGCGGGTGGTCAGGGTCTTCAGCCCCTGACGGGTCTCAACCTCCACAGACCAGGGCGAAGTGATGCGCGCCATGCCCTGCAGCACTTCCACACCGAGCTTGCGATAGCGCTCTTCCGAATCGTGAGGCGCGACCTGCTTGATCACCCGCTGTACCCGCTGCATCACCCCGGCAAAATCGTACTTGGCGTCGATTTCCCCAAGTCCGAAATCTTTCGCGCGACGGATTTCCGAGACCAGCTTGGCAGAGCGGATCAGCGCTTTGGAGGGGACACAACCCGTGTTCAGGCAATCGCCGCCCATCCGGTGTTTCTCGATCAAGGTCACCTTCGCCTTCAGGGCGGCTGCGATATAGGCGGTGACCAGTCCGGCGGAACCGGCTCCGATGACGACCAGATTGCGCTCGAAGCGTTGGGGTCTGCGCCATCGCGCATAGACTTTGCGCTGCTTGAGCAACGCCGCAACCTGCTTGGCCGCCAAGGGAAACAGGCCCAGCAGGGCAAAGGATGCGAGCAACCCGGGGGAGAGTATCCCCTGCAGAGAGTCGATACGCGCCAGTTGGGTACCGGCGTTGACGTAGACCGCCGTACCCGCCAGCATGCCGAGCTGGCTCACCCAAAAGAAGGTCCAGGTACGTATCGGCGTCAATCCCATCACCAGATTGATCATGAAAAATGGGAAGACCGGCACCAGGCGCAGGCTGAACAGATAGAACGCGCCATCCTGCTCGACCCGTTCGTTCATGGCTTTGATCTTTTCGCCAAACCGCTTTTGCACCCAATCCCGCAAGAGATAGCGAGCCATCAAAAAGGCCAGCGTAGCGCCGACCGTCGAGGCGATGGAGACCAGCACGACTCCCCACAACAGACCGAATACGGCACCCGCGACCAGGGTCAGGATGGCGGCACCAGGCAGCGAGAGCGCTGTCGCAACGATGTAGACGATAGAGAAGAGGGTCGCAGCCAGAAGCGGTTCCGCGTTGCGCCACGCCAATATCGTGGCTTGCTCCGCCTTGAAGAAATCGAGGCTGAAATAGCGTCCGAGGTCGAAGATGAAATAGCTCCCGACGAGGCCTATAACAGCCATTGCGAGGAACAGTCTTGGTGTGAATTTCACCGTAGGATCTCCCAATAGAATCTACACAATTATTCTCTCAGTCGGAGTTCGGCAGAAATGCTTACAGGTCGATTCAGTGTCTCCGTGCCCTGCAATCACCACGCAGTACACATAGTCAAAATGATTCATCCGCCAGCAACGCTATCACTTCGTCGCAGCCCGGTCGTACCTATGTTCCGGGCACCTGGCGGGAGACGAAACACACCAGGCTCAGATAGAGGATTTCGATCTGAGACGTCCTGTCATCCGCATCGAGACTTGATAGAGTGAAAAGAAGGAGAATCAGGCAAGCCTTGGCCGGCACCCCCCCAATCAGCAGGTTTCGCCGGACCTCGTGTGCGCCAGCTTCTCAATCCAGGCATCCACCGAAACAGGCAGATAACCGGTCACTTCAAGATTCCGGTCCTCCAAGACGTCTAGCTTCGGGGCGGACTGCTGCCACACTGCAATCACCTCATCACGGTGACGCAAGAGTGCCTGAATATGGGGGCGAAACAGTTTCAACATGGCGCTCATCCAACGGTTCACCGGCCACGAGGGATAGGCATGCTCGACCGAAAACCGCTCCTGCATCCCGATCACGGCCTCTGCGGAATACCAGGTCTCACCGGTGACCCAGCGATTGGTGGCAAAGAGTCCGATGGGCCGTCCCCAGGCATCCATGGATATGCCGATCAAGTGACAGATCGCCTCGTTGCCTGACGGCCAAGTCTCGCTGGCCGTCAGGTGATCCAGCGGCCGCACTCGTGAGGGCATGCCGGGCGCCCGCAGGAAGGTGTGGAAATGGCCATGTTCCTCGTTCCCGCCACGGTGGGTGTGGTAGTAATACTGGCTATGGGTTTCGTCATCGTAGACATCATCGCGGGGATAGTGCTCGAACTCGATAAACCTTCCCTGATCCTTGAGCACCTCCCCGACCAGGTTCAAGCCAACCCGCTCCAATGCCCGCATACAGCCTTTGACTTCTCTACCGGCATTCAAGAGTACCGCTCTTTCGGCCGCCTCTAGCTCAGTCGGCTCAGGTGGTTGCGGGCCTGGCACAAGGAAAGCTGTCTCTGGTTTCATTCCAATCTCTCCTCAAATGACGGACTGTGATGCCCGCCGCAAATCTTCGCTATCTCGCCGCACAGGGGTTTTTCGCCGCACAGGGATTTTTGGCAGCGCATGGATTGTTTGCCGCACAGGGGTTCACTGCTGCCATTTTTTGACGCTTGGCAAAGCCTTTCTGCTGATCAATCACGTAGGCGGTAAGCGCTGCCAGCTCCTTCGACTCCCAGGCAAGCGGTTTGGCGGCCATCGGCGAGACCATGCAGAGCTGGACCATCTCATCCGCATGCACTGTCTTAGCCTGGTACTGGGCATTCGCCATAGTGACATAGTGGGGATAAGGTTCGGCGAAGCTCTCCTGATAGGCGCCATAGTTGCCGTGGCAACTGGCGCAGGACATGCCGTTGCTGCTCAGAGCGTTATCGGTGAAGAGCTTCGCCCCCAACGCCACGAGTTCGCCATTGTTCCCTTTGTAGGGTTTGTAGTTGGCGGGTCGGGTGACACTCTTGGCGGCACAGGGATTGCGTGCCGCGCAGGGATTCTTGGCCGCGCAGGGATTTTTGGCTGAACAGGGATTTCCGGCGCCACACGGATTTTTGCCGGCACAGGGATTGCCGGGATTGCTCCTGCTCAACGTCTGCTTGGCCGCGCAGGGGTTTCTCGCACCGCAGGGATTGGCTGCGAAGACGGGGCCGCCGCTCAGGGCCAGTGTCGTCAGGCAGCCACCGATAATGGACGCGAGTCGCTTTTCATTATGGATAGGCATGTATTCGATCCTCCTCGATAAGAAATTTCATCGCCATTGTTGACGGCGAGCGATCCTGTAGTCGGTTCTGCCATCGACTCCTTACACATACTCAATGAGGAAAGCGGAGCAGACACACAAGAGTGATTCCTGTGCTGCGCGTATTTATCGCCATGACCGCCATTGGTTGTGAGCGAATTTGCACATTGCAGACCTGCGAACTGTTTGCGGATGCCGATATCCACATACACCGGAGGCTGGCCAGGGTGATCGCATCACTCTCGCTCTCCGATCCGGTAGATTTCGGTGTCCGGATGGAAGGCGTACCAGGCAAACCAATAGGCCACCACGCTGGGCAGGGTGTTGCCGTGCCCATCTTCCACCCTGGCATTCTGGTGTTCGGCTTCGAAGAGAACCAGGATCTGCTGCTGACCCACCTGATCATGCAGCCGCGGTCCACTCCTGCTCAGCTCGCTGAAGGGATAGGCCTTGAAGTAACCGTCGATCTCAACTCCCAGCACCCGTTCCTTGGGGTGATAGCCCTGGGTACGAAACCTCACAGGAAAATAGAGCGCACTCGACTCTGCGTAGCCCACGTACGGCGACTGCTCGTAATTGCGGTCATACCCGGTCTCGCGGGAAAGGAGAAGTGTATTCGGATGACGGCTCAGCCAGTCCTGCCAAGTGGTCTGTTCCATGGGAACGGGCTGCAGCCGCTTACCTTTGTAGTGACCGCTGATGGCCCGTCGATTGAGTTGAGACCAGAGTGATTGCGTCGCCCTGTCGTAGAGGAGCACGTCGCTGTTGTAGAGCAGCCCCGATACACCAAAGTCCAAATCACGCCCCCCTGGATTCGCGTAAAAGGCCATGCCCGTGCCACATAGCGGACAGTAGGTAACGACTACCGCACTATCGTGAAAGTGATCGTTGACGATTTCGTGCCAGTTCATGATGCCGAGGGGATAGGCCTTGGCCACGGCGTTCAGCTCAATGCCCAGAACCTGCTCGTTCGGTGAGATTTCCTGCGCATTGTCCGCCGGCAGAAAGCGCGGTCGGTCAATCGCGGGAATACCGTCACGGGGAGGCCCGCCCGCCAGTATTTCGTCTGCCGGCACCAGACTGTCGGAAATATCGAAACCGTTCATCACCTGCGCGGCTCCGGAGTCGAACGGCATCAGGGCAAGCAGGATGGGAAAGATCGGGGCTAACCTTTTGAGCATGCAATCTTGTCGCTGTTTCGGCGAATAACTTACAGCACGGCAGCGATCACATTGGACCGTTTTCAATATCCGCCTTGCAGGCCCGGTTCCGATGCCTCCTCACCCGCTTTCCAAGCAGACCGATTTGCGAAGCACAATCCGGATCACTCGGGTCCCTTCATGCACGTCCCGGATGTAAGTATTCCCCACGTGAATCGTCTATCGCAACAGCTGTCGGCCGTACCGCCGCAACAACAAAGTGAGCGGATCACCGTTATGAAATCGCGGAGACTTCGAACCTACAGGAGCCCCTCATGACGTCTTTGAGAGAGCATCGGAATCCAATGGCAATCACGATCCAGATCTGGCCATTGGCCAGTGGTATGAGTCTGCTCCTGGTTCTGCTCCTCATCCTGCCTGACACGCGCACGGCTCTGCTGCTCCTGCTTGGCGCGGCGCTGGGAGCGACACTGCAACTGACCGCGTTCGGTTTTACCAGCGGCTATCGTCGTTTCCTCGTCAGGCGCGAGACGACATCACTCCATGCGCAACTGCTGATGCTGGCAGTAGCGACCCTGCTGTTCAGCCCGCTGCTGGCATTATCGAACGACTTCGCCGGCGCCACGGCCCCTGCCAGCCTCTCCGTGGCGATCGGGGCCCTGCTTTTTGGACTGGGCATGCAGCTGGGCGATGGCTGCGGCTCCGGCACGCTCTATAAGGCCGGCGCCGGCGCGACTCACATGTTCGTGACACTGGCCACCTTCTGTGCCGGCTCATTCTTTGCCAGTCTGCACATGGGATGGTGGCAAACACTCCCTGTGCTGCCTGTCTATTCACTGGCTGAGATCGCGGGTTATCTTCCCGGGGCGATGTTCCAGTTGGGCTTGATTGGTCTTCTTCTGTTGCTCTTAAGGCGATGGCGACACTATCAAGCACCGCAACAATGGCGCGAGACGAGCGCCCATCTGTTACTGGTCGGGGCTGTGCTTCTGGCTCTGCTCAATTTCGCCACGCTGCTGACGGCTGGGCACCCGTGGACGATTACCTGGGGATTCACGCTCTGGGGCGCCAAAGCCGCTTACTGGATAGGATGGGATCCTGCGGGCAGCCTTTTCTGGAGCGCACCCTTGCAGCGTGAGGCACTGAATGCCGGCATACTTGATGACGTCACTTCGCTGATGGACATCGGCGTACTTGTCGGCGCCTTGATGGCCGCCGCCATAAGTGGCCGGTTCAGGCTAACACTCAAGCTTCCGCTACGGCTGTTGTTCGCTGCTGCGATCGGCGGTCTGCTCATGGGATACGGCGCGCGCATCGCCTATGGCTGCAATATCGGTGCGTTCTTCTCCGGCATAGCCTCGATGAGTCTGCACGGTTGGCTCTGGATCGCCTGTGCCCTGGCCGGCAGTGCCCTCGGGGTCCGTGCGCGACCCTGGTTCAATCTGACGAATTGAAGTGTAAGGAACCCGCCGCGCTCTCGTCTCAGATGCTGTACCGATGAGTACATATCCACCCTGTTTCCATCTGCATTCCATAGGAGAGAGAAGATGAAAAACGTGAGTCCAAAGAAGTTGTTTATCAAGTCCCTTTACGCCGGCGTCATAGCCTTGAGTGTCGGCAGCGCCCCCCTGCATGCGGCCAATCCCTGCGGTGCAAAGAATCCCTGTGCGGCCAAAGCCGCGGAAATGAATCCCTGCGCGGCCAAGTATCCGTGCGCCGCAAACAATCCCTGTGCGGCGAAAAACCCCTGTGCGGCGAAAAATCCCTGCGCAGCCAAGAACCCCTGCGGCGCCAAGCGCAGTTGGTAAAGAAGTTGCGATTCATGGGAGGCGATATGTTTCGAGTCATGCTGTTCTCGATGGCCCTGCTGCTCACTTCGCTCGCGCATGCGATGGAACACCCGTTCAGCCAGCAGGAGTTCGAAGCGTTGAGAGAAGCGGACCAACCGGTTCTGGTCTTCATTCATGCCGATTGGTGTCCGACCTGCAATCGGCAGGCCGTCGTTTTGAACGAATTGTTTGCGTTGGATGAGTACAACTCCATCGCGCGGTTGAGGGTGGATTTCGACAGCCAGCGCTCCGTGGTGGAAGACTTTGGTGTGCGCTATCAGAGCACCTTGATTCTGTTCCGGGGTGACCATGAGCTGGGCCGTTCCACAGCCGACATCGACAAAACCAGCATAGCCCAACTCCTGGCCAAGGCCCTGTAACCGGGAGCCCTCCGCAATCCGGCCCGGTCATCCGCTGACGAAGGATGCCGGGCCAACCTTCCTGTGGTGTGGATGCGGCACTGTGTGAAAGCGTCATAGCGATCATCACGCAAGGACCGTCCAGCGAATAGCCAACAGTCGAGTATTCAGATACGCTTCCGTCGTAATGAACAGCTGAAGCAGACAGTTGCCTCGTTTTTTTGCTACTCAACCATCACAATGGCTCAGACACAACAACTCATCGATGCCTTGAAACGGACCCTGAAGGCGCACGGCCTGACCTACTGCGATGTAGCCGGACACCTGGGGCTTTCCGAAGCGAATGTGAAGCGGCTCTTCTCCAAGCGGAACTTTACCCTGGAACGACTGGACCAGATCTGTCAGCTGATGGGAATGGAGATCTCAGATCTGGTGCAGGAGATGAACGACCGAGCCGTAGCCGCCGCCATCACCGGACTGTCGCTGGAACAGGAAGCGGAGATCGCCGGTAACATCGAACTGCTTCTGGTCACGGTCTGTGTGCTCAATCGATGGACCATGCAGGAGATCATCGAGCGCTTTCACATCACGCAGAGCCAATGCATTCAGCACCTGGCCAGGCTGGACCGACTGCGACTCATCGAGTTGCTGCCCAAGAACCGGGTCAAGGTACTCGTCGCGCGCAATTTCAAGTGGCAGGAGAACGGCCCGATTCAGCGCTTCTTCCTCGACAAGATCGAGGCCGACTTCTTCTCTTCCCGCTTCGATCATCAGGATGAGCGTCTGATCGTGGTCAACGGCATGCTGGCGGAGAGTTCCAACCGGGTGTTCCAGCGCAAGATGGAACATCTGGCAAGAGAGTTCGACGAGCTGAACGACGACGATGCCAAGCTGCCCTTGGATGAACGCATCGGCACCACCGTGGTGATTGCCATGCGCCCCTGGTCCTACGGTCTGTTCGACGCCTTGCGCAAGCCCGATCCGGGACCGGAAGGAAACGCCAAGCGCGGGAAGCCATGAAAGTGTCGCGGGGGAGAGCCCTCCCCTGGCGTGACTGCAGAACGCCTGTGAAAGCGTTTACAAGCAAAAGTATCGGATATGTATACTTTTGGTTGTCTAACAGGTTCCTTTTCTGACTACTGTAGAAAAAAGTATCATCTTGCTCGATCCTTTTGGACACATACACAAGGCCAAAGGGAGTCGCAAAATGAACCTTTTCAAACGTCTATCCGTCAGCGTCCGGTCCCAGCTCGATGAGGCCGTCAGTCGCATCGAAAACCACGACGCAGTCATCGACGCCGCACTGCGGGAGAGCCGCGAGGCCATCGCCCGGCTCAAGTTGCAGCAATCACGAATACATCGAAAACACCAGGCGATCGACGCTCAGCTTGAAAAAGCGCAACAGGACGAGCAGGACTGGGTGCGCCGGGCCAGATCGCTGGCGCAAGCGGACGAAGCGCAGGCACTGAACTGCCTAGAGCGCCGCGACAGATGCCGTCAGCAGATCGAACAGCTGAGGAATCAGCGCGAACAGTCCGCCGAGATGGAGCACCGTCTGGGTCAACAGCTGTCGAAGCTGGAGCAAAGGCTGATCGAGGACGAACAGCGCCTGCAGGAGTTTCGCGGACGGGCTCTCTCGGCCAGGGCCGAACACGCCATGCAGGAGGTCATGGGTTCGGAATCGGCCAACCTGGAGCAGGCCTTCGACCGCTGGGAGCTGGACATCACCCGCAAGGAGCTGAGCCAGGAAGCGGTGATTCAGATGGCGCCGGACTATGACTCCCTGGAAGAGCGTTTCCAGCGGCAAGAGCTGCTGGAAGCGCGCAAGGCGGAACTGAAAGCCCTGATGGAGGATGAGTCATGAACCGCTCTGACCCCAACCTGGAGACTCTGGTCGAGGAACCGAGCCTGTCCGACGAGGCGCTCACCTGGCGCTCACGGATCGCAAGCCACCTGGAGATCTCTAACATACTCCGATTGGCCGGCGGCGGCTTCACCGTCGCGGCCATAATCATCTTTCTCTTTCAGCGCTGGGAAAACGCCACCGATCTCTACCGCTACGGCATGATCTTCGGCGAAACCCTGATCCTGGCGGGATTGGGATTCGCCACCAGCCACTGGTTCAAGGACCAGCGCAGCGCCCGGGTGTTTCTCGGCTTGAGTCTGGTCTCCACCAGCGCCGTATTCACCATCCTGGCCGCGATGATTCACTCCCAGGTGCAGTGGCTGCCGGTAGCCGCCAATCTGCCCGAGTTCGCAGTCTGGGCTCTGGACTCGATGGATAGCGTGCTGCCGTTGCTGGTGGCCAGCGTTATCGTGCTGGGCGCACAGTCGCTGTTCACGCTCATGGTGCTGGCGCGACCCGCCGCACGCAGCCTCAGCCTGTTGCTGATGCTGAACATCGGCCTGCTGTTGCTGCCGATCCGCGACATGGGCATCACCACGCTCATGGTGCTTCCCGCGCTCCTGCTCGGGTTTCGCCATATCGCGGATCTGCGCAAGTCCACACCGGCCATGCGCACCGGTGAGGGCGCCATGGCCGGGCTGCTGGTGCTGCTGCCGCTCTTCATCATGATCGGACGCGGCGCCTCGCTCTATGCGCACGGACCGGTGGCCATTGGCAGCCTTGCGCTCCTCGCCTATCTGCTGCTGAGACAGATCGCCCAGTCGATCACCCGGGCGCCGCGATTCAGCAAGGCCCTGGAAGTCGTTTCCCTGCTGCCGGCCGCGGTCGCTTCCCTGCAGCTGGTCACACTGGTCGACTACAACATTCCTCAATTGAACCACTGGCTGATCGTGATATTCGGCGCCACCATGAGCGTTTTCCTGATGGATCTAGCGCTGCACGCCGCCTCCGGGCGAGAACGCTACCTGCGAGTGGCGTTTTATACGCTGTTGTTGGTTTCGATGATCGAGGAGGCTTTCTACCCGACTGTGGCCAGCGCCCTGTTCGGCGTGGTGGTCTCTGCCCTGGCGCTGCTCTTCAGCATCGCCGTCAGAGAAAACAGCGTGCTGAAACTCTCCGTACTGACACTGCTCGGCAGCCTGGTCCTGTTGGTCAGTAAGATCATCTTCACACTCAACGCCGGCACATGGATCAGCATGACGATTCTGGGTATGGCGAGCATCATCCTCGCGGCCGCGGTGGATCGCTACGGGAGACAGATGATCGAGGTGGTCCAGAAGCTGAAATAGAGCCCGCTTTTCAAGCCCCTCGCACGACACCGGCGATGTGCCCTGCAGGCGCATCGCCGGTATCTGTTGTATCTATCAAGTCCTGTCCGGGAAGCCGAAAATCGTCACAAAGCCATGTCAACAGACAACCGAACCCCGATTGCGGGCGATATGAATTAATCATTAGTAAAACAATAAGTAAGATCATCTATCTGAAGCAGAATCAAAGCCAGGGCCTCAGCTCTGGACAGGCAACAAGGCATTGACTTGACCGTACGGTCTACTATAGTGGTGCCATGAAACAGAGCGCCGATACCCGATCCCGCATTTTGACTACCGCCAGAGAGCTGTTCCATGGGCGCAGCTATGCCGATGTGGGCATCAAGGAGATCTGCGACCTGGCCAAGGTTCAGAAGGGGAGTTTCTACCACTTCTTCCCCTCCAAACAGGATCTGGCCATGGCGGTCATCGACGATATGGCCGATGACTGGGCCCACGGTTTCGTCGCCGAAGCCTTCGACCGTAACCTGGCCCCCCTCGAGCGTCTCGACTACTTGATCGACGCGGCCTACTACTGGCAGAAGGCGGCGAAAGATCTGGAAGGCCGCATGCCGGGCTGCCTGTTCGGTAATCTGGCGCTCGAGGTCAGCACCCGCGACGAGGTGCTGCGCGCCAAACTCAATGCGGTTTTTCAGAAGGCCAGTTCGCGCTTTCACGAGACGCTGGACGAGGCGGTGGAACAGGGCCTGATCCCGCCTCTGGACACCGCGGCGACGGCGCAGGCGATGCTGGCCTTTCTCGAAGGCGTGATCCTGCTGGCCAAGACCCGCAACGATCCTGAAGTCGTGCGCAGCTTGGGTCCGGCCATCAAGACCCTGCGCATCGAACGGGCAATGGAAAACTGACTTTTTTTGGGCCGAATCTAGACCGACCGGTCTACTTTTGCCCTGTATTACGTACACCTTCAACACCTGTAAAAGGAGAGAACGATGTCTGAAACCGTCCACACCCTAGACGCACGCGGCCTCAACTGCCCCCTGCCCATTCTGCGTACCAAGAAGGCGCTCGCCACCATGGCGGCAGGTGATGTGCTTGAGATCACCGCCAGCGATCCGGGCTCCATGAAGGACCTGGACTCATTCTGCAGTCAGACCGGCAACGAGATGCTCTCCAGCCAGCAGATCGAGAAGGAGTTCCATTTTCGGATACGCAAGGTGTAATCAGGAACAGGAGCGAAAGATGAGTAATTTAGCGACAATGCCTCCCATGGAAACCCAACAGCTCAACGACTGGTTCGATCGCAGGTTTGAAGAGAAGATGTCACAGCGGGAGGCGTCGCATACGCCATCCATGACGATCATTGCCACAAAGGGCACCCTGGATATGGCCTACCCCCCGTTCATTTTGGCCTCGACAGCCGCCGCCCTGGGATGGGATGTCTCCATCTTTTTTACTTTCTACGGATTGTCTCTGCTGAAAAAGGATCTGGATCTCAAGATCTCGCCACTCGGCAATCCCGCCATGCCTATGAAACTGCCACAGGGCCCCTCTTGGCTGCAGGGAAAGGAGCTTTCCATCCCGACCTCCGTCATGTCGTTGTTACCCGGTTTTGAAACCATGGCAACCGGCATGATGCGCAAGGCCATGGATAAGAAAGGAGTGGCCCGGATCGAAGAGTTGAGATCGCTCTGTATCGAAGCCGAAGTCAAACTGGTGGCCTGCCAAATGACAGTGGATCTGTTCGAATACGCAAAGAACGACTTCATCCCAGAGATCGAGGAGTGGGTCGGTGCCGCGAGTTTTCTGCCCCGGGCACAAAAGGCCGACGTCAATCTGTTTGTCTGAGGTACACGTCATGAGCTGCCTCCGGGTATGCTGGCGAGCAATACCCGGAGGCGCGGGACTGCTGTTGTCCCCATTTCTGGGGGCTTGTTGAGAGCCTGATGTGTGATCGCCTTGAAGCGTCACGCCGTTGGCTGTGACATGCCGTGTAAGGTCCTGCAGTATCCTCCGTCCACTGTAGACAGCCTAAAGCGCTGTGTGATGGATTCGGGCCTGAAATTGCCCGTTCCTGGTTGGACTATCGAGCTCGGAGGAATTGAACAGATGCAATGGGATAGCCAGGCGGAGAAAGCGTATGCCAGAGGAGCAGGCAGGAAAAGAAACCTATTGGTGCTCTGTACCGGAAATTCCGCCAGAAGCATCATGGCAGAGGCTATTTTCAACCATCTCGCCGGGCGGTACTTCCAGGCATTCAGTGCAGGTAGCGCTCCAACGGGACAGGTCAACCCATTGGCTCTGGAGTGTATCGCCCGTTTCGGTGATGCCGCTTCGACCTACCACAGCAAAGACTGGCGGGAATTTACAACGCCGTACGCCCCCTCCATAGATCTTTTGCTCACGGTATGCGACAACGCCGCAAACGAAGTTTGTCCACTGCTCTCCGGCGAGCTGCCTCATGTCCACTGGGGGTTTGCCGATCCCGCGGCCGTCAATGGCGGTATCGAACGGGCACGCGAGGCCTTCGATCACTGCTTCAACGCCATCAAGAGAAGCGTCGATGCATTGACCCTTTTACCGCTTGATCTCTACAGCGACAGACGACTCGCTCGCCTGATGAAGGGCTATGCGCCAGGGGGCATATCCGATCCATTGTTGAATCAGTCTCTCTGATCGAAACATGCAAATGGGCGCAAGCGGATGATTGCATCGATCTCCTCTGCGGCTGATTTTCCTGTGTAACCGGCGTTGCAACCTGCGATATTGGAAAAATGAGCGGTGGTTACTGTGAAACCAGTTGTTGTTCGGCAGAGCGTTGACGCTGCGTTGAGTAATATGCCTTTGTGAGCGCGACCTTCAGATCATTCAGTGTTATCGGCTTGATTAGAAGGTCAGAAAAGCCCGCGTCCAGTATCAGCTGTCGATGTTCGGAAAACGCATGTGCGGTAATCGCGATCAATACCGGCGGGTTTGACAACTCCTTTCGCAATCTTTCTGCCACGTCGATACCGCTTATCTCCGGCATCTGTATATCGAGTAAAATCAGATTGAAACTGTTTCGCCTCACCAGTTCCAGCGCTTGCCGCCCATTGTCGGCCTCGGCGTACTGGATACCGATCCTGGACAAAAATGCGGTGAGTACCATACGGTTTATCTCGTTGTCATCGACAACAAGTACATGCAACGTCTGCCACTCATCCTGACTCAAGCACTCGAGCTGTCCCCTTATCTGTAGGGGGCTGTCCATGCTGCCCCGCTTGAAGCTCAATACGACACTGAAGCAGGAGCCCTCCCCCGGTCCGCTCTGCACCTGGAGCCGTCCATCCATTTTCTGGACCAGACTCTTGACGATTGCCAGACCGAGCCCTGCGCCCTCACTCTTACGTGTCTCAAAAGTTTCCAGACGCGTGAAATTGTCGAATACGACATGAAGCGCCTTTTCATCCATGCCTATACCTGTATCCTTCACATCAAACCGCAGTACGACATCCTCACCGGCTTTCTCCAATTGGCGGATATCCAGCGTGACACCACCAGTCTCGGTGTATTTCAAGGCATTGGAAAGCAAATTTTCCAGGATCTGTCTCAGCCGATTGATATCACCATACAATCCATCATCCATATCCTCCTGCATGGAAAGTTTGAGATACAGCCCTTTCTTCCCGGCCAGAGGCGCCAGAATCTCCAACAGCTCCTCCATCTCGATACGCAACGAAAAAGCTTCGTTATGGAGACGGATATGCCCAGCCTCGATAGCGGTGACATCCAGAATATCGTTGACTATTCGCAATAATGATTTTGCGGATTTACTGATATGGTGAATATAGTGTTTGGGTTTTTCCGCCAGCCTTTCGTCGAGCAACAGGTCCGAAAAGCCGATGATGCCGTTCAGTGGAGTGCGTAACTCGTGACTCACATTGGCAAGAAACTGGTTCTTGGCCTGATTCGCCTTTTCTGCCCTCTCCTTGGCCTCGATCAGGTCCAGCTCGATTCTTTTCCGACGATCAATTTCGCGTGACAGTTCCTGGTTGGTCGTTTCAACCTGGTCATGCGATGCCTGAAGATCATTGATCAATTTTTCATTGTTCAGCCAGAGCAAAATATTGCGATTTATACTGGCACTATAACTCTTGGCAACGGCAAGCATGAACACCAGGAAGATGAGCGCCAGCGCAAGCATGCCATTGGTCATGAGCGTACCCTGTAGGGCAAGGGCCAGGATGACCGGGGTTAACAATGAAAACAGCGTAATGACATAGATCTTGAAAACCAGCGCCCTGGTTATGATGGCGCCAGCAGCCATACCCGCCAACATAAACAGGGTCAGCATAGGATAAAGATGCTCATCAGTCATAAAGCTCATGGGGCCGGTCAATCCCCAGGGTAGATCCTGAATGAAGACCAGATAGGCATAGGTGCGAAGCCATTGCCTCGCGTTGTTCAGGGTTCCATAGCGTCTGAAGAGTACGACAGCGATCAGAAAAATGGTGGTGACAGAGAAACTGACCCCGGCCCAGACAAGCAGTATATGCGTAGGGATTTTTCCCCAATAGAAATAGAGTGCGGTAATAAGCAGCGCATACAAACTGGCGCACGCCTTCGGTGCAAGCTTGTAATACTCTTTTGCCAGCTCCAGTCTGAGTCTTTCATTCATACCGCAGAGAGAGATCCTTAACCCATGTGAACGGTCAGTCCCGTAATCCGCTGCTATCGGCTCTCCCTAGCGTTCTGACTATCATCCCCCTGATGACGGACAGCAACTGTCCATGCCATATGGAACTATCGCGCCGGCTGGACAATTTCCGCCTCCACCCGGCGCATCCCCTAAAGATATACACTAAATCATATTGCTTGAATAATTTTTCCTGTTTTTGCGAGAAACAGCGTATCTTCACCCAAACCAACCCGTTGTACGCAAATTTTTCTTCAGTCAAACCCCACTCAAGATTACTTTGCTTCCTATTCAAGCATGACTCCAGGTGGGAGGGGGTTGAATACGCGGGTTGTCCGATGATTGCCGGTACCGTGCTCTGGCATTTCAACGGCATACTCAATCCATCGGACCCGGCTTGAATAGCAGAGGGAGATTGGGATTTAATGGTCTCGTTCGGCGGACTCATACCTCCTGACTGACACCTCCCCCGGAGCGACCATCGACATGATGAATTTTCGCGCCAGCTTACTTCTGATTACCGCAATCCCGCTCTGTCACTACTCTGCTCCCGGCTTTGGCGGCGATGAAACGGTTGATTGGCTGCGACTCCAGCGGTTGAATCAACAAAATCGGCAACAGCTCGAATTGATGCAACGTCAGTTTTCACCCGCGCCTTCACCCCAACCTTTTCCCTTCGACCAAACAGGCGAGCGGTTGCATGCTCAGCAACGATCGGGCTTATCGCGGCTTCAAGAACAGCAGCGCCGTGCACAGATTATCGACGCGCATCGCCAGCGCATTCTGTCCGATGAAGCCGGTGCGAATGTCCGGCAACGGATTCAGCTGCAGCAGATGCGAAACAGTCAGACACAGAGACACCTGCTGAATCGCTATCGCATGCAGAACTTTCTGTATCGATTCGCCCGTTGACAGAACACTCCCAGCTTGATGTAGCGATGCACAGACTCCCGAAGCACTGCATTTGGACATGGGGAAGTCAGTCGCTCTTTGCACTAGCCATTCCATCGCCCACTGAGAGACCGGGAAAATGGCGTGATATCGATCGTCAGCCAGCCATTCCGTAAACCGGCCCGAGCTGACGCTTGTGATCAATCAGACGGGCTCTCGACCCTGGGAAAGCAGTGGAAATAATTCTCAGCGGTCTGCTCGGCCACCGCCTCCTTCGTGAGCCCTTTCAGCTCGGCGACGCACTCCGCAACCTTCTCCACGTAGATGGGTTGATTGGGTTTGCCGCGAAACGGCACCGGCGCCAGATACGGGGAATCGGTCTCGATCAGCAGGCGGTCCATGGGGACCTGTTTCACCACGTCCCGCAAGTCGGCGGCATTCTTGAATGTGATGATGCCTGAGAAAGAGATATAGAACCCAAGCTCCAGGGCTTCCCGCGCCATCTCCCAATCCTCCGTGAAACAGTGCATGACACCGCCCGCCTCGGCAGCCCCCTCCTCGCGCATGATGCCGATGGTATCGCTTTTGGCCAGCCGGGTATGGATGATCAGGGGCAGTTTCGCGGCAACTGCAGCTTTGATGTGGCGCCGGAAGCGATCGCGTTGCCAGCCGAGATCACCCTCACCGTGAAAGTAGTCGAGTCCGGTCTCGCCGATGGCCACCACTTTGGGTGAACCGGACAGCTCCAGCAACTCTTCCACGCTCGGTTCGCGCCGCTCTTTGTCATTGGGGTGGACACCGACGGATATGCTGATCTCCGGGTAGGGCTCGACCAGTTTTGCCATTGCAGGCCAGGACTCCAGGTCGATAGAGACGCAGAGCATGCGACCGACGCCGCTCTGCAGGGTGCTGGAGACAAATTGATCGAAGCGACCGTCGTAGTGGTCAAGTGCAACACGGTCGAGATGGCAGTGGGAGTCCACCAGCATGGTCGTTGGTCCTGTAATCTGTTGGCCTGGAGGCAATTTTGCAGTAATCGCGTGACGAATTCGTCGCACAAACGACCTGCTCTAAGCGCGGTTTGACTTCATGCAGCAGGCTCAAATACCGGTGAATCTACGCGAATCACCATCAGCAGAGGATGGTTTATGGTTCGATCTGCAGCGTTTGGCGTCAATCTTCCGCAAAACGCAGGTGATTTTACTAGAAAACGCTTTAGAGCGTATGCGTCGGACGGTCCGACTTGAGGGCACCGGCCAGATAGGTCTCGATCTTATTGCGGGCGGCGCCGCCGTCCTGATCGCTGAACTGGACACCGATACCCGCCGCACGGTTACCCTCTGCGCCGACCGGGGTGATCCAGATGATCTTGCCGGCCACCGGCAGACGCTCGGCCTCGTCCATCAGGGTCAGCAACATGAAGACTTCGTCGCCCAACCGGTACTGCTTGGTGGTGGGAATGAAAAGCCCGCCATACTTCACGAACTGCATATATGCCGCATAGAGGGCATTCTTGTCCTTGATCGTAAGCGAGAGAATACCTTGTTTGGGACCACCAGCCATGTCGATACCTGATTTACTCCGTGTCGGCCTGTCAGTGGCAGGCGCGCCACTCAATAAGCAGTCTTTCCAATACCAGTTGCGGGTTGAGGTTGCTATCGATGAGACCCCGGGCTTCGTAGATCAGACCGAGGTATCGATGCAGGACCTCTGAGTTTAACTTGTCGGCCAGTGCCTGCAAAGCTTGAGCTTGATCCTGATTGAAGAGATGGGGGGGCTTGGGGGCGGATTTCAAGCGTATCAGGTCGATAATCCAGCCCGAAAGCCACTCCAACAGCAGTCGGTTGTCGAACCCGCCCCAGGCACCGGCCAGCGCCACCGGATCTTCCCTCGGTTTGCCAAGCGCCAGGAATTGGCTGAGCATGCGTCCCCGTGCCGCCAGCAGTTCCGGATCATCCAGCTGCAGCGCCAGCAGTGGCGCACCGCTGGCCAGCGCCAACAGGGTGGCGCCGTCAGCGTGTTTGACCTTGTCTTCGAGCCAGGCCAGCGAATCCTCCGGTGAAGGCGCCCGGAACAGTACCTGTTGGCAACGGCTGCGAATGGTAGGCAGCAGCCGGGCCGGTTGATCGGTCAGCAGAACGATCAGGGTGTCCCGTGTCGGCTCTTCCAGGGTCTTCAGCAGGCTGTTGGCGGCCGAGGTGTTCATGCGGTGGGCAGGCTCGATCACCACCACCTTGTGGCCGCCGCTCTGTGCCGTCAGGGCGGCGCCCCCGGCCAGTGCGCGTATAGCCTCGATCTTGATTTCGCCGCTCTTGCTCTCAGCATCGGGGCCGACCCACTGCAAATCGGGATGGCTGCCACTGTGGAGCAGATGGCAGTGACGACAGACGCCACAGGGACGACCCTCGGTATCGCTGTCCCGGCAGAGGACGGATTGGACGAAGGCGAGCGCGAAACGCTGCTTGCCCACGCCGCGGGGTCCACTGAAGAGCAGGGCGTGGGGCAGACGTCCCTGCCGACGGGCCTGTTGCAGACGATCCCACTGCTCCTGCTGCCAAGGCAGTCGCGTGTGGATCGCCCTATCCACCCTGTCGCTCCAGGAAACTCTCCACGACACCGGCAATCTGCGTCTGCACCTGCTCCAAGGTCGGCGAGGCATCGATCACCTTGACCCGCTCGGGTTCCTCGGCGGCAATACGCAGGTAACCTTCACGCACCCGTTCGAAGAAACCGAGCGCCTCCTTCTCGAAGCGGTCGGGCGCGGAACGACTGCCGGCCCGGGCCAGCCCGGTCTCGACCGGCAGATCGAGCAGCAGGGTGAGGTCGGGTCTCAGCGCTCCCTGGACATAGTTCTCCAGTATGGCTATGCGTTCACGCGCGATGCCACGCCCCGCCCCCTGATAGGCATAGCTGGCATCGGTGAAACGGTCGCAGAGCACCCAGGTGCCGGCTTCCAGAGCGGGCAGAATCTTGGCCTGAAGATGTTCTGCGCGGGCGGCGAACATCAGCAACAGTTCCGTCTCTTCGGCCATGCCGGTGTGCTGATGTCCCAGTAACAGTTCCCGGATCGATTCACCGAGCGGCGTACCACCCGGCTCGCGGGTGAACAGCACAGGTTTGCCCGCCGCTTCCAACAACGCTTGAACGTAGGCCAGATTGCTGCTCTTGCCAGCGCCCTCGCCACCCTCGACCGTGATGAATCGTCCCCGTCTGCGCATGATCATCGCTTCAGTTGATATTTGCGCACCGCCTCGTTATGCGCTTCCAGGGTGGCGGAAAAGTGGTGGCCGCCATCTCCGGTGGCGACGAAATAGAGGGCATCCCCGTCCTCCGGATGGAGGGCCGCCTCGATCGCCGCACCGCTGGGCATGGCGATGGGGGTTGGCGTCAATCCCTTGTGTACGTAGGTGTTGTAGGGGGTGTCGGCGGTGAGATCCCGGCGACGGATATTGCCGTCATAGTCAGCGCCCATGCCGTATATCACAGTGGGATCGGTCTGCAGCCGCATGCCCTTCTGCAGGCGACGGATGAAGACCCCGGCGATTTTTCTCCGCTCTGCGGGGATGCCGGTCTCCTTCTCGATGATGGAGGCGAGG
The DNA here is from genome assembly GCA_050305975.1 of Sedimenticolaceae bacterium. GTDB lineage: Bacteria > Pseudomonadota > Gammaproteobacteria > Chromatiales > Chromatiaceae > Thiodiazotropha. Next base: position 3,249 of record JBNLGI010000213.1, on the reverse strand, counting down.
ATCAGCGCCTGGTACGGATCGTCCAGCGGCAATCCCTGGTCCCGTTTCTCCCAGGCCGCCTGCAGAAACGCTTGCATGCGCTGATAGGCCCGCAACAGAAACTCCGCATCGCTGGTGCCCTTGGGAAAGTGGTAGGTATCGGGGTAGAAACGCCCCTCGGGATGCATACCCTCCAATCCCAGACGGGACATGATCTGCTCATCCTCGACCCCCGCCAGGGTCTGAGTCAGGGCGTCGTGACGCCTGACGGCCGCCATCAGCTGCTGGAAGGTCCAGCCTTCGATGATGGTCAGGGCGTGCTGCACGACCTTGGCCGAGCTGAGGATCTCGAGCAGCTGTGGTGGCGTGATGCCGCTGGGCAGGTGGTACTCCCCAGCCTTCAACTGGCTGGCCTGGCCGTTCCAGCGTGCCAGCAGACGCAGCAGCAGCGGTTTGTTGAGCACTCCCTGGGCCGAGAGATCCCGGGCCACATTGCGTATGGTGGCGCCCGCTTCCAGGTCGTAGGTCAGTCCCGCTTCCGGCAGGCTCAAGGGGGTCTCGACGAACTCGTCATACTCCATCCAACCCCATGCGATGAGGATGCTTGCGACAAACAGGGAGATTCCGAGAATTCGATTCAGCATGATGGGACTATTCTACTGATTTCAATGAGCTTTGCAGGGGTGAATTCGTCACTTAACCGCCACTGCTTCACATTCGGGCAGGCCGTTCAGGGCACTTCACGAAGCCGCTCTTCGAGCGCCTGTCGCAGGTTTTGCGGAATATGCTCCGGGGCAAAGGTCCGCCCCTCCAAGGCTGCAACCGGACAGAGTCCCAGGATGGAATTGGTGACGAAGAGTGCGTCGGCTTGCAGCATCCGCTCGAGCGAGATTGCTTCGATATCCACCGGCATGCCGACATCGCCGGCCGTCTCGATCACCAGCTCCCTCATCACACCGGCAATCCCCGCCCGCCTCAGCTCCGGCGTCTGCAGCCGGCCCTCGTTGACCAGGAAGAGATTGCCCTGAGTGGCCGAGATGACCCGGCCTTCCGCATCGAGCATCACCCCCTCGGCAATCTCGGGATCCCGCCATTCCTGACGTGCCAGCACCTGCTCGAGGCGATTGAGATGTTTAATTCCCGCCAGCTGATGGTTGTGGCCCCAGCGGGTCTCGCAGAGTCTCAGTCGCATTCCATCCCGATACCAACTCACGGGGTAGTCGGGCCAGGCATGGAGGGAGAGGATCCGCCTTGGTTGCGCCTGTTCCGGCGGTCGGTAACCCCGTCCGCCACTGCCGCGGGTGATGATGAGTTTGAGTACGCCACGTCCACAGCCTTTACATAGCCGCTCGGCCTCCAGCCAGAGTTGGCGCCGGTCGCTGCCTGGCATCCCCAGCACGCCCTCGCCCCGACTCAGGCGCGCCATGTGGCGCTCCCAGAGACGCGGGCGTGAATCGATCACGGCCAGGGTTTCGAAGAGACCGTCACCATACTGCAGACCCCGGTCGCTGACGGGGATCCGGTCGGCGGGCTGGCCGTTGATCAGGACCCTGTCAGGCATGCGGCTGGATCAGCGTCTGTTTCGGTCGGAGTGTACTCGGGGCAGCCCGCCAGTCTCAGTCGGCTTTGCGAAAGACCAACGTACCGTTGGTGCCGCCGAAACCGAACGAGTTGGAGAGCACCACGTCGAGCTTCATCTCGCGAGCCGTATTCGGCACATAGTCGAGATCGCAATCCGGGTCCGGGTTCTCCAGGTTGATGGTGGGAGGCACCACCTGGTGGTGCAGGGAGAGCACGCTGAAGACCGCCTCGGCTCCACCGGCAGCACCCAGCATGTGACCGGTCATCGATTTGGTGGAGCTGACACAAAGCTTGTAGGCGTGGTCACCGAAGGCGCGCTTGACGGCCATGGTCTCGGCCACGTCACCGGCCGGGGTGGAGGTACCGTGCGCATTGATGTAGTCGACCTGGTCGGCGTTGATTCCCGCATCCTTGAGCGCCAATTGCATACACTTGGCGGCGCCGGAGCCATCCACTGAGGGCGCGGTCATATGATAGGCATCAGAGTTCATGCCAACCCCTACCAGCTCGGCATAGATCTTGGCGCCCCGCGCTTTGGCCCGCTCATACTCCTCCAGCACCACCACACCGGAGCCGTCACTGAGCACGAAGCCATCGCGGTCCTTGTCCCAGGGTCGACTCGCGCCCTGGGGATCGTCGTTGCGTTTGGAGAGTGCGCGGGCCGCGGCAAAACCACCCAGGCCCACCGGTGAGGTGGCCATTTCGGCACCACCGGCGATCATCACATCGGTGCGGCCGTAGCGGATCATCATGGCCGCCTCGCCGATACTGTGGGCGCCACTGCTGCAGGCGGAGACAATGGAGTAATTGGGGCCTTTCAGGCCATACATGATGGAGAGGTTGCCCGACACCATGTTGATGATGCTGGCCGGCACGAAGAAGGGAGAGATCTTGCGCGGACCGCCATCCAGAAAGGCCTGATAACTGTTTTCGATACCGGTGATGCCGCCGATACCCGATCCGACCAGCACACCGATACGATCGGTATCCTCCTGCTCGAAATCGAGTCCGGAATCCTTCACCGCCTGGATCCCTGCCGCGACGCCATAATGGATGAAGTTGTCCATCTTCTTGGCTTCTTTCTTCGACACATAGTCGGTGATCTCAAAGCCGTAGATCGGCCCACCGAACTGAGTGGAAAAGGCGGAGACGTCAAAATGGGTGATCGGCTTTATGCCGCTTCGACCGGCGACGATGTTCTCCCAGGCGGAGGGAATATCCAAGCCCACAGGCGCGACCATGCCGAGCCCCGTTACGACGACCCTTCTTGCAGTCATTGATGACTACCCCCGATATCAGTGGAATGGCAGAAAGGAAAAAGGCCGCGCCCCATTCTCTAGGGGGCTTTACGGCCTAGCATGAAAGTCTGGTTTTGATCAGCTGTGGGCGTTGATGTAGTCGACGGCCAACTGCACAGTCGTGATCTTCTCTGCCTCTTCGTCGGGAATCTCGGTTTCAAATTCCTCTTCGAGAGCCATCACCAGTTCCACCGTGTCGAGAGAGTCGGCGCCAAGATCATCGACGAAGGAGGCCTCAAGGGTCACTTCTTCCTCTTTCACGCCCAGTTGTTCCACGACAATTTTACGAACTCGTTCTACGACATCGCTCATTTTGTTAATTTCCTCTGGATTATCCGACGGCCTCGCATAGGACCGATGCGGTATTGTAGTAACAAAAAACCGTTGAGAA
>JBNLGI010000212.1:0-3534 GCA_050305975.1 Sedimenticolaceae bacterium | reverse complement strand
GGCGACGGGACAAGCGTGGTATTTTCCAACCCATGGAACGGTATCCTCCATTGATAGCTTTTCTTATTGGACCGGAGATACGGCAAACCGGAACGCGCTGTCTGTTGTTATCTGTTTTTGACAGGGTCGTGAAATATCAAGCGAGAGCGGGGCCGGTGTCTAGCGCAATCTGCGGCGCAGTTGATATGGATCAAGGGAAAGCGGAAGGGGGGCGCGCGTCAATCGACGAGGAGAGGAGTGTAATGATCGGGACCGGTGGGCAGGGCTCACTCAACGCTTCGAAACTGTGTAGGGTGGGGCCCTGCCCCACCGCATGTCTTCCAGTTCAAATCCCGTATGCCTCCAGCTAGACCTTAAGCGCTCCCGTTTGCAGGTAGACACCCTAGGTTAAGCATTCGAAGCACGGTACCAGTTCGGTTGTCCGCATCTCCGGTCCGGCCCTGGCGCTAACCTTCGCTGTCGGGCGCGAAGCCGCGCCGCAGGGTGTTCTCGGTCACGCAGCGGGCGTGCAGGAACTGCAGCAGATAGTCGGGACCGCCCGCCTTGAAGCCCATGCCGCTGAGCTTGAAGCCGCCGAAGGGCTGGCGCTGCACCAGGGCGCGGGTGGTCTTGCGGTTGAGGTAGAGATTGCCGACCTGGAAGGTCTCGGCGGCCCGTTCCAGATGCGCGGGTGAACGGGAGTAGACACCGCCGGTAAGGGCATAGGCGGTGGCGTTGGCGATGCGCAGGGCGTCTTCGAAATCGGCGGCGCGCAGGATCGCCAGCACCGGGCCGAAGATCTCCTCCTGGGCCAGCGGGGAGTCCTCCTGCACCTCGGTGAAGATCACCGGCGCGATGAAATGCCCTTCAGCCGACTGCGGCGGTTCGCCGACATAGGCCGGCGTGGCGGTCAGACTCGCCGACTCGACAGCCTCCAGGATGCGCTGCCGGGCCGAGGCGCTGATCACCGGCCCCATACGGTTGCCCGGATCGGCGGGATCGCCGATGCGCAGGCTGCGGGCCGCCTCGATCAGCCGCGCCACGAAGCGGTCGTGCACCGGGCCGACGCAGATCACCCGGGAGCAGGCACTGCACTTCTGGCCCTGGTAGCCGAAAGCCGATTCGATCACCCCTGCCACCGCGTCGTCGAGATCGGCGTCGCTGTCGACGATGATGGCGTTCTTGCCCCCCATCTCGGCGATCAGCCGCTTTACATGGTGCTGACCCTCCGGCTGTTCGCTGATGAGCCGGTGCAGGCGCAGCCCCACCTCGCGGGAGCCGGTGAAGGCGACGAAGTGGGTACGCGGGTCGCGCACCAGCGCCTCGCCGATCTCCGCCCCGCTGCCGGGCAGGCAACAGACCACCCCGTCCGGCACCCCCGCCACCCGCAGCAGCTCACAGAAATGCCAGGCCACCACCGGCGTCTCGCTGGCGGGTTTGAGGATGGCGCAGTTGCCGGTCACGATGGCGGCGCTGAGCATGCCGACCGGAATGGCGAGAGGAAAATTCCACGGCGGCAGGATCACGCCGATGCCCAGGGAGCGGTATTCGTGGCGATTCTCCTCACCCGGCAGCGAGGGGGACGGCCGCGCCTCCAGCGCCCGCGCATGCTGCGCATAGTAGCGCAGGAAGTCGACCGCCTCGGCCACATCGCCGTCGGCCTCACCCCAGCTCTTGCCCGCCTCCTTCACCTCCCAGGCGGCGAACAGATCGCGGCGGGCCGTCAGCAGCTCGGCCGCCCGGTCCAGGAAGGCCGCGCGTCGGGCCAGGCCGAGTCCGCTCCAGGAGGCGAGGGCCGCCTCCGCCTGACGCAGCGCCAGCTCCGCATCGTCGGGTCCGGCACGCACCACCCGTCCGACGATCTCCGACGGGGCGGCCGGATTGGTGCTGTCAATGATCGCTTCCTCCACTGCCAGGTGGCGCTTCAGATGCAGTGGATAGCGTTCGCCCAGCCGTTTGTTCACCTGATCGAGCGCGGCTCGAAAAGCCGATCGTTCCGCTTCATCGGTAAAACGATGCAGCGGAAGATTGACGAAGCCTTCGGACGGGTTCGCACTCTCGGGCATGGCCGGAGCCGGCGGAGCCAGCGCCTGCTCCCGGTCCAGTTGCAGCAGGGCGGGCAGAACAGACTGGTCGGACGAGTTCTCCAGCAGCCGTCTCACCAGGTAGGCGATACCCGGCAGCAGTTCGCCGAAAGGGAGGTAGAGACGCAACCGCCGCTCACGCTCGGTGACCAGGGGAGCCAGCCGGTCGGCCATGCCGTAGAGCATCTGGAACTCGTACGCGTCGGCGTCGCGCCCGTGAGCTTCGGCCAGAGCCAGGGCGCAGGCGATGCTGCGCAGATTGTGGGTCGCCACCGCCGGGCGGACCAGCGGATTTTCGAACAACCGCGCCAGGCAGCGTTCGTAACAGGCATCGGTTTGCGACTTCCCGGTCCAGACCGGCACCGGCCAGCCCTGGAGCCCCGCGCTCACGGTCTCCTGATCCCAGTAGGCGCCCCGCACCAGGCGCACCATGACCGGGACGCCCCGCTGCGTCACCCATTCGTTGAGGCGGGCCAGGTCGTCGTCGGCGTTCCTCAGGTAAGCCTGGATCGCCACACCCAGGCCCGGCCAGTGGTGAAACGGCTCCTCCCCGGCGATCTCGCGAAACAGCAGCAGGATGATCCCCTTGAAGTCGAACTGTTCCATATCGAGGGTGATGCCGATCCGGGCCGACATGGCCGCCAGCAGGATCGGCCGCACTCTCTCTTTCAACGCCGCCACGCTGCCGTCCTGGTCGAGCGGCGAGATCTGGGAGTAGAGCGAGGAGACCTTGAGCGACAAATTGAGATCCCCGATCTCCGCTGCGTTCGTCGCGGCCCGTTCGATCAGCGCCAGGTAGGCGCGCTGATAGACCTCCGCCTCCGTCTCGCTGACCGTCGCCTCGCCCAGCCGGTCGAGACTGACCGAGATGCCCTCGCCGCTCAGCTTGCGCGCCAGTTTGAGCACGGCCTCGGCCGACTCGCCGGCGATGAAGCGGTGGGCCACGGTCTTGACCCCCTGGCGAATTATCGGGGCGACCAGGGCGTGATGGGTGAGATTGGGCCCGCGTCGGATACCCCAGGAGATCAGCCTGGGCAGGGCCTCGAGCTCGATGTCGCCGAAGTACTCGTTGAAGTGGCTCACCAGCTCCGCGTCGTCGCTCAATGCCGGCACCGCGTCGACGAAACGCAGTGCCTGCAGGCGAAAACGGCTATCGCTCATCAGCTGGTCGAACAGTTTGTCGATCCAACCCGGTTCGCGGGCTGACTGATTCTGCTGCAGGGATGACCACAGCTCCCGCCCGATAACCTGTATGCGATTCTCCTCCACCATCTCAGGTCCTTGTTCACCGAGTTCGGCGTTTTGTCCACGCCGATTCACCCTCTGTCGCTTCAGCGGATAGCCACAACCTCATGCCAGCGGAGGATCAGGCGTTGGCCAGCGGCTGGTCACGACTGGCATCACGAAGCATCGGCACTCCATCTAAGTCTAGACGGCGAATTGTGTGACCGCCCCATGCCCAAGCATCCGT
>JBNLGI010000211.1:0-2614 GCA_050305975.1 Sedimenticolaceae bacterium | reverse complement strand
GCAGACCGCGATCCGCCTCTTCAACGAAGGCAAGTCACCCGACTTCCCACTCGATGACGTCATCGAGCAGTTCCGCATCGAATGCCGTCGCCGCCACACCCTGATCCAGATGTTCATGGAGATCCAGATCCAGGCCGCCTTCGCCGACGGCCAGATGGATCATCGGGAAGAGGCGGTGCTCAAGCATGTCTGCCGCCTGCTGCACATTCCGGAGTTCACCTTTCGTCTGCTGGTGCAGCGGGTGCGCGCCGAGGCCCACTACGAGGGTGCCGGCGCGGGGGCGGGCCGGGGACGGCCCGGTCCCCGGACGCTCTCCCTGGAGGACGCCTACGCCATCCTCAACGTAAAACCGGATGCCGGCGACCAGGAGGTCAAGCGGGCCTATCGTCGTCTCATCAGCCAGCACCACCCGGACAAGCTGGTCTCCAAGGGGCTGCCGGAGGAGATGATGAAGCTGGCGGCGCAGAAGACCGACGAGATCAAAAAGGCCTACGAGCGGATCAAGGAAGCCCGAGGATTGAGTTGACTCCTGCCCGTGCCGGGCATGTCTCATCCCGGTGCCTGAATAGCGCCTGCAGACAATCTTTGCTTTCTGTAAAAGACTATGTTTTTCTTCGGGTTATCATGTGACACTTGGGTGTCTGCATGAACTCGCCGGCTTAACCTGCGGAGGGTAGAAATGACCGACGCGATGGATCCGATCCTGCTCAACTTCATCTATGCAATCTTCGGTGGTGCGTTGACCATCTTCTTCATGTGGTTCGGCTGCAAGGTGTTCAGCCATATCGTCAACTTCAGCATCGCCGACGAGCTGCAGAAGGGCAACATCGCGGTCGGCATCATGATCATGGGCATCTTCGTCGGTATCGGCACCGCCCTCGGTCTGGTGATCGGCCTCGGGCTCAACTAGGGCCCATTGGATGAGTCTCGACAGGCGCTGAGCGAACCGATGCCGATCCTGCGCTGGTTTCTGCTACTGGTACTGTTGCCCGGGCTGGCCTATGCCAGCCTGGTTCGTCACGTCAGCGACGACTACTGGCGCAGCGACTACGATGACTACTTCCGCAAATACACCAAACACTACTTCGGCCCTCACCTCGACTGGCGCTGGTTCAAGGCCCAGGGGATCGCCGAATCGGGTCTGGATCCCGCAGCCCAGAGTCCGATGGGCGCCAAGGGGATCATGCAGATCCTGCCGGCGACCTACGAAGAGATCCGTGAAAAGAATCCCCACTTCACCCAAATCGACGAACCGCGCTGGAATATCGCCGCCGGCATCTACTACGATCGCATGCTCTACCGCAAATGGAAGAGGGGGCTGCCCACCGAGGAGCGTCTGGCCTTTGCCCTGGCCAGCTACAATGCGGGCTATCGCAATATGCTGCGGGCCTACAAAAAGGCGCAGACGGCGGCTGGCGAGGTGAAGTCCTGGCAGCAGGTGGCGCCTCATGCGCCCGGTGAGACGCGCTACTACGTCCGGCGCATCCAACGCCTGATGGGGGCGGACTGACTCCAGCCCTCGCCTAATCCTGCATGCGCTCTGTTGAACCGTACTGTTTTGCCAGGCGGGCCGGAAGGCTTGGTCAATGGTCCGGCTGAGGGTAAACAGAGATCAGTGCCAAGCCCGTCAGGGCGTGCCTGGGGCAGTCGCTTGCACCGATTGCCGCATCCAGGAGGCGACCCGCTGCAGCAGGCTGGTCTGGAGTCCGCTGAAGCGATGGTCGGCACCCATCACCCGATCCTGCCGATACCCTTCGCGCCCATTGCGTTTGGCGGCGCCTCGGCGCGCCTCGGCGCTGGCGAGCGCCTGTTCATCGTCCCGTTCGCCGATGAGGTCGAGCATGGGGTGTCGCAGTTGGCTGAGGGTGCGGATGACCGGATCCTCATCGCCGCCCGTTCCCGCGGAAAGGCCGATGGCCGCCAGCGCGCGGACCGCTGCATCCGGAGTCCCGGCCAGATAGGCCAGGGCCATCTCGGCGCCCAGCCCATGGCCCACCAGGACCAGAGGTGACGCCTGCTGGGCTTGCAGGAAATCCACGGCGGATTTCAGGCGGTCCGGCGCCAGATCGACGGCCGCCTTCCGTTCCGCTGCGGATGTGGGGTGCGTGGGGCGGGGCAGCTGAAGCGACAGCGTATCCCAGCCGCGCAAGGTCAGATGGCGACGCAGGGGGCCGATCACATCGGGGCCATCCGCATTCTCTCCCGCGTCGTGCAGCAGGATTGCAGCGCCTAGCCGCACATCCGCGTTGGTTTTTGTCAGGATGGCGAGAAAACGCACATCGCCTGCGGCAAGCCATCGGACTTCGCCATGCAGATCGGCGCTCTCGAGCTGTTCGGAGAGGCGCTGTTCCTCAGTCAGATTTGCAGCGAGGAGGCCGCCGGGCAGCAGCAGGGAGAACAGGAGCGGGATCATTTGCATTGTAGGGGGTTCCTTCTGTCGCTGTTCGTCCGCAATGGTAATTCCCCTGTCGTTCACGCGGTGTTTGACGGGGATGGCTGAAAATTGCCGAGCTTTGGGGTACAGTGTCGAGCCGTTTTCAGACAACAGCGGCGCGGAATCCCTTTTCCCGTCAAGCCCAACGGCAAAGCGGCCTGGGCAAAACAGTAGGAGATA
>JBNLGI010000210.1:0-2686 GCA_050305975.1 Sedimenticolaceae bacterium | reverse complement strand
GGTCGGAGAGACTCAGTACCTCAACCAGTTTTTCACTATTTTTCTGCATCAGAAACATCTTCGACCTCCTTCCCGATCGGTCAGGGGCTCGTCTCGCCTCCTAATAAAATTATGGTTGACCCCCCCGGTTTTTCAATCCATGAGCGACCGGAAAGTACCCCTTGGTCGCCTATGGATTCCTGCATGAAACCACTTCGGGTAGGGTCGGGCCCTGCCCCATCGAATAGCCATCCTACTCGATTGAAATGGAGGGACAGTCGTGTAGGGTGGGGCATTGCCCCACCGAATATCTATCATGCACGACTGAAATGGTGGGGCAGGGCCCCACCCTACGTGGAATCGGACATAGGGACCGATTGGGGTATCGGAGCGTCAGAGCTCACGGGTGGCGAGGAACCGCACATCGGGCCAACGCTCCATGGCCAGATCGAGATTGACCCGCGTCGGCGCCAAGTAGACCAGCTGGTCGTCGCCGTCGAGGGCCAGGTGCTCATGGGCCTTCTCCCTGAAACGCTCCAGCATTTTCGCATCGTCACACTCGATCCAGCGGGTGGTGGCCACACTGACCGGCTCCACGATCGCCTCCACCTTGTACTCGTGCTTGAGGCGCTCCACCGCCACGTCGAACTGCAGCACGCCGACCGCACCGAGGATCAGGTCGTTGTTCTTCAGCGGCCGGAAGACCTGGGTCGCCCCCTCCTCGCACAGCTGCAGCACCCCCTTGAGCAGGGCCTTCTGCTTCAGCGGGTCCTTCAAAACCACTCGACGGAACAGCTCCGGCGCGAAATAGGGGATACCGATGTACTTCAGCTCCTCCCCCTCGGTAAAGGTGTCGCCGATCTGGATGGTGCCGTGGTTGTGCAGGCCGATGATGTCCCCGGGCCAGGCCTCCTCCACGTGGCGCCGCTCGTCGGCCTGGAAGGTCAGCGCGTTGCTGATCTGCACCGTCTTGCCGATACGCACGTGGTTCATCTTCATGCCCTTGCGGTAGCTGCCGGAGCAGACCCGCAGGAAGGCGATACGGTCCCGGTGCTGGGGGTCCATATTGGCCTGGATCTTGAAAACGAAGCCGCTGAACTTGGCCTCCTTGGGATCGACCATGCGCTGCTGGGTGGGGCGTGACAGGGGCGCGGGGGCGTACTCCACGAAGGCGTCGAGCAGCTCCTTGACGCCGAAGTTGTTGATCGCCGAACCGAAGAAGACCGGCGTCTGCTCACCTTTGGCGTAGGCCTCCAGGTCGAGCGCATGGCTGGCGCCGCGCACCAGTTCGATCTCCTCGCGCAGCTCGTCGGCCTGGCCGCCGATCAGTTCGTCCAGCTTGGGGTTGTCCAGTCCCTGCACGATCTCCCCCACCTGGATCTTGCCGCCGTGGGTGGCACTGAAGAGGTGGGTGGCGTCGGTGCGCAGGTCATAGACCCCTTTCAGCCGTTTGCCCATACCGATGGGCCAGGTCACCGGGGCGCAGGCGATCTTCAGCACCGACTCGACCTCGTCGAGAATCTCCAGCGGATCGCGACCCTCCCGGTCGAGCTTGTTGACGAAGGTGAGGATCGGCGTATCGCGCAGGCGGCAGACCTCCATCAGCTTGATGGTCCGCTCCTCCACGCCCTTGGCCACATCGATCACCATCAGGGCCGAGTCGACCGCGGTCAGGGTACGATAGGTGTCCTCCGAGAAGTCCTCGTGACCGGGGGTATCCAGCAGGTTGACGATCTCGTCCCGGTAGGGGAACTGCATCACCGAGGAGGTGACCGAGATACCGCGCTCCTTCTCCATCTCCATCCAGTCGGAGGTGGCGTGGCGGGCCGCCTTGCGTCCCTTCACGGTGCCGGCCATCTGGATCGCGCCGCCATAGAGCAGCAGCTTCTCCGTCAGGGTGGTCTTGCCGGCGTCGGGATGCGAGATGATGGCGAAGGTGCGCCGGCGGCTGAGTTGTTCGAGCAGTTCGGACATCGGGATAGGTCGGTTGGATGAAAAGGGTGCGGATTATACCGCATCCGGCAGCTGTGGTGAGAGGTGTGATCCGCTATCGGCGCCGGGCCATGCGATTCACGGTGCGGCAAGCCGCACCCTACGTGTTTGTTTGGCAGGAAGCCGGTTCCGCAATTTCCGCTTCTGCCTGTGCGAACCCTTTAAATTTTCAGTCTTATCTATACTTACCGTTGGGTGATTGCATTTTTACGGTATCGGTATGGCGCTATCGATCACGACTATGACCGGATTGACCAACGGGCCCTTTGCCTCCGCGCAAACCGTCGGTCTGAGCGATTCCGAAAGTACAGCGGAACGCGGCGGCGCCCTGAGCTCCGATGATGCCGCTCCGTCAACCCGGGAGAGCGCCTCCGAACGCCCGGTGCGGGAGACTCAACGGCCCGGTGAGCTGACACCGGAAGAGCAGCGTCAAGTCGCCGAACTGGCGCGACGGGACCGGCAGGTCAAGGCCCATGAAATGGCCCATAAAGCTGCTGCGGGACAGTACGTCACCGGCGGCAGCTTCTCCTACCAGACCGGCCCCGACGGCAGGCGCTACGCCATTGGGGGAGAGGTCTCGATCAACGCCTCGGGCGGCAGGACCCCCGAGGAGACCCTGCGCAAGGCCGAGCAGATCCGACGTGCCGCGCTGGCGCCGGCGGATCCCTCCTCCCAGGACCGCCGGGTCGCCGCGGCGGCCACCGCGATGGCCGCC
>JBNLGI010000209.1:0-2650 GCA_050305975.1 Sedimenticolaceae bacterium | reverse complement strand
GATGCGATCGATCTTGGACGGTAGGATGCGCGGGCGCAGATCCTGCGCCTGTTCGATCTCGTGCACGCCGATGACCAGATCGCTCGTGGCGCGGGCCTGACAGGTCAGGCAGGCTTCATCGGTCTGTCCCTGGATGGCCTCGGGGATCTCGTCAGGGTAGTGGACCTCGCCTTCCAGCAGGGCTGATCGACAATCGCCGCAAAAGCCGTTGCGGCAACCGTAGGGGAGGTTGATGCCCTGCCGTACTGCGGCCTCGAGAAGAGACTCTTCAGGCTCGACACTGAATTCATGGCCACTGGGCTGGACCTGCACTTTAAAACTCATTGGGCACCTTGCTGCTGGCGTCTGGTTGCAATTTGTCGATAGCGGGAAAGTTCATGCATCGACACTCCTTTATTGTGGGACGGAATTCTCTCCTATTTTACTCAGGAATTAAACCGGGAAGTCCTTTGGGTATTGAAGGATGGTCAAGGAGCGCTGGGATCTGCGAGACTCTAGTGGATGAGAAATCCCGTGGAGTTTGCGCGAAACCGGGATCTATTCAGGGGCGTACTTGGTGGGGCAGGGCCCCACCCTACACGCAGCGATAACGGGATAGGACCTGTGAGGGATGAGATGACAAACCCGATAACGATCGTCGGCTGCGGCGATATCGGCCGCCGGGTGGCGGAGGCCTGCCTGGCGCAGGGGCGGGAGGTGAGCGGCTGGGTGCGCAGCGACGAGAGCGTGATGGCGCTGCGCGAACGGCGTATCCCCGCACTGAAGGTCGATCTGGATCAGACGGTACTGGGGTTGCCCTCGGTGGCGGATAACGAACTCTACTACTTCGCGCCGCCCCCGCCCGAGGGGCGGGAGGATAGCCGGGTCGCGCGGCTGATCGAAGGATTTGAAGAGGCCGGACAACCGCGCCGGGTGGTCTATCTCAGCACTACCGGCGTCTACGGCGACTGTGGCGGCGAATGGGTCGACGAGAGCCGGCCTCCGGCCCCGGCCGCCGACCGCGCCTGGCGGCGGCTCGATGCGGAGACACGATGGCGCGTCTGGAGCCGTGAGACGGGCGGGGAGCTGGTGATCCTGAGGGTGGCCGGCATCTACGGCCCCGGCAAGCTGCCGCGAGCCCGGCTCGAGAGCGGTCGCCCGATGGTGGTGGAGGCCGATTCGCCCATCACCAACCATATCCACAGCCTGGACCTGGTGACGGTCTGTCAGGCAGCCATGGCGAGAGGGATCTCCGGGGAGGTCTACAATGTCTGCGACGGCCATCCCGGCAGCATGACCGGCTATTTCAACGCGGTGGCCGACTTTCTGGGCCTGCCGAGACCCCCGCTGATCAGCCTGCAGCAGGCGCAGGCGCAGCTGACGCCGGGGATGCTCTCCTATCTCGGCGAATCGCGCCGTCTGAACAACCGCAAGTTGGTCGAGGAGTTGGGGGTGGTGTTGCGCTATCCGACCCTGGCGGAGGGGTTGCCAGCCTGTCTGGAGAGTGTTGAGTGGTGAGTTTTTAGTTTTGAGTGGGTTGTGTGTGGCTCTGTCCACACGGATTGCTTTGATCCCCTCTCCCTGGGGGAGTGGGAACGTAGGTTCATCGAGCGGAGGAGAACTGCTGACAGAATGCCGGTGTAATCCTCATCCCTATACAGCATGAACAAGGGCAGGAGAATCGTCCCCTCTCCCTGGGGGAGAGGGGGGGTCAAGTGGTCGTGAACCCAGTGAACACGATCAACTCAACACTAAAAACTCATCACTCAAAACGCATCAGATATTGAGCCACTCGAAGATCGGATCCCACAGAATCACATCCTTGTAGACCTGGGACGGGGCCAGCTCGAAGATCGCCAGTCCCTGCTCGGCCGAGCGGATGTAGTTCTGGCTCTCGCGCAGATGGGTGAGGAAGGGGATCTTGAGATGGCCGAGGTACTCTTCCAGATCGTGATAGATCAGGGTCTGCTCCTTGACCCGGTTGGCGATGATGCCGATGCGGGTCTGCTTCTTCGAGACCCGGCCGCTCTCCAGCAACTCGGAGAGAAAGCGGTTGCAGGCGCGCATGTCGATGGGGGAGGGCAGTACCGGCAGCAGCAGGGTGTCGACCCGCTGCAGCATCTTGTTGATATCCTTGCCGTGGGTGCCGGCAGGGGCGTCCATGATGAGCAGATCGGTGCCGGAGGCCGCCTTCAGCGGACCGCTGGCGGCGTCGATGCCCACGATATCGGGGATGCCCTCATAGGCCTTTCGGGCCTCCAGCCAGTCGAGGGAGGAGCGCTGCGGATCGTAATCGGCCAGCGCGACCTTCATCCCCTCGTCCGCATACCAGGTGGCCAGATTGGTGGCCAGTGTGGTCTTGCCGCAGCCGCCCTTGGCGTTCATCAATACGATCGTACGCATGGCTTTACCCCTTCCTTTATTCGTGATTTTTCAAACAGTTTAGTCGATCCCCAGCTGATCCCAAATTTCGTCTATGCGCTGCTTGACCTGGTGGGTCATCTGGATCGGGCGTCCCCATTCGCGGTTCGTCTCGCCGGGCCACTTGTTGGTGGCGTCGAAGCCGATCTTGGAGCCCAGGCCGGAGACCGGCGAGGCGAAATCGAGGTAGTCGATGGGGGTGTTCTCGATCAGGGTGGTGTCGCGGGCCGGGTCCATGCGCGTGGTCATG
>JBNLGI010000208.1:0-14796 GCA_050305975.1 Sedimenticolaceae bacterium | reverse complement strand
GGGCTGATCGGTCTGGGCCGTAAGTAAACGAGAGGAGACGACGATGACGTTCAAATACAAATCCCAGGCCGTGGCGATGCCGTACTTCATTGCCGCCATCGGTCTGTTCGTGGCGCAGATCCTGTTCGGATTGATCCTGGGTCTGCAGTATGTGTGGGGCGACTTTCTGTTCCCCGAGATCCCCTTCAACGTGGCGCGTATGGTGCACACCAACGCGCTGATTGTCTGGCTGCTGATGGGATTCATGGGGGCGGCCTACTACCTGGTGCCTGAGGAGTCGGAGACCGAGCTGCACGCGCCCTGGCTGGCGAAGCTGATGTTCTGGGTGTTTCTGGTGGCGGCTGCACTGACGGTGGCGGGCTATCTGCTGGTGCCCTATGCGACCCTGGCGGAGATAACCGGCAACGATCTGCTGCCCACCATGGGGCGTGAGTTCCTGGAGCAGCCGACGATCACCAAGCTGGGTATCGTGGTGGTGGCGCTGGCGTTCCTGTTCAACATCGGCATGACGGTCCTGAAGGGACGCAAGACGGTGGTGACGCTGGTGCTGCTGATGGGTCTCGCGGGTCTGGCGGTGCTGTTTCTGTTCTCCTTCTTCAATCCGACCAATCTGGTGCAGGACAAGTTCTGGTGGTGGTGGGTGGTCCATCTGTGGGTCGAGGGCGTGTGGGAACTGATCCTCGGATCGATCCTGGCCTTCGTGCTGATCAAGGTGACCGGCGTGGACCGCGAGATCATCGAGAAGTGGCTCTACATCATCATCGCCATGACGCTGATCACCGGCATCGTGGGCACGGGACATCACTACTACTGGATCGGCACGCCGGAATACTGGCAGTGGTGGGGTTCGATCTTCTCCGCGCTGGAGCCGATCCCCTTCTTCATGATGACGGTGTTCGCCTTCAATATGGTCAACAAGCGCCGGCGCAATCACCCGAACAAGGCGGCCACGCTGTGGGCATTGGGTACGGCGGTGATGGCGTTTCTGGGCGCGGGCGTGTGGGGCTTTCTGCACACCCTGGCGCCGGTGAACTACTACACCCATGGCACTCAGATCACGGCGGCGCATGGGCACATGGCCTTCTACGGCGCCTATGTGATGATCAATCTGGCGATCATCAGCTACGCAATGCCTATCCTGAGGGGACGCGAGGCCAACGGCGAAAAGGCGCAGGTGATGGAGATGTGGGCCTTCTGGCTGATGACGGTGTCGATCGTGTTCATCACCCTGTTCCTGACCGGCGCGGGCATTCTGCAGGTCTATCTGCAGCGCTTCAGCGATACACCGCTGTCGTTCATGGTGGTGCAGGACAAGATCGCGCTGTTCTACTGGTTGCGCCTGATCGCGGGCGTGACCTTCCTGATCGGCCTGGCGGTCTACGTCTGGAGCTTCTTCATCCCGGGCGAGAAGACAGCGGCGGAGATGCCGGCGATGGAGCCGCAGGGCAACGAGCGTGGTGCCGTGGAGGCTGCAGCAGGCTGAGTCCGATAGCGCAGACTTAAGCAACCCCCCTGGCCGGACGGTAAATTCATCAAACCGTCCGGCCTTTTTTTGTGCCCGGGTCAGGATTCCGGGGTCGTTCGCGAAGACCCAAAGCGACCGCTCTAGATGTACTCCGAAAGATTCGAAACTACCCGCTTAGGGTATATCGCCGGGAGTGGCGTAAAAGCCCGTTGGTGAACACAGACCCGACCGCGGGAGTCTGTAACTATCCTGAAAGAAGAGGCTGAAATTCAGTTGCTAACGAGGAGGAGGGGTGCCGTGGTTTGCCCGGCACATGCCCCATTGGGCTCGGCCGCTGAAAGCTGCGGATCACTACAGGGTTGTCAGACGAACCAGCAAACCGGGGAACAGATAGACCAAAACTATCAACAAGGGAATGACATAGAAATAGATGCGCATGCTCTCCCGGATCAACGGGTGCGCGTGTTTGAGCTCCATGAACCGGTCGACGATCATTCTGCCCTTGAAGGCGACAGTGGCGGCGATGACGGTGGTCAGCGCCAGCCCTTGATCCGGTGACTCGGCAATGGCGGCGCTGATCAGGGTCAGACCGAGCAGCATGAGCCAGATAAGGTCGATGGATTTCGAGTCGAACATCGTGATTCTCCTCAGCGAAGCACGTAGAGCAGGGGAAAAATGATGATCCATGCCAGATCAATCATATGCCAATAGACGGCTACGGCCTCCAGCCCGCTGTGGTTGTGCTGGTTGATACTTCCCATGCGGATACCCATGATGGCCCACAGAACGGCGCCGCTGCCCCAGCCGACATGCAACAGGTGATTGAACGTGGTGTAGTAATAGACAGTAAAGAATATATCGGTGTCCGTCGCCAGTCCCTGAGCGGAGTTCCAACGGTATTCGAAGTATTTGATCACCAGATAGAGGCCGCCCGCCAGAACCGCCATCCAAAGCCAGCGCAGGCATATTGCAATCCGCCCCAGCCTGATCGCGTGCATGGCTTTGACGACGAAATAGCTGCTCGACAGCAGCACCAGGGTGTTGATGACGCCCGCCCCGGTGTTCAGCCTCGACGGACCGGTGGAAAAAACCTCCGGATTATGAACCTTGGCGATGAAATAGACGATGAACATCAGGGCGAATTCAGACATTTCAGAAAGAATTCCTACCCATATGGCCATATTCCCCGGTATTCGGTTTTCGGCCAGCTGTATCGTCGATGTCTGCGGCATGGAAAACCCCGCCATTAGGATGTCGGACGCGAGCGAAAGTGTACGCGCTGAGTACTGCCGTAGTGCTCAAGCCTGTCACTTGCGGATAGGGGCCATCCTTGACCGGAATCAAATGCGATGCATTCTCCATGGCTTGGTTCGCAATGCCCGGGCTGAATCGGAGCCTCACGGGTTTGATGTGTATCAAGGCCGCCACCCGGCTGTGATCTACGATGGGATCAGGCCGCTCGCACCAAGCCGTTGCGGTGGCTTTACCACAGGCTTGAACCAGCAGAGGCACAGCTCGACGCATGCAGACAGAGGGCGCAGTCACGCTTGAGCGTTATCCACCGGGTGATCTCGCCATCTGGGTATTCATCCTTGCCGAATTGGCGGCCTTTGCAGCCTTTTTTGGCGCCTATGCCTTCACCCGCATGCAGCATGTGGAGATGTTCAATCTCTATCAACAGACGCTGGACAAGACGGCGGCCATGATCAATACCCTTGCCCTCATCACGAGCAGCTATTTCGTCGTCAGGGCGGTTGCCGCGATCCGGGAAGACGACGCCCGCCGCTGTGTACGCTGGCTGCTCGCCGCCTTGCTCTTGGGGGCGCTGTTTCTGGTCGTGAAAGCGAACGAGTACGCGCATCACATCGAAGCCGGTATTCGGCTGAGTACGAACACCTTCTACATGTTCTATCTGTCGCTGACGTTCTTTCATTTCATGCATGTCATCATGGGCATGGTGATATTGGCCGCGGTTGCGGTCAAAGCCAGGCTGGGGGGATACAGTGCGCAGCAGCATACCGGCGTCGAAACGGGAGCGTCCTATTGGCACATGGTCGATCTGGTATGGCTGATCCTGTTCCCCCTGGTTTATGTCATGAGATGAGCGCATGAAGAACAGGCGTTTTCTTGGCATTCGTCACTGCACCTGGGTCTGGCTCATCATGATAGGGCTCACGCTAGTGACCTATTTCATCGGACGACTCGAGCTCGAGGGGCTCGGCGCTTCGCTCCTGGTCCTGGGCTTCGCCCTGCTCAAGGGACAGATGGTCGGCGACTACTTCATGGGGCTGAGACGGCTGAGCGGCTTCTGGCGCTGGCCCGTCAGTTTATGGCTTTTCATTCCCGGAACATTGATATCCATCGCTTTCGTCTTCGTGAGCTGAGGTGACACATATGAATAGGACCGCTGCAATGACCACCGATATTGCCGTCGATGCCTTGCCTTTCTACAAACCACAGGCGCGCGAGATAGAGCTGTTCGAGTACGCCTACAGACATCAGTTGCCGGTCCTGATAAAGGGTCCAACCGGCTGCGGCAAGACGCGATTCATCAATTACATGGCGGCCAAGCTGCAACGCCCGGTCTATACCGTCGCTTGTCACGATGACCTGAGTGCCGCCGATCTCGTGGGTCGCCATCTGATCGGCGAGGATGGCACCTACTGGTCTGACGGGCCCCTGACACGGGCGGTGCGCGAAGGCGCGATCTGCTATCTGGATGAAGTTGTGGAGGCGCGCAAGGACACTACAGTGGTTCTGCACCCCCTGACCGACGACCGCCGTATCCTTCCATTGGAGCGAACGGGCGAAATGCTCAAGGCGCCGTCCGAGTTCATGTTGGTGGTCTCCTACAATCCGGGATATCAGAATCTCCTGAAAGGTATGAAGCCGAGTACCCGTCAACGCTTTGTCGGTGTTCGCTTCGATTTCCCGCCGGCCGATCTCGAGCAGGAGATTCTCATCGGCGAGACTGGAATCGAGCCGGATCTGGCAGGACGGCTGGTGCGTCTCGCAAACGCCATGCGCGCACTCAAGGATCACGATCTGGAGGAGGCGGCCTCAACCCGTCTGCTGGTCTACGCGGCGACACTGATTCTGGGCGGATATGATCCGCAGGAGGCATGCCGTGCCGCCTTGATTGAACCGCTGACGGACGATAACGACACCGCATCCGCCCTGATGGAGGTCGTCGATGCCACCTTCGGCGCCTGAGGCCGCTACAGGCGCCACAGCGGGATTGACGCTGGCCGTTGCTGCGGAAAGCCTGTTTCTGGCGAATCTGCTGTTGATTCCCGGTCTGGGTTTTGGCGTGCTCGCGTTCCTGTTTTTCAAACATCGGCGGGATGCCGGGCCACTGGCGCTCTCGCACCTGGAACAGACATTTTACGCATCGCTATGGGGCGGCGCTCTGCTCGTCATCGTCAATCTCATCATTCTCATGCTGGGTGGTTATGGCGGGGCCTATACCTGGATGATCGTGATCATCTATTTCACCATCTGTCACTCGACGCTGATTCTGCTCGGCATCTTCGGGTTGGCCAAAGCCATGTCGGGAATGTGCTTCAGGTACCCCCTCATCGGCAGACGACTGCCATCCGGATGCAGGGGGCTGATGTGACTGACGGCCAAGACCACGCGATTGGGAGTATCTGATGGAAGAGAAGGTCGGTGAGCTCTGGCACAAACTGATCACACGGCTGGCGGAAGAGCGTTATCCGCATGCGGCCGTGCGACTCAGCGAAGTCAATCACACCCTGGGCATTCTGTTCCGGGCACTGGGTGGCGACGGGGGGCTGAGGATAGAGGGCGCGGGCGCGACCTCCCATCACGCGCGGCGTCGTTGGTTGCAGCGGCTGGCGGGCAGCGGCACCAAGACCGAGCTGGCATGGCGCGACGAGCAGTCGTTGCGTCTGCCTGTGGTGATCGATCTGTTTCCCGATCGCCCGCTCAACCGCGACCTCTACCTATGGCTCGCCGCACTCGCATCTCATACGCATGACGTGCGCTCAACATGGATCGTCAGGAATCAGACTATGACGCGGCAGACGCTGGTCCGGTATCCCGGTATGGCCATGCGCTATCGGCGGCTACTGCGCGCGCATCTCGCGCAGCGCCCCGATCCTTCCCGTATGAAACAGGACGAGGCCGAACAGGAGAGGGCGATCAGGAAGGCACTCGCCGAACCCGGCTCGGTGGATCGACTGCCGATCGCATCGCGCGCCCCCTGGCCGGTGCCGCTCTGGATGCATCCCTCGCCGCCCGGCATGGGGAAGGGCGCTGCGAACGGCGATGCACCCGATTCGAGCGCGAATGGGCAGAGCCGCGCGCTGGAGGATGAGCGGAATCGACGCGGTGAGCGCACGCAGATGCCGGAATCCGATCGTGGCCTGATCACGATTCGCATGGAAAACATCTTGACCTGGGGCGAGTTTGCCAACGTCGACAGAGGCGCCGAAGAGAACGACGATCTCGAGCAGGCCAGCGATGCCGCGGAAAAGATGGACAGTTTCAGTGTCACCCGGGAAGGCAAGAGCGTGGCATCGAAACTGCGTTTCGACCTGGACCTGCCTTCCGCCGATTGTGACGACCAGCTGCTGACAGAGGGGGAGCTGTTGCCGGAGTGGGACTGGAAGCGTCAGCAGATGCAGGAGAATCATTGTCGTGTCACGACGCTGCAAGCGTCACATGCCGAACCCACGGAACTGCCGGGCCATCTGCATACTACGGCCAAACGCTTGAGAGCGCAGTTCCAGCAGCTGATGCCTGCCAGACTATGGCAGTACGGCCAACCGGATGGCAGTGAAATCGATCTCGATGCCTATCTGCGGTTTGCCACCGAGCGCGCCAGCGGGCAGCGCACTGGAGCGGACAACCTGTATCGCGATCTGCGCAGCGGCGAACGTGATCTGACATGCCTACTGTTGGCGGATCTCTCGCTCTCCACGGACAGCTGGATAGACAATCATCATCGTGTCATCGACGTCATCCGCGACAGTCTCTATCTGTTCTCGGAATCACTCTCGGCTACGGGTGACCGCTTCGCCCTCTACGGTTTTTCCTCGCGCAAGCGCGATCCGGTGCGTCTGCACCGGATCAAAGGGTTCGACGAGTCCTATTCAGCGTCCACTCGGGGCAGGATCAGGGCCATCAAACCCGGCTATTACACGCGCATGGGGGCGGCCATCAGATATGCCCTGCAGATACTCGAGGGTCAGCCCAGCCAGCGCCGCTTGCTATTGCTGTTGAGCGACGGCAAACCGAACGATCTGGATAAATACGAAGGGCGTTATGGGGTCGAGGATACCCGTCACGCGGTCAGGGAGGCACGACAACTGGGGATTCAACCCTTTTGCGTCACCATCGACGAGAAGGCCAACGATTATCTGCCCTATCTGTTCGGAGCCGACGGTTACGTCATGATCCGCAGACCACAGGAACTGCCGCGCAAACTGCCGCTGCTCTACGCCCGCCTGACGCGGGGGTAGGGGGTATCGCCGATCACTGTTTACCACTGTCTAATATTCTGAAAAAGTGCGATTGATGCATGTCAAGGATGGCAAAGGGAATGCACAGAGAATCAAGGCAAAGGTTTCGGGAGCATTCCAATGGTTACGATATCCAGATCCATGACCGATGACCATCGCCGCTGTGACGATTTGTTTGTCGAGATCGAGAGAGCAACCATTTCGTGTGACTGGGGGCAGGCTCGTGCACTGGCGAAACAGTTCGAAAAGACGATGGAGCATCACTTCACCCTAGAGGAAACTTATCTTTTTCCTGCCATCCAACAAGCCTCCATACAGGCCGGTGGTCCAGTCAGAGTCATGACCATGGAGCACGATCAGATGCGCTATCTCATCGGTAGCCTGATGTCGGCAATCGCCGAGCAGGCAAAGGGTCAGGCGCTAGGTGTGATCGAAACACTGCTGGTGATGATGCAACAGCACAACATGAAGGAGGAGCAGATACTCTACCCGATGGCGGATACGGTCGTACCTGTTCTGGAAGACGAGATCTCCCGCCGCGTCATGGAGACCGCCTGATGGAACACAGGCTTGATGTGCGCGAGCTCGAGCCTCCGGTTCCACTCGAATTGATCCTCGATACACTGGATACCCTTCCCGATGAGGATTGGTTGCGGGTGCGTCATAACCGGGAACCCTATCCCCTCTACAATCTGTTGCGGGCGATGGAATTTTCATGGGATACCCGTTGGTTGAACGGGGAGTGCATCATCCGCATCTGGCACACGGGACATCCGCCGTCAACGGATCCGGATTGAACGCGTGATCAACACCGCGGGGCTCTCTCTGGATCAAGCCCCTCCCTTGTTCGTCCCCTTCAAGTTCTTTCTCACCGCATCGCTGTTTGTCCTGGCTGCCGGTCTGCTGCTGATGGCTACCGGTGAGGACCTCTATCTGTCGCGCTGGAGTCCCCAGGCTCTGGCGCTCACGCACCTGATCACCGTGGGTTTTCTGGCTCAGGTGATGAGTGGGGCGATGTTCCAACTGCTCCCGGTCATGGTCGGTACGCCATTACCGTCGGTGGTTGCTTTGGGGCGCATCGTCAACCTGGGTCTGCTGCTCGGCGCCGTTCTTCTCAGTGGCGGTTTCCTCCTCGCCCACAACCTGCTGCTGGTCGCCGGCGGGGTTGTCCTCTGTGTGGGATTTCTTCTCTTTCTGCTGGCTTCCGGAACGGCGCTAATACGGGCTTCGGTGCCTCTCCCGATGACCGTGCAGCTGGGTATCGGCTGGCTCTCCATCATTCCGGCGGCAGCTCTGGGTATGCTTATGGTATTGGCGCTCACCGGCGCGCTGACGGTGGGCGACATGCCGGCGCTGGTCACCTTGCACCTCTCGTGGGGAGTGTTGGGTTGGGTGGGAATCGTGCTCTTCGCGGTGCTTTTCAGACTCGTGCCGGTGTTCTATGTCGCGCGCGAAATACCTGCATTGGCGCAGCGCCTCATCTCTGCGTCGGTGTTCTTTCTGCTGATCCTGTTCACTTTGTCGCAGTTCACCTCGAGTGGCAGTTCGAGAGCGAGCCTTTACCTGGTCGTGTTCGTGCTGTGCCTGTCCGCTGTCGGTGTGTTCGTCACCCTTTACCGACGCAAGCGCGCAATCATCGATGCCACCCTGATGTTTATCTGGACGGGACTTGCCTGCCTGTTGCTGGCGGCGCTGTTCTGGCTGAGTGGCGGGCGTGAGGTGTTGTTGGGTGTGCTGATGCTGGGCGGCGTTGGTCTCAGCATTCCGATCGGTGTCATCTACAGGGTGCTGCCCTTTCTCTGCTGGTTTCATCTTCAGGGGCTGCAAATAGAGCGCAAACGCCTCGACCGGCATCTGCCGCCCATGAAACACTACATTCAGGAGCGCTCTGCGAGACGCCATTTTTATCTGCACATGGCAGCTGTCCTGTTGTTGCTTGCGGGCGAATTTTTCAGCAGGCCTTTCGACATGCTGCCGGGAGCCGCCGTTGTCGGCTCCGGGCTCTATCTGTTCAAAAACATTGTGACGGCCTATATTATCTACCGGCGACAGCGGCAGGCACTGGAGTGATCGTCGCCTCGGACTGCTGATGATTCTCCTCCGGAGGGGGTATGTTGCGACCTATCGTGCTATCTCTTTCACTGGCTGCCTGCTCGATCTGCGCCCGGGAACCGCAAACGACCGGCGATTGCGCTCACCCCTTGCCGTATCATGACTTCAGGCATTGCGATTTCAATCAGAGGGATCTGTCGGGTATCGATCTGAGAGGCAGCGACCTGCAGGGCGTCAATCTGCAGAATGCCAGAATGACCGATTGTGATTTGAGCGACGCCAGGCTGGGCGGGGCCGACTTGAAATGGGCCCGGCTCGACAACTGCAAAGCGGTCGCGACCGACTTCACACATGCGGATCTGTTCCATACCCATCTTGACGGCGCGGTGGTCGACGGCGCCAATTTCCAGCGGGCCAATCTGTTTGGCGCCAGTCTCAACAATGTCGAGGGTAGAGGGGCTGTCTTCAGTCACGCAAATCTGAAAGACGTGGCCATGGAGGAGAGTCGGTTTATCGAGGCTGATTTCAATCAGGCATTCATGCTGCGGGCCGTCCTCATCGGCAGCGACCTGTCGGGCGCGACCATCCGCCAGAGCGTGCTTACCGGGGCCGCCCTGGAAGAGGCGCGATTTGACGAAGCCGACCTGAGCGGATCCCTGCTCAATGGAACCACACTGCAGCAGACGGTATTCCGCTCCGCCAGACTCACCGGTGCGCGATTCGTCAATGCCCATCTCATCTCGGTGGATATACGGGATGCCATCGACCCGCCGCGCGAGTTGCTCGGCAGCGCTGCCGATTGATCGCTGGATGACGCTGCCTGCCTCCGCCAGGGTTTTGCGTTGGCGGTTTGATTTCCATCAAGCCACTGTGCGGGTATCCGGGTTTTAATCCTTGAGCAGGCGGGATGGGTCGGCAATGGCGGCAGGGTTTTGATGCCTGGCATTTTGCAGTAGTCTGAGAGGCCAACTCCCGATACACACAGGAACATCGATGATCCCTTTTCCAGTCGTAGGCGTGACCCGACCCAATTTTCTGATCCTCACCCCCATCTGTATCTCCCTGGGCCTGGCCAGTGTCCTGCTGACAGGCGCGCCGGTCGAATGGGGAGTGCTCGGCGTTGTGCTGCTTGGCGCCCTGATGGCGCATGTCAGTGTCAATTCCCTGAACGAGTACGCCGATTTCCAATCCGGGCTCGATTTCAAAACCGAGAAGACACCCTTCAGCGGCGGCAGCGGCACGCTGGTCATGCAGCCGCGTCTCGCCATGCAGGCGCTGGCGATCGGTGTGGTCTCCCTCGGCATCACCATCGCCTGTGGTCTGTTCCTGATGCAACAGGTCGGCTGGGGCCTGATACCCATCGGTCTGCTGGGCGTGGTCATCATCGTTTTCTACACCGGCTGGATCAACCGCAACCGCTATCTGGTGTTGATCGCACCTGGACTCAGTTTCGGTCCGCTCATGGTGGTGGGTACAGCCTACGCGCTGACCGGCAGCTACAGCGTGATGGCGATGTGGCTCTCCCTGATCCCGTTTTTTCTGGTCAACAATCTCCTCTTTCTCAACCAGATACCGGATGTGGAAGCGGACCGCAGCGTCGGCAGGGACAATTTCGCCATCGCGCTGACACCCACCCGCTGCGCATGGCTCTTCCTCAGCTTTGCCGTCATGGCCTACCTCACGGTGGTGCTCGGTGTCGCCAGCGGCCGGCTGCCGGTGGGGGCGCTGCTCGGCTTGCTGACGGCCGGACTGACCTACCAAGTTTTTCAAGGCGTAAAGCGTTATCAGGGCGATCTGACGCAACTGGTACCTCAGCTTGGGAAGAATGTGGTCGTGACGTTGCTCACGCCCCTTCTGGTGTTTTCCGGCATTGCCTTGAGCAACCTCTGACAAATCCGACATGTCATGCGGCAAACAGGATTAATTAAGCTTCCTAACATGCTAAAAAATAAGATTAATAGACTCTCAATCAGACGTGTGATCTTGGCCGCCGGCTTGGCTCCACTGCTCGCTCACAACGCGCTCTTCGCCGAGAGTCAGGGACAGCTTGATGCGATTCGGGAGCTCGGAAATCTCAACGGCATCGCGCTCCACTGTAAGGCATTGGCAGAGACGCAACGGATGAAGCGGGCCCTGGTCGCGAATCTGCCGAAAAAGCGTCAGCTGGGTGAGCTGTTCGACTATGAAACCAACCGCTCCTTCATGGCCTTTATCGACAGCAACGCCAGCTGCCCCAGTCCCCAGGATCTGAGCCATGAAGTGGAAGCGGCTCTGCAGCGTCTCGAATCGGCATTCACCCGGGAGTGACTGGTCAGCCAATGTTCAATCCGTGCAGTGCAATCCGATGGTTTCTGGCCCTGCTGTTGTTTGCAGCGACAGCGGCGATCTCCGCGCAGGAATCGGCGTTGCGGGTGGTGGTCAGCATCAAACCCCTGCACTCCATCGTGGCGGGTCTGATGCAAGGCGTGGAGAGGCCTGTCCTGCTGATCGACGGCGACACCCTGCCTTATGTTTACACCCCCGACAACGGCGATCTCAAGCTGCTGGCGGAGTCCGATCTGCTGTTCTGGGTCGGAGCGGAGCTGGAGCCTGGTCTGGCGCGCAGCCTGCAGCGCCTCGACAGCCCCCGGCTGGAGCGCATCGAACTGCTGTCGAACCGGGATCTGAAGATTCTTCCCTCGCGCAACGATCCCGATCAGCGCGATCCCGTATTCTGGCTCGACAACCGCAATATCCTGATTCTGCTCGACGACATCACCCGCTTGTTGCAGGACAGAGACCCGCAGCGCGCACACCTCTACGAACGCAACAGGCGGCAGATACTGGCGCGTCTGGCGCGTATCGACCGGGAGTACGAATACGGTTATCGCGGTATGAAGGCCGGTCTCGGCGTTCAGTACTACGACACCCTGCAATATTTCGAACAGGCCTACGCGCTCAAGATCCTGGCCCATGCGGGGGGCTCGCCGTTGCGGCCGCTGCAGGCGGGCGACCTGCTCGCCGCCCGTCAGCGGCTGGTTTCCGGCGAGGCGGTCTGCCTGCTGACGGAGCGGGGCATGCCGGTGGACAATCTCGATCTGGTGCTGCAGGGGACAGGGGCCAACCACGGCATCCTCAACAGCTTCGGTGTCGGTTTGCCGCCGGGCCCCGATCTCTACTTCGAGCTCATGGACCACAACACCGATCAGATCAAACGCTGTCTGAATGCCGACATGCAGCTTGCCGAAAGAGCGCGTTCGCAGGCGCAGGCCGAGACCTCGGCCCACCCCGTTGCCGACGGTCTGGGAGGCGGGCAGTTTCTGCTGACCGACCATCTCGGAAGGCTGGTCAGCCCGGAGAGCCTGCACGGAAAGTACGCCATGCTCTATTTCGGCTACACCTACTGCCCGGACATCTGTCCGACCTCGCTGCAGACCCTCTATCAGGCCCTCGACCTGTTGGGCGAGGAGGGAAGCCGGATTCAACCCTATTTCATCACCATCGATCCGGAACGCGACACTGTCGCGGTCATGCGCAACTATGTCAGTTACTACGATGAAGGACTCATCGGTCTGACCGGATCTCGCGAAATGATCGACCGCTTCGCGGCGCTCTATAAAGTCCGCTACGAGAAGGTCGCGGAGGAGGGCGACGATCCCGATCTCTATCTCATGGACCACTCCGCCAGCCTCTACCTGCTGGGTCCACAGGGACGCTTCATCACCAAGTTCGCGCACGGCATCTCGCCGCGGGAACTCGCCGACCGTTTGCACGAGATGGTGCGCTGATCCCGCCGCAGCGCTGCCCGTCATCCTGGCCAGGCCGGCCACGCACTTTCCCTGTCTTTATCAAGGGTGCGCTTGATTAATGCTCCGGTAACGCTTGCTGCAGCGATAACCCTATCGGTACACAACTCCCAGTGCAGCGAAGGGGTTGCCTGGATGGAGCGAAGCGGAATCCAGGGAAGAGACGGGCTGTCCCGGATTGCGCTTCACTGCATCCGGGCTACAGGTTGCAAAGCCTCTGAGTGTTATTCGATTCAGCGATTTCCAACTAAAATCGACGACGGAAAATCACTAAATTTCGTGATTTGATATACATCAATGTGGCATATCACACATTTGTCACACTCCCCTCCCAGGCATGCTTGAGGCATACCGCTCTC
Organism: Sedimenticolaceae bacterium; assembly: GCA_050305975.1. Classification (GTDB taxonomy): domain Bacteria; phylum Pseudomonadota; class Gammaproteobacteria; order Chromatiales; family Chromatiaceae; genus Thiodiazotropha. Next base: position 1,649 of record JBNLGI010000208.1, on the reverse strand, counting down.
TCTTTTAACCACGGGGACGGGGTAATGATAAACCACACCTTGAAACGCATCTCTGCACTGGCGATAGGCTTGGGTATCGGCTTGGGGGCCGCCGCCAATGCCTGGTCCCAGTCGACGCTCGAAGAGGTCATGAAGGAACGCGGCCTGACACAACAAGATCTATTGGCCGCCGCCAAAACCTACACACCGACCGGCGGCCGCGACGAATACCTGGCCTTCAGCTCCGGCGGTCAGAGCGGTCAGGTCATCGTCTACGGTATCCCCTCGATGCGGATACTGAAATATATCGCCGTCTTCACCCCGGAACCCTGGCAGGGTTACGGTTTCGACGACGAGTCGAAGGCGGTGCTGGCACAGGGTCGCATCAACGGCAAGGATATCAATTTCGGCGACACCCACCATCCGGCCTTCTCGGAGAGCAAGGGCGAGTATGACGGACGCTATCTGTTCATCAACGACAAGGCCAATCCAAGAATGGCGGTGATCGATCTGCACGATTTCGAGACCAAGCAGATCGTGGTCAACCCCTTCATGAAATCGGAACACGGCGGCGCCTTCGTCACCCCGAATACCGAGTACGTCATGGAGGCGTCGCAGTACGCGGCGCCCTTCGAAAACGATTTCGTGCCGTTGGAGGAGTTCAACGAGAAGTACCGCGGCGCGGTGACCTACTGGAAGTTCGACGGCGAGAAGGGTCGGCTCGATCCCGAACAATCCTTCACTTTCGAGCTGCCACCCTACAGTCAGGATCTCTCCGACGCCGGTAAGGGTCCCTCCGAGGGCTGGGGCTTCACCAACTCTTTCTGTTCCGAACGTTATGTGGGCGGTATCGAGCGCGGGCGTCCTCCCTTCGAGGCCGGCTGTTCGCAGAAGGATACCGACTTCCTGCACGTCACCAACTGGAAGAAGGCCGCCGAACTGGTGGCCGCCGGCAAGGTCAAGAAGGTGCGTGGCTCCTACATGATCCCGATGGATCAGGCCGTGAAAGAGGGCCTGCTCTATCTGGTGCCCGAGCCGAAGAGTCCGCACGGCGTCGATGTCAGCCCTGACGGCACCCACATCATCGTCTCCGGCAAGCTCGACAGCCATGCCTGGGTCTACAGCTGGGAGAAGATTCAGAACGCCATCAAAAACGGCAAGTTCGAGGGCAAGGATCCCTATGGCATTCCGATCATCAGCATGAAGGATGCATTGCATACCCAGGTGCAGGTGGGCCTGGGGCCGCTGCATACCCAGTACGATTCGAAGAAGTGCGTGGTCTACACCTCCATCTACGTCGACTCCATGGTCACCAAGTGGGACTACTGCGAAGGTAAGGTGCTGGATCAACTGCACATCCACTACAACATCGGCCATCTGGTGGCGATGGAGGGCGACTCGGTCTCCCCCGATGGCAAGTACCTGGTCTCGCTCAACAAGCTGGCCATCGACCGTTTCAACCCGGTGGGACCGCTGCATCCGCAGAACCACCAGCTGATCGACATCAGCGGCGACAAGATGCAGCTGCTCTACGACATGCCGCTGCCGCTGGGCGAGCCGCACTACGTGGTCGCCATCAAGGCCGACAAGCTGAAACCGGCGGTGCGCTACAAATCGGGTTGGAACAGCCGCGAAGACAAGCGTTCGCCCTATGCGACCCGGGCGGGCCG
>JBNLGI010000207.1:0-28377 GCA_050305975.1 Sedimenticolaceae bacterium | reverse complement strand
AACCCACCAGAAAGTAGCTCGCCAGGCCGATACCGGTGCCCGCCAGCATCGCCAGAGTGGCCCCTTGGGGATTGATGCTGCGCCAGTAGAGTCCCGCGGCGACCGGCCAGATGGTGCTGGCGACGAAGGCTCCGGTGAAGTGCAGCAGGGCTGCCAGGGTGGTCAGCCGCGGCAGGCAGACCAGCCAAGTGGCGATACCGAGGCCGACGATCACCCAGCGGGCGGCGCGCGCCAGCTGTTCCGGATTGGCGTCGGGATTGATGTGACCCTTGTAGATGTCGGTGAGAATGAGGTCGGAGGTGGCCGCCAGCAGCGAATCGAGACTGGAGGCCAGCGCCGCGAAGACGGTGATGAAGACCAGCACCGCGCCGCCGGTGCCGAGCAGTTCGGCGGCCACCATCGGGCCCACCATGTCGGCGGCGGGCACGTTGAGATTCAATGCCGGCACGCTGAGGGCGATGAAGCCGGCGACGATGGGCACCGGGGCCCAGAACAGGCCGGCCACCAGGTAGGCCTTGAAGCCGACCCCCTCGCGGAAGGCGAAGGCGCGGCTCCACCAGACGTTGGAGTGGAAGATCTCGCCGACGCCGAACAGCAGATTGTTGAAGAGAAACATGATGGCCGCCGGCATCAACAGGTTGAGCAGTTCGGGGCGTTCGCTCGCCACCGCCTTGTGCATCGGTTCGAAGCCGATGGTGTCGATGGCCAACCAGGCCAGCACCACGATGCCGACCAGGATGATCAGAGTCTGCAGGAAGTCGGTGCCGATCACCGCGCGCAGGCCGCCGAGCAGGGTGTAGAGCACGCAGATGAGCACGATCACACTCATGCCGAAGCGGTAGTCGATGCCGGTCAGAGCGTGGATCAGCACGCCGCCGGCCATGCCCATGGAGATGAGCCAGCCGAGGGCGTAGAAGAGGGAGATGGCCAGGAAGACCCGCCAGGCGAGCTTGCCGTAGCGCAGGCGGATAAAGTCGCCGCTGGTGAAGCCGCCGGGCATCAGCTGGCGGATGCGCCGCGCCAGGGGGGCGAACAGCAGCAGACCGACCGAGCCGAGGGAGTAGCCGATCATGCCCCAGATGCCCATCTGCAGGGCAAGCTGGGGCGCCGCCATGGTGGTGTTGCTGGTGACCCAGGTGGCCATGGCGGTAGCGGTGCCGAGCGCCAGGCCGACCTTGCGCCCGGCCAGCATGTAGCCTTCCAGGTCCTTGTTCTTGCGCCCGAACCACCAACCGAGCACCACCCAGAGCAGACTGAAGAGGGCCAGGATGAGCCAGCCGGTGGCGGGGGCGAGGATGGCGTCGTTAACGTTGTTCATGGCGTACCTTGAACACGCTGTCCAACTCCTCGATCGCCTCTTTGGCGCTGAGCACCCGGGCGTAGCGGTCCCGCATGGTGGTGATGGTGGCCTTCTGCAGTTCCGGGGTCACGGTGGCGCAACCGTCGGAGATGAGGGTGACGTGAAAGCCCAGGTCGCAGGCGTCGCGGATGGCGGTGGAGACGCACTCGTTGGAGTAGACGCCGACCACGAACAGGCCGGTGATCTGCAGGTTGCGCAGGATGTACTCGATATTGGTCGAGTTGAAGACGCCGGAGGCGGTCTTGTTGATGACGATCTCGTCGCCCTGGGGCGCCACCTGCTCCAGGAACTCCGCCTCCTTGGAGCCGGGGGGCGCATGCAGGCCGAGCCGCTTGTGGCCCGGGCTGCGGTCGCGGCCGTCGGCGGTGTGGGACTGGATGCGGGTGTGGATCACCTCCAGGTCGAAGCGGCGGAAGGCGTCCTGCAGCTTGCGTACGTTGGGCAGGACGGTGTACTTGAGGCGGTCGAAGTAGTACTCCTGAGCCTCCAGCGGGACCCCCGAGGCGGTGGCGTCGGCGAACACGCCGTAACCGGGGGCGGCATCGAGGTACTGCATATCGATACAGAGCAGGGCGGTGTCGGCATGGCGCAGGGAACTGGTGATGGCCGGCGTTTCGGTGATCGCTTCCCGGTAGGTTTGGCGCAGGGGGTCGAGATTGACGAACTCGCCGTCTGTGGGGATGGCTTCCGCCGATTTGTCTTTCTGAATCATGATCGTGGTTCTTGTCGGGGTTATCTCAGGCAGCCAGCCGGGCCAGGGCGTTGAGCAGGGTGTTGGCGCCGGCCTCGATATCCTTCCAGGCGGTCCACTCGGCCGGGGAGTGGCTGCGGCCCTCCTTGCTCGGCACGAAGAGCATGCCGGCAGGGGCCATGGATGCCATGATCTGGGTGTCGTGCACCGCACCGCTGGGCATGCGCAGGCTCTGCAGGCCGAGGGCGCTGGCCGACTGCTCCACCGCCGAGATCACGCTGGCGTGGCACTGGATCGGTTCGAGGGTGCTGAGGACCTCGAACTCGAACATCAGGTCGCGGCGGCGGGCGATGGCGGACAGCGCCCGGCGATAGGCGTCGGCCAGATCGTCGAGCACCCGCGGATCGGTGTCGCGCACCTCGAGGGAGAATTCGGCCACTCCGGGCACCACGTTGGCGGCGCCGGGAAAGAGCTCGACCCGGCCGATGGTGGTGCGGCTGCGTGGCGAGCCGTGCTCCTCCAGCACCCGGTCCACCTGGCCGGCGAACTCGGCCAGCCCCTGGAAGGCGTCCTGGCGCATCTCCATGGGGGTGGTGCCGGCATGGTTGGCGGCGCCGATCAGGCGCACGTTCCATTTGAACAGGCCGGTGATGGCATCGACCGCGCCGATCTGCAAGCCCTGGCGGTCGAGCACCGGGCCCTGTTCGATATGCAGCTCCAGGAAGGCTTTGATGCTGCCGGGATCGCGTTGGGCGGACAGCGCGTCCATGGCGTTGAGCCCCTGCTGCGCCATGGCGTCGGTGAGGCGCACGCCGTCGAGATCCTCGGCGGCGAGGATCGCCTCCGGGGTCAGCAGACCACAGAGCGACTGGGAGCCGAGCAGACCGCCGAAACGGCCCTCCTCGTCGGAGAAGGCGACCAGCTCCAGCGGGTGGCTCAACGGCACCTGCCGCTCGTGCAGCACCCTCAGGGCCTCCAGGCCGCAGACCACGCCGAGGGCGCCATCGAGGTGGCCGGCGCCGGGTACGGTATCGATGTGGGAGCCGGTCATCACCACCGGTCTGTCGTCGGACCAGTTGAGGCGTGCGCCCAGGTTGGCGGCGCCGTCCTGATGCAGGATCAGACCGGCCGCTTCGATCTGTTCGGCCAGCCAGCGCCGGGCCGCCATATCCCCCTCGCTGAAGGCCATGCGGTAGATGCCATGGTCCTGTTCCCGACCGATGTTGGAGAGCGCATTCAGGTTCTGTTTCAGGCGCTCGAAGTCGACGCGCAGCCCGCTCTGCATGACTACTGTCCCCGCTCGCCGCGCACCACCAGAATGGCGGTGGCGACGAAGACCAGCAGCCCGACGGCGAAGAAGCCGAAGGCCCGGGTCAGGCTGTGGTGGGCAACGGTGACGCTGCGCGGCTCGCTGTTTCCGCTTTCGCCCTCGACCCGGTAGCTGTAGTCGCCGCTGGGCAGGCCGGTCATGACCCGCGCCGTATCCGTGCCCTGGTAGATCAATCGGGGCGGCGCCTCGCTATCGAGCTGCAACAGCCGGTAGCGCTCGCCCTGCGCGCCCTGCCAGCTGAGGTTGAAGGTGCCGCTGGTCGAGTGTTCGGGTGAAACCTCCAGCTCCAGGGCGGCGGCAGGAACGGCGCTCGCCAGGAGGCTCAGCAGCAGACTGATGCCGATCCTCATGCGCGCGTTCATGGAGACTCTACAGGCGGTCGTGGCGTCTGAACTTCGGCGCGACTCCGCGGGCGGGACTGCTGCCAACGGAAAGATGGGCGGTGGTGGGTGGTGCATTGTCGTTACTGGCGACAAGATTTCTGTCGTATAGTCTTTTTCGGTTATCGGGAGATGTGTTCGGATCAGGGTGCTGCACGGTGATCTCAGGGGCGGCAGCAACGTAATTCTTTAGCATTCTAAAGAATATCGCGACTCATTCAAAGGGTGCCCCTATATATCGCACAATTCTTACGATGGTTTTATGGCGGTAATAGTGATGGTGTCATCGGAAAATTATTTCGAATCGAAACAGAACGGGGTTCCTTCCCAGGGGGGGCTGGATGACCTCTCGGAGCAGATGCTGATCGCGCTGCGGCGGGTCATGCGTGCGGTCGACCTGCACTCCCGCAGATTGATGCAGAGCCATGGCCTGACCGGGCCGCAGGCTCTGGTGCTGCAGGCTGTGGTGGGGCGTCAGCAGATCACCGCCGGCGAACTGGCGGGCCGTATCAGCCTGAGTCAGGCAACGGTGACCGATATCGTCAACCGCCTGGAGCAGCGCGGTCTGTTGACGCGTGAGCGCTCCGAAAGCGACCGCCGCAAGGTCTTGCTCCGTCCCACCCCGACGGGAATCGAGCTGAATGCCGCCGCCCCACCCTTGTTGCAGGAGACCTTCGTCAGGCGATTCGGCGAGCTGAAACAGTGGGAACAGCTGCAGCTGCTGGCCTCGATCCAGCGTATCGCCGAGCTGATGGATGCGGAGTCACTGGATGCGGCGCCGCTGCTCTCCAGCGGCGCGGAGACAACTTGAGCCGAAATCTCAGGTTCTGCTTCTGACACGCAAGCCGGCGGCTCTTGAAAGCGAAACACGGCAAGCTCTCGGTGCGGCAAGCCGCACCCGACGGGGCGTTCGTGCATAGGGGGCGGCTTGCCGCACCGTAGAGCGGTGCTGAAGATAGCTTCGCGATGCCTGTCTTGATGTCGTGTCCGCTCAACCGCCCTGCAACGCCTGCTGCAGCAGTGTCAGGCCGCCACTGACCAGCAGCGGGGCAAAGAGGGCGCCGAATTGCATCAGATGGCCGGAAAAGAGCTTCAGTCCATGCTGCTCCAGCCATGCTTCCCGGGCCTGAGGTGTTTCGAAGGCCTGGTCCCGCGAACTCAGGGCGAGGGCCTGACGCGACAGCAGCCAGCCGATAGGGCCGAAGAAGAGGGACAACGCCAGCGAATTGATGATGCCGAAGTAGAGGGTGACGCCGCGCTGCAGGCCGCGCATCAGATTCGCGTCTTGCGCGTCGCCCAGCTCCACCACCTGAGCGAACCAGTTGTACTCGCTCATGTGATAGAGGGCGATGGCGGTGAACAGGGCCGACGCCAGCAGCAGCAACAGGCGATAGCGTGAGATCCGGCTCGCCAACTCGTCGACCGAGCCGCTCGAGGGCTCTCTGAGCCAGGCGGTCGCCAGCAGTCCCAGCAGCAGAAGCAGATTCGATAGCAGCAGCAGGGGCGGCAGAATCACCTCGGCATAGCTCAGGTAGTCGAGTGTTCCGGGCCGGTAGTAGGGCTGAAACAGGAGCAGCAGGTAGCGCATGAAGGTGAAGCTCTCTTGTTCGGCAAATCCGCACTCCGGACCATCGCTCAGCTGCATGAACTGCTGATGGTCGGGGCTGGTATTGGCGATCAGCAGCGCCAGCAGGGCGAGCAGCGTGAGGGTCGATCCGAGAGCCACCGGCAGACGCCGGGACGGCAGGCGCTGGATCAGGCTGTGGATGCTGGCGGCAAGCAGCATGCCGATGCTCACCAGCAGCAGAATGGTGCTGGCGATCCAGAGAAAACGGCCTTCGACGCCGGTCAGAGGCGAGGCCTGCTGGGGCGCGCTCCGGGCGGCCAGCTGGCAGGCCCAGCCGCCATCGTGGAAATCGAGAGAGAGCCAGTGCCAGAGTCCCTGTTGCGCGAAATGGAACAGCAGGAGTCCCATCAGCATGAGCGCGATGACGGTATGTTGTTGGTGTTTGGTCATGGCGTGATCGGTCGTTTTTATGGTCGGTCGGCGGTTACCCGTCCTCTTATCGCATAACGCACAACGGCGGTCTAACGGAAAGTGCGGTCTCGCCGTTTACTCGCTAACCGCGCTCCGGGTCGTCCGCCATGGTTTGGATGAGCTCCTGGGTCGTCATCAACGCCACGCCGATATTACGCATCTCCGTCTCGCCGCGCGGGTAGAGCCGGGAGAGGGCGTCGTTGACGAGTACCACCCGGTAGTCCCTTTCACTCGCCTGATAGATGGAACTGCGCGGACAGTTGGGGTAGTTGCAGCCGCAGAAAACCAGGGTGTCGACCTCCTGTTCGTGCAGGAAGGCGTCGAGCTGCGTACGGTAGAAAGCGCCCCAACGCGGCTTGTAGAGGATGAACTCCCGGGGAGCGATCGGCTGCATCTCTCCCTTCAGCAGTTGTTCGGCATTCAGGCGCAACTCCGGGTCGGGCTTCAGTTCCGACACCAGTTCCGCTCCATCGCTGTCGGGGGCTACAAAGGAGAGCCCGGCGGCGATCTCCTGCCGGCGGCAGCGTTCCGCGTCCGAAGCGTCCCGGGGATAGAGCCGCACCACGTGCACGATAGGACGTTTATGGCGTCGGTAGGCCTGCAGCAGCGTCACCATGTTGGGGATCACCTCCAGGGTGCCGGTGATCGGGCAGGCCCCGGTGGCCAGGGTGAAGTCGTTCTGGGTGTCGATGGTGATCAGGGCCGAGCGGGCGAGATGGGGTTCGGTATAGGGGTCCATGCGGCATCCGATGTATTGAGCTGTCGTAGCGGGACGTCGAGCGCTCCGCATGGAGTGCAGCCTACACACTCCATGCGCAGGCTTCGAGCAAAACATTCCATCATCGAGCGGTCCCCTGAATGCGTGGCATCCAAGGCTTCGCCCATGCCATGCGGAAGAATCCGAATGGTTCGCCCGGAAACGCGATGATCTCGCCGAACTCGCCAGACAGCCGTGGTATTTGCCCGCTCTCGCCGCTGGGAGGCGTCACTCCATGTGGGGCGGGACAGGCGCTCCAAATGGGGATGCCTTTCGGCCGGCTTGGGAGTATGGTGTCGCCTGTGTTTCATTGCCTGGGTAGTTTCTCCATGGTGTCACCGCTTTTGCGCATCGGCGTTCTGATACTCGGACTGCTGTCGCTGACGGCCTGCGGCCGAGGTCCCGCCGACCATCAACAGACGCTGCTGGTGTTCGGCACCCTGCTCGATATCAAGGCTTATACCGACCGCCCGGAACACTTCAACAAGGCGGTGCGGAACCTGGATCAGACCTTCCAGACCATGCACAAGGAGTGGCATGCCTGGAAAGGAGAGGGCGAGCTGGTCAGGCTCAACCTGGCCTTCGCCGACGGTCGGCGCGTCGAGGTGTCGGACCGGCTGGCCGATCTGTTGCGCCAGGCCCAACGCTATTCGTTGCAGAGCGACGGCCTGTTCAACCCGGCCATCGGCCGCCTCATCGGTCTCTGGGGGTTTCACAGCGACGAGCCGCCCGGCGGTCCCCCGCCGGACCCGGCGAAGATCGACGCGCTGCTGAAGGCGGCCCCCTCGATGGCCGACCTCCACTTCGACGGCAACCGCCTCTCTTCCGACAACCCGGCAGTGGAGATCGACCTGGGAGCCTTCGCCAAGGGCTACGCGCTCAATCTGGCGATCGACAAACTCAAGGCCCAGGGTATCGGCAACGCCATCGTCAATGCGGGCGGGGATCTCTGTGTCTCCGGCCGGCACGGTGAGCGGCCCTGGATGATCGGTATCCGCCATCCGCAGGGCCAGGGAGTCATCGCGTCCCTGGGGGTCAGTGACGGTGAGTGTGTGCTCACCTCGGGAAACTACGAGCGCTATCGCGAGTATGAGGGTATCCGTTATGCCCATATCATCGATCCGCGAACCGGCTATCCGGTGCAACACGTGGCCTCGGCCACGGTGATCAGCAAGGATGGCGGGTTGGCCGATGCCGCAGCCACCGCCCTCAGCGTGGCGGGTCCCGGGGAGTGGCAGCGGATCGCCGCTCGCATGGGTCTGACTGAGGTGATGCTGGTGGATGAGAAGGGCGTGATCTATCTGACGCCGGCGATGCAGAAACGTCTGACCCTGGAGCAGGATGCGGCCCAGGTGGTGGTGGCCGAGCCGACAACCCCCGTGAAGTGACTCCAGGCGGGCAGGTCGGTTTCGCCTCCCGGTCCAATCCGCCCACACTGTAGCCAGGATGGAGCAAAACGTAATTCGGGATGATTAGGCATAGCGAATTCCCGGATTTTACTTCGTTGCATCCGGGCTGCCTGCTGATGAAAAACGGGGCTTATTCGAACTCGAGGTCGTCGACGATCTTTTTCAAGTCCTCGATCGCCTGATCCACATTGATCTCCTCGGCGGGGGGCTCCAGCTGACTCTTCTGTTTCTTCTCGGAGAGGGACATGCTGAGGTCGGTCGGCGCCAGGTTGACGCTGCTCTCGTTCCAGCGCAGAGCGACCACGGTGACGTTGTCGCTCTCGGGCTGGCTGTTGTTTTCGGCCTGGCTCGCCAGCTCCTTGATGCCGTTCAGCAGGGTGGCCTTCTTCTTGAACAGGTTGTCGACCATCGGCCGTTCCGGCAGCGGACCCCAGAAGCCGTCGGAGCAGAGCAGCACCACGTCGCCCTCTTCCAGGGGATGGGGGCCGCTGAGTTCCGCCACCGGCCGGTTGTTGGTGCCGCCCAGGCAGCGGGTGACATAGTTGCGGAACTTGTGGGTGTGCACCTGGGCGGCGGAGATGATCCCCTGCTGGCGCAGATGCTCCACGTAGGAGTGGTCGTCGGTGCGCATGTGGATGACGCCGTCGCGCATGATGTAGAGCCGGCTGTCGCCGATGTGGGCCCAGTAGGCGCTGTCCTCCTGCACCAAGCAGAGCACGCCGGTGGTGCGGGGTTCGATCGGCGGCTCCTGCTGACGGCCGAACTCCAGGATCTGCTTGTGGCTCATGTCCATCAGGCCGCTGAGGAAGAAGTGGGGGCTGGCGATGGGTTTGCGGCTGGTGAGGAAGGCGCGGCGCGCATTGTCCATCAGGATCTGCGCCGCCATCTCACCCTTGGGATGACCGCCCATGCCGTCCGCCAGGCAGAGCAGAATGGCGTCGGGCGCCTCCAGCACCAGGCACCGGTCCTGGTTCATGGAGCGGTTGCCGAGCAGGGAGCACTGGGCGGTTTCGTACTTCACGAGGTGGCCCTCTGCGCGGAGAGGTATTCCGAAATGTTGCTCTCGGTGTCGATGTCGGGATTGCCCTTGCTCAGGGCCTCCAACAGCTCACCGGCATTCTGCGGGCGCTTCTCGTAGTCGATCTCCATGGCCCAGTCGATCGCCTCCAGCAGATAGGAGGGGTAGCGGCGGCGATAGACCCGCGCCGCCGGCTTGAGTTTCTCCTTGGCATGGCGCTCGATGGCCGATGGGGGTGCTTTGCCGTCGAGGCAGGCGCGCATGCTGGCGCCGATGGCGTAGACGTCGCTCCAGGGCCCCACGTTGCCCGACTGGTAGTACTGCTCCACCGGCGAGAAACCGGTGGTGACCACGCGCCCGGCGCGGTTGTTCTCGTTCTGCAGTTCATGCACGGCGCCGAAATCGAGCAGCAGCGGGTTACCGCCGGTGCGCAGGTGAATATTGCTCGGTTTGATGTCGAGATGGAGCAGATCCCGGGAGTGGATCAGGTTCAGGGCGTCGAGGATCGGCGGGAACACCGTCATGATGAAGCGGGTGCTGAGGCTGCCGCTGCGCTTCTTGATGTAGCTGGCCAGGTTCTTGCCGCGTTCGTGGTCCATCACCAGGTAGCCGGTGTTGTTCTCCAGGAAGAAGCCGCGTACCTGCACGATGTTGGGATGGCGCAGCGAGGCCAGCACCTTGGCCTCCTGGTAGAACAGCCGCAGGCTGCGGTTGAAGTTGTCCCGGTGCTTGTCGTCGATCGGTTCGACCCGGTTGTTGACGCCGCGCCTGGCCAGTTTCTTGGGCAGGAACTCCTTGATGATCACCTCATCCTGGGTGTCCTCGTCCTCGGCCATGTAGATAAGGCTGAAACCGCCGCTGGCGACCACCTTCATGATCACGTAACAGTCGATAACGGTGCCTTCGGGAAGGCTGTCGCGCAGTTTATCCATGCATGAGTTCCGGCCGTTGGTCGATATGCGGTGCTATCCGATTCATGGCTTTGATTATAAAGTGTACCCAGTAAAACTACCGCTGTTGTTTCGTTCTGAGCGGCTCGACCTTAAAAAAATTGGTGAACCTGGTCAAACAATGGGGCGGACAGCCGAGCTCCGACCCCACAGTGGGAACCTATTTTGTTAGCGGCGGTAGATGGGAATACTGTAGGGACGACAGCCGCGCTGCAACAGGCGGTCGGCGCTCGCGCAGTGCACCTGTGCGCCGAATCCCATTATGATAGTCGGGGACAGGCCAAGATAAGCAGCAATCCCTTCGCCACAGAAGGCGGGCAGGAGACAACATGATCAGCAGTATGACCGCCTTTGCGCGGGAGGAGTACCGGGGCGAGCTCGGCGTGATGAGCTGGGAGATCCGTTCGGTCAACCATCGCTACCTGGAGGCATTTCTGCGGCTTCCCGAGGAGCTGCGGGTGCTGGAGACGAGCGTGCGGGAGCGGCTCAACGCCCGCCTCAGCCGGGGCAAGCTCGACCTCAATCTCAAGTTCAAACCGGGATCCGGCGCCGAGGCGGGGCTGCAGATCAACCGCCGCATGGTCGATCAGCTGATGGCGGCGGAACAGGAGATGGCCCGGATGCTCCACTGCGATACCTACCTGCGTCCCCTCGACCTGCTGCGCTGGCCGGGCGTGCTGGAAGAGCAGGAGCAGGACTACACCCCCGTCAAGCAACAGGCCATGGCCCTGTTGGAGACCGCCCTCGACAGCCTGATCGACAATCGTCTGCGTGAAGGCGAGCGGCTGGCCGAAATCGTCAGCCAGCGTTGTGAAGCCATGCAGGCACAGGTGGATCGGGTGCGTGATCTGATGCCCGAGGTGCTGGATAACGTGCGTGCGCGAATCCGGGATCGTCTCAGCGAAGTGATGGACGAACTGGATGAGGCGAGGCTGGAGCAGGAGATGGCCCTGCTGGCCCAGCGCCTCGACGTGGACGAAGAGATGGACCGCCTGGAGACCCATCTGACGGAGGTGGAGCGGGTGCTCAACTCCGACGAGCCGGTCGGCCGACGCCTCGATTTTCTGATGCAGGAGTTGAACCGCGAAGCCAACACGCTGTCATCCAAGTCGAGCGATGTGGAGGTGACCCGGGCCGGCGTCGAGATGAAGGTGCTGATCGAGCAGATGCGCGAGCAAATTCAGAACATCGAATGATTGAACGGGAAATGAGTACCATGAACACACTGTTGAAGCGGATGGGGGGCGTCTTGCTGCTGCTGGCATTGACGGCGTGCGCCACCAGCCCCACCGGCCGCAGCCAGCTGATGCTGGTCTCCGAGGAGTCGGCCATCAACGCCTCCAAAACCGCCTATATCGAGATGCTCAAACCCTTCGAGGAGGAGGGCAAGCTGGACAACGATCCGAAGCTCAAGGCGCGGGTCGAACGCATCACCGGACGCCTCATCGCGCAGGCGATCGTGATGCGTCCGGAGACCAGGAACTGGGAGTGGAGCATCCGCATCATCGACGACCCGGAGACAGTCAACGCCTGGGCCATGGCCGGCGGCAAGATGGCCCTCTATACCGGTCTCGTCGAGAAAGTCGAACCGACCGACGACGAACTGGCCCAGGTGCTGGGGCACGAGATCTCCCATGCCCTGGCCAAGCACACCGCAGAGAAGATGTCGGTGGCGATGGCGACCCAGCTCGGGGTGCTGGCGGTGGCTGCCAGCACGGATAAGCAGGGCGCCGTGGCCGGTGCCGTGGTGGCGGCCCAACTGGCGGTGACGCTGCCCAACAGCCGCACCGCGGAGACCGAGGCCGATCGCATCGGCATCGAACTGGCGGCCAAGGCGGGCTACGATCCGCGGGCTGCGGCGACCCTCTGGCGCAAGATGTCCAAGGTGGGTGGCGGCCGCATGCCGGCGTTTCTCAGCACCCATCCCAGCCCGGCCAACCGGGAGGAGACCCTGGGCAGGCTGGCCCAGGAGATGATGCCTTACTACCAGGCCAAGGGTGAGCGGCCGAGCTACACGTTCTGAGGGGCCGCACCCTACCCCGGAGATCCAGTAGGGTGCGGCTTGCCGCACCGGCAACCCGACCGACTACGACACCACCCGAAGTAAGCACCATGAGCAACGGAACCCTCTACATCCTCTCCGCCCCCTCGGGCGCCGGCAAGACCAGCCTGCTGAAGGCCCTGCGGGAGCGGGACGGCGATCTGCACGTCTCGGTCTCCCACACCACTAGGCCGATGCGGCCGGGCGAGCAGGATGGGGTGCACTACCATTTCGTCGATCAGGCCGCCTTTCTGGCCAAGGCGGGGCGGGGGGATTTCCTGGAACACGCGGAGGTCTTCGGCAACTACTACGGCACCGACGAGGCGAGCGTCCGCGCACAACTGATGGCGGGGCAGGATACGGTGCTGGAGATCGACTGGCAGGGCGCACAGCAGGTGCGCAAACGCTTCCCCGACGCGGTCTCCATCTTCATCCTGCCGCCCAGTCCCGAGGCGCTGCATGAGCGTTTGAGCAACCGGGGACAGGACAGCGAAGAGGTGATCCAGGGACGCATGCGCGAGGCGGTGAGCGAGATGTCCCACTATGCCGAGTTCGACTACCTGGTGATCAACGATGTGTTCGAGACCGCCCTCGATGAGCTGGCGGCGATCGTCACCGCCCAGCGTCTGCGATTGGCGCGCCAGGCCTCGGCCCATACCGATACCATCTCCCGCCTTCTGAGCAACGGCTGACGCCCGTCATCGGGCCGGCGAGAGTTGCCGGCTCTCGCTCCGGTTCGCATCAGACGCCAATCTTTTTTTTCTACGTCCTGTCGAATCTCCCAACTCCCGTTCGTCGTATTCATGAAGACGCGGATCGGAGAGCGTGGATCTCTCCGGTCCGCCCGGTTAGAACGGATGGAGGCGAAGAGATGAGATTCATGATTATCGTAAAGGCAACCCGTGATTCTGAAGCGGGGGTCATGCCCGAAGAGCCGCTATTCGCCGCCATGGCGAGTTACCAAGAAGCGCTGGTGAAGGCCGGGATGCTGCTGGACGCCTCAGGGCTGCAGCCGACCGCCAAGGGCTGGCGCATTCGCTACGAGGGGCAGAAACGCCGGGTGATCGACGGTCCTTTCGCCGAGTCGAAGGAGTTGATCGCCGGCTATACCCTGATCCAGGTGAAATCCCGGGAGGAGGCTCTCGAATGGAGCCGTCGTTTTCCCAATCCGGTAGGCGAGGGGGCGGAGGCCGAGATCGAAGTGCGCCAGCTGTATGTACTGGACGATTTCGCGCCCTGCGAGTCGATCGACCGATTCCGTGAGATCGAGGCGCAGCAGCGCTAGTCTGGACGGAGTGAGAGAGTCCAAATACCCGAAACCTGGGTGCCCTTTTCGTGGAATCAGTTTCTAGACTTGCGAGGAAGATCCCTATCCATGGGAACTGCCGGGCCTGGCAAGTGGGAGTTCGCATCCGGTGCGGCAAGTCGCACTCTAGAGGCCAGCGGAAGTGGCTCGCTGCGCCAAGGGTATCCTGTTTCGCAGATTCGAACTGTATGACATGGAGGAGAGAGGATGACGACGCCAAAGGTCAATCCCATACCTGAGGGTATGCACACGCTGACGCCCCATCTGGTCTGCGCCGGCGCCGCCGAGGCCATTGCGTTCTACCGGCAGGCCTTCGGCGCGGTGGAGCAGTGGCGGATACCCGGTCCGGTCGGCAGGTTGATGCATGCGCTGGTCCGTATCGGCGACTCGCCGTTGCCGCACGCTGATGCGGCGATCTGCTGTTCAAACTGGGTCGTCTCGACGAGGCCCGGGACGAGTTTCTGCATGCCTCCGAGATGACCGCGAACACCTCCGAACGGGAACTGCTGTTGAGCCGTGCCGGCGCCTGCCGCGGCGGGCGGGGGGCGAACAACCCGGTCTAGCGTTCAGACCGAGCCCGCTTCCGATCGGACTGGCGGTCTGTGTTGCAGGCTCATTGACCGGGGACTGCCCGCCAGAGGAAATTGCCATCGCTGAGCGCGTCCTCGCTACAGGCGGTATAGGTCACGTTCGTGTCCACGTTGGCATGGTGTAGGCACGCGTTCTCCCCACTCTGCAGCAACCCGATCCTGCTGTCGTCCAGACTGGGCACGAAGCGCCAGAGCTGGGCCGGTTTTTTGCTGTCGCAGTTGGCCAGGCCTCGACCGCTCAGACACTCTTTTCCATTGCTGCCCTTGCGCAGGTAGAGCAGGTAGCTGTCTTGCCACATAAAGCGCTGCTGGTTCTTCGAATAGGGTTTCTTGCATACCGCTGTGGTGGCGATGGACTTGACCTTGCCCGGGGCCACCAGACAGCGGTTGGTGGAGGTGGACTGGGTCAGGAAGACATAGCCTTGGTTCAGCGGCCAGGCGTAGGGGGTCACTTTGATCTCGGCTTTGGCCTGCTGCAGCAGCTGATCGAAGTTGGCGGGACAGGCCGGATCACGGCGGTAGCCGTAGGTGTCGGCCTGGGCGCAGGCGTCGATCTTGCGTTGTTGGATCCGCTCGAGCAGGCGCTGGCTCAATTGCGCATCGGTCAGAAAGGCCTCCGCGGGGTTCGGGCCAGTGAAAAAGAGCGGCAGCCTGGCCCAGTAGAGGTAGGGGTCGGGGAACGCCTCCAGACTGCTCAACATGGCCTGATCGGTGGCGCAGCCGGCGTTGCGGTCGTTCGGGTTGGGGCTGCTCTGGCAGATCTCGAGCAGGCTCAACAGCGCTTCCCGCTTGGCGCGTATCTCGTTACCCAGCGCTTCCAGCATGGCGAAGTCCACGCCGCGGCCCAACAGGGCCAACCGGTAGGCCTGCGCTTTGGCGGTCAGCAGCTGATTGATCGAATCCAGGAGGGTCCCGTACCGGGCATAGCGGTTCAGGATCAGGGAGAACTCCGGGTCCCGGGTTTCGCTCTGCGGCCACTCCTTGATGAGGCGGCTGGAGTAGGGGACGACCTTGTAGCTGATCATGTTGGCGCCCGCCTCTGCGCACTTCTGCAGGGCGCTGCCGCTGTTGACCACGCGGTTCCAGCGCTCGCCGGTGTCGCTGCCCCCGGTCTCGACTTGGTCGCAGATGCCATTGAGTTTGACGAACAGCGAGCTCTGTTGCTTCTTTGCGTAGGCATCCACGGTGCCGGAGGCGCTGGTGCTGGCGCTCCAGCCGCCGTAACTGCCGTTCATGGCGGTGCTGATCGTTTTCTTGTCGTCCTGGCTGACATTGCTGAACTCCAGCATGCCGTAGAGCTCGATGCCTGCGTAGATGGAGACGATCAAGCCATCGCCGCAGAGTCTACGGAAGGCATCGGGATCGCTCTTGTCGTTGAGCGCGGCCCGCGCTTCCTGCGTCAGGTCGAACAGGGATTCTCCCTGCTTCGGATCCAGGGTGCGGGGCGTGCGCGTGGCCTGGGCGTAGAGTAGAAAGTGCTGGGTCTGCTGCGTGTATTTCTGATCGGAGACGAAGCTGGCCTTGGCGCCGCCGCTGGCGCTCAGAAACCCCCCCTGCACCGAAGCGTCGATATTCATGGCGCGCATGGTCGACTGACTGTCGCTGACCTCCACCAGGCGCATCTGCGAATCGGCATTGCCGCGGGAGACCTCCTGGTAGCCGGCGATGCAGGGTGCGGAGGCGATGATGCGGCCGGTCAGGGTGTCGAATCTGGCTCCGAGCCGTACCGCGTCGCCCGCGTCCAGTACCGGGATGTAGTGGAGGTCAGGGTCCTGTGAGGCGAAGGCGTTGTCCGCCAGCTGCTCCGAGAGCAAGGGAGTCTGAAGCCTAGCCGTCGGGGGCGGTTCGCTGGAACAGCCGGTGAATATCAGGCACAGGGCCCAGAGTGATGAGACTCTCCTCATGCGAGATTCCATGGTCGTCTCCTGGTAGCTATTTCGAGGTCGGATTACAGCTACGGGTCCCTGTCGATCCTTGGTGACTCAGGCGAAGGCCCAAGCCCGAGTATAGGTGGAGATATGGGCCTGGTGATCGGATAAAGGCTTACATCTAAGCGGGTAATGGATGAATGCCTCAGTCGTGAGCGAGGCCTGCCCGGGCGCTATTTTTGTGGGGTGGCGGCCCGGCCCATACAGTGGATTTCAGGCAGGGTGGGGCCCTGCCCCACCCGCTGGGTAATGGAATCAATAGGCCGGTGCCTCTGCTTCGTAGCGCATTCCCTTGGCGTCGCTCTGCTCACGAATGGCGTCGAACAGCTTGCGGTCCAGCGAGGCGCTGGCGTCGCCCGCCGCCTCGACCTTGTCGCGCAGGAAGCGGGCGCGCTGCTCGGCCAGTTGATTGATCTCCTTTTTGAGCGCCGTCCGGCGTTCGGCGGTCTTGCCGATCAGCGCCTTCTGCTCCTGCGGCGACATGGCCTGCATGGGGGCGGGCAGGGCTCCAGGTTCGAG
Organism: Sedimenticolaceae bacterium; assembly: GCA_050305975.1. GTDB lineage: Bacteria > Pseudomonadota > Gammaproteobacteria > Chromatiales > Chromatiaceae > Thiodiazotropha. The sequence continues at coordinate 12,060 of JBNLGI010000207.1, read as the reverse complement.
GCTGTCGAGCTCGACCCGTCCGCTGCTGATGTCCTCCACCAGCTCGCCCTCGCCCAGCAGATTGGAGGCGCCGCTCTCGGTGGCGTTGAAAGTGGCGCGCCGGGCGCGCGAGGCCACCGAGGCCTCCTCGTGCAGCTTCCTGGTCGCCGCCAGCTTCTGCTCCCGCTTGGCCTTCTCCTCGGCGCTGCCGTAGTAGAGCCGTGTCCCGTCGAGCTCGGCCGACAGCTCGGCCAGCCGCTCATCGTAGGGGGAGGCGATGGCCACCGCGTCGCCGTCCTGCGCCACCTGGGCGTAGTGCCCCATACCGGTCTGGGCGATCTGCTGCCAGACCCTGCCGGTAGCGAGGTCGTTGCCGGCGAGTATGGTGTTGACCACTATGCCCTTGGCTGTTGCCGCCGTCACCGTCTGCGGGTATCTCACCTCGTTCGGATAGTCCATGTGGGGTGGTGCGTCACCGACCAGGAAGATCACCTTGTAGGCGTTTGGGTCGCCGCTCCAGGAGATGCGCTCCACCGCGTCGGACAGTGCCTGGTTGACGCTCTCCGGTCCGTCGCCGCCGCCCTCGGCGCGAAAGTCCATGAGGGTGGCGTAGACGGAGTCGAGATCGGAGGAGAGATCCGTTACCCGGGTGATATAGGCGTCGCCCCGGTCGCGGTAGGCCACCAGCCCCATGCGGATCTCAGGCGCCGGTTGGGCCTGCGCCAGGGTGGTGGCGATGGACCAGATCTTCTCCTTGGCCGCCTGGATCAGTCCTCCCATGCTGCCGGTGGTGTCGAGGGCGAAGACCACTTCGACCTTGGGCCGGGTGCTGGCGGAGGCGGTGCGATCCGGCCAATGGGTGATCTCCCGAGCCTGCGGCCCGGGGGGTGTCGTCATATGCTTCATGGCGGGATAGGCGGCGATACCGCCGGCGGTGAAGGCGAACAGCGCCGCTGCCAGAATTTTCGATTTCATGAGGATACTCCTGTCGGGTTAACGCCTGCCGGAAAGCCTGGCCACGGCCGCTTCCGCGGTGCGGTAGGCTTGTTGAAAAGGGTCCGCCTCGGTCGCTGCTGCCGACCTGCGGGAGGGTCCGCGTCTGAGATTCGCGGGGATGAGAACGAACAGCGCCTGGACCAGGAAAAAGCACCAGAAGGCGAGCCCCAGGCTGCCGGTCTCCAGCCAGGCCCAGACCGCGGCGGCCAGACCGAACAGCAGCAGACCGAGGTCGGCCAAGGCGGCTATGGGACCGGTATGGAAGTAGAGGGAGCGCACCAGCCAGACCAGGCTCAGGTGAGCCAGCAGATAGAGCGGCAGGCTCAGTCCCAGCAGCCAGATGCCCAGGGCCGCCGCCAGCCACAGGCTCAGCGTGGTGATGCGTCCGACCCGCTCCTCGCTGCGCCTCAGCAGGTAGGCCACGTAGAGCAGTCCCAGCAGGGCGATCAGCCCCCGCAGCACAAAACCGCCGGCGAACAGATCGGCCAGTGCCGTGAACAGTACGCCACCCGCCAGGCTGGCGCTAAGCGCCACCCCCACACCTTCGAAAAAGCCCGGTCGTTTCATGACTGCCCCCGCTTTTGCCGCTCGCGCAGGAGGGCGAGTTCGATATCCTCATCACTGACGCTGAACTGGCGGGCGAAGGTTGCGTCGGTCCAGTCTGACGCTCCCTCGTCGGTCGGCTCCTGGGCGGCCAGTAACGCTGCCTTCTGCCGCATGCTCTCCAGGCGGGAGCGGTTCTCGTGGATGCGCCGCTTGAGTTCTTCGGTCGCGCTTTGCACCTCCTCCTGCCTGCGGCGGAGGAAACCGGCGAAGCGCTCCGCCTCCAGTTTGCGCTTGAGCAGGGCGCGGGCCAGATCCTCGCTGCCGCTGTCGAAGCAGAGGTCCAACTCCGCTTCGCTCTCAGCCAGGCGCCGGGTCAGCTCGTTTTCCCGGCTGGCGATCTGCTTCGCTTCCAGCTCCAGCAGCTTGGCCCGCCGCGCGTCCCGATCCAGCTCCTCCTCCATCTCCCGAATCGCCTGCTTGAGCAGCAGCTCGGGTTCCTCCATACGATCCAGCACCGCATTCACATCGGCGCGAAACAGTCTTGATACGCGGGTAATCAGTGCCATGACAGGCCTCCTTCAGCCAGTTGTATCGAACTTCGATATCAGTCTAGGAGGACGGCCGAACGGACTGTAGACAGGGTTTGGTAAAACCCGGAGGGGCCTGTTTACAAAAGATTTACCTTTCCCCCTGGGGCAGAGTTGGTATGCTCTCAGCAGGTATCAATGACGGCAGGAGTTCGAACTGACCGGCAGGGCGTGGCGTGAGTCGCGAAGGGTCGGAGGAGCGGTTACGTCACACTTGCCGCCCCGCTCAGAGACAAGCCGGTATGGAAAGGATGAAACCCAAACAGCGCCTCCTCATCGTCGAGGACGAAGCCGCCATTCGCGCCGGGCTGATCGATGTCTTCGTCTACCACGGCTACGAGGTGGAGAGCGCGGCCGAGGGCCCGGAAGGTTTGCGGTTGGCACTGAGCGGCCGTTTCGACCTGGTGCTGCTCGATGTGATGCTGCCGGGCATGGACGGTTTCGAGATCTGCGACCGCATACGCGCCCAGGATCGCGACCAGCCCATCATCATGCTCACCGCCAAGACCAGCGATGACGACATCATCCAGGGTCTCTCGCTGGGCGCCGACGACTACGTGGCCAAGCCCTTCTCCGTGGCGCAGCTGGTGCTGCGGGTGCAGGCGGTATTGCGCCGCTCGCGCGGCGGCGATGCGGAGTTTGAGCAGATCCGGCTGGGCGACGACATCGTCATCGATATACCCAACCTGGAGGCGCGCCATGGCGACTCCAGCTGCCGGTTCACGCGCCGCGAGATGGAGATACTGAGCTACCTGCACGCCCATCGCGAGCGCCCGGTGCCGCGCGAGGAGCTGCTGCACAAGGTGTGGGGCTATGCGAAAAATCTCGGCCTGGAGACGCGCACCGTCGATATCCACATCGCCAAACTGCGACGCAAGATCGAACCCCTGTCGGCCGAGCCGCGCTACCTGGTCACCGTGCGCGGAGCGGGCTACAGACTGATGAGCGAGTGAACCGATGCGCCGCGCGCTGGCAGGCCTGACTCCGAGACGACTGCGCCTTGCGCTGGCGCTCTTTTTCCTCGCCCTCGCGCTGCCGACGGGCGTGCTCGTCTATCAGGCCTACAGTCAGCTCAAGTGGGAGGCGTTTCATCAACACCGACTGATGGCCGAGGAGTTGGCCAATCGTATCCGCGCGCAGGCAGCGGATCTGATCGCCGAGGAGGAGGCGCGCCGCTTCGCCGACTACGGCTTTTTGGTGGTCGCCGGCGATCCGGCCACCAACTACGTGGAGCGCTCGCCCCTCTCCGGCTACCCGCTGACCAGCCAGCTGCCCGGTATCCTGGGCTATTTCCAGGTGGATGCGGGGGGTGCTTTCAGCACGCCGTTGCTGCCTGCGCCGGGGACCGAGGCCTCGGCCTTCGGCGTCGGCGCCGACGAACTGGCGCAGCGCCGGCAGCTGGCGCAACGGATCCAATCGATCCTCAGCCGCAATCGTCTGGTGCGGACAGCCGAAATCGACAGTGAAGCCGGCGCCGGGCGCTCGACGGCAAGCCTGGCCATACCGCAGCCGGCGCCTCGCGATGAAGGCTTCTCCCTCTCCAGCCCGGTCACTTCCGCGGCACCGCAATCGCTGGAGGAGACGGCTCCCCAACTGGCGGGACAGGCCGTCTTCGATCAGCTCAGTCAGGCCCCCGCGCTGCAGAAAGAGGCCAAGAAGAGCAAGGCGGCCAGCCCCCTGGGAAGGGTCGAGGATCTGAAGCTGGAGCAACGCTTCGCTGCCGAGCGCATGCAGGAGAAGGCTGAAACCGACGGGCTGGATCAGAGTGGCGAGTCGCCCGCGCGACGCATGCGCAAGGAGCTCACTGCCTTGCCCGAGCCCGAGATGGCGGAGCGCAGCGAATCGCCGCGCGAATCGGGCGCCTCGGAACAGGCGGGACTGGAGAATCTGCGCATTCGCACCTTCGAAAGCGAGATCGATCCCTTCGAGTTCAGCCGCCTGGAGAGCGGCCATTTCGTCCTCTACCGCAAGGTCTGGCGTGATGGTCAGCGCACTATCCAGGGCTTGCTCATCGAACAGAAGGCCTTCCTCGATGGCTTGCTGGAGAAGGCCTTCCGCGCCACGGCGCTGTCGCGCATGAGCGATCTCATCGTCGCCTACCAGGGCGACGTCGTCACCGCTTTCAGCGGTCAGAGCGAGCGGGAGTACCTCGCCGGCAGCAACGAGCTGCGGGGCGAATTGCTGTTTCATACGCGCCTCGACGCCCCCCTCGGAGGCGTCGAGCTCATCTTCAGCATCAACCGGCTGCCCGCCGGACCCGGCGGCAGGCTCATCACCTGGGTCGCCCTGGTGCTGGTGGTGGTGCTCTGCGGCGGTTTCCTGCTCATCTACCGGCTCGGTCTGGGGCAGATCAGGCTGGCCCGCCAGCAGCAGGACTTCGTCTCCGCCGTGAGTCACGAGTTAAAGACCCCACTCACCTCCATCCGCATGTACGGCGAGATGCTGCGCGAAGGCTGGGCGCCCGAGGAGAAGCGGCGCGAGTACTACGAGTTCATCCACGATGAGAGCGAGCGGCTGACGCGGCTGATCAACAACGTGCTGCAACTGGCGCGCATGACACGCAATGGTCTGCAGTTGAGTCCCAAGCCCCGTACGGTGAGCGAGCTGATGGATACCCTGCGTTCCAAGATCGCCTCCCAGGTGGAGCGGGCCGGTTTCGAGCTGAGCTTCACCTGCGATGCCGAGGCTGAATCGGCGACGCTCGATGTGGACCTGGACGCGTTCACCCAGATTTTCATCAACCTGGTGGACAACGCCGTCAAGTTTTCCGCCAAGGCGTCGCGGCGCGCCATCGATATCGGCTGCAGCGGTCGGCGAGACGGCGAAGTGGTGTTCAGCGTCAGGGACTACGGGCCCGGCATACCCCGGGATCAGATGCGCAAGATCTTCACGCTCTTTTTCCGTTCCGAGAATGAACTGACCCGCGAAACCGTGGGCACGGGCATCGGTCTGGCGCTGGTCAATCAGCTGGCCGGCGCCATGAACGGAAAGGTGGATGTGGTGAATGTGGAGCCGGGTGCGGAGTTTCGAGTCAGTTTCACCTCGCGCACGCTTACCTGAAATCCATCGAAAAACCGAGCGACTAACAGTGGAGAAAAAATGAAAAGGTTGTATCGGGTTCTCTGTGCAGGTCTGTTGGCGCTGTCGGCATCATCCATCGTCCTGGCACAGGGAATGCCGATGGGGACCCCAAGAATGGATGATGACCTGTTGCGCATCGCCTACTCCATGCGGGCCTACAACGGCGTCGTTGCCGTCTGCGGAGAGGCCCGGGAGAAGGATCAGGCACAAGGCTGTTTCGACGCTTTCCCGCAACGGGTCGGACAGCGTATCCCGGACCACGATCGGCAGTCGCTGGAAGGGAACTTCGCGCTCGGGCGGTCCAGTGTGGCCATGCTTGAGCGGGTGCCGCCGGCCTTCAGGGCCCGGTCCTGAGCCAGGGCCATGCAACAGCAGCGCTGAAGAGGATTTCGGTCGTCTGCCGGAGAAGATGGACCGATTGTTTGACGATTATCTGCAAAATTCGCCTGAGAAGGTGGCTGAAGAGCCGCTGGACGAGAGTGACAGAGCAGCCCCGGTAACGCCACCGTCGTCACCCTCCTCGCTGGCCTATCCCGGACTGGAGGCTGGCAATCCAAAGAGCGTGGTGGCCAATCTCCTCAAAGGCCAGGCGGCAGGGTATGTCAATGCCTCAGGCGGCTATCACGAGGTGGCAGTCCTTCTGCGGCTTCGCAGGTGGCGACGAGCTTGTTGCGGCGGAGAACGCCGTCCGCCTTCGAAGGGGGCTGCGGTCAGCTGCTTGGTGATGAATTCGCCAAGGGGCAGACGAGCATGGCCGGGCAGCGCGAGCAAGCAAGACAGGATCATGAAAGAGCATTCCGGCATGGCAACGCGCATGCACGCTGCGGCACGAGCTTCAGGGAGTGTTATTGCCAGGTCAAGAAGCAGGAGCTGTTCAAGCCTGTTTCGCGTCTACAGATGCATTTGGATCGCAGGGAGCAGTTGGTGGGGACGATCACCAACAGGTGTCAATAGGCCGAATTGAAGCACGTGGCGGGATGCAGGATTTATCGCCAAAGCTGACATGCCACATCAAACTATTGCGGAGTGGAACAATGAGCTTTCAGCGAGTAAGCGCGGTCCTTTGGGTGACTATCCCATGCATGCTCTCATGTGCCTTATTACCGGTGTCCGCCGCCGAACAGGCGGAGCGGGAGGTCGCCAAAGGAACGCTCATGGCGCCCAGTGCCACCCTGGATCCCCCGGTGCCGGTGAAACGCTGCACCGTAGTGGATTCCAACGGGCCGCTCGAGGGAGGCAAAATCACGACATACGGCTGTAGTGAGGACGAGGTCTGTATCTGTGAGTACCATGCCGGATACTCCTGTGGCGGCAGCTGTCGGCCTTTGCGCAAGGATCGGGAATAATCCGGGAGACAGAGGAGCGGGTCGATGGGCGTGGCCAGGTTTCAGGCTGAACCGGGTGTTCGGGGTAGGCTGACGTGTGTCGGATGGAGAGGGTGGTGTTGAGTGTTTGCGTGAGGTTGCAGGAGGATATTGGTTCTTAATTATGAGATGAAACTGAGATCAAGTGCCTGAATTGGAAGGGGTGTTGTTGACACATTCATATCAATCTCGTTGAGATGATGTGGCAACCCCAAAATATGCCAGGAAATTCAGATGCGCATAATTCTCTTTTGTCTGATGGTGTTTTCTGCGGCCTTGCTTTCTGCTTGCGGCGGCGGTGGCGACGGCTCACAAGGCACCACTACAGCCGATCCGACTGATCCAGCTGATCCGATCGATCCCACCAATCCGGGTACTGGGAACACGGCATCCTGTGATGCGGGAGAAACACAGACGGACAGCTGCACCAGCGAGGGGCTGATCGGAACGCATACCCGCAGCTGCTCCTCCGCCGGCGAATGGGGAGACTGGAGCGGCTGTAACACAGACCCTCAGCTACCGCCGATAGCGGGCAACATTTACTACGTCTCCGCCAGCGGTTCGAACATTGCCGACGATGCCCTCCATGGTACGGATACCGCACCTTGGCGGAGTATCCAGTATGCCGTCAGCCAACTGCAGCCCAGCGACACCCTGATCGTGCGGCGTGGCTACTACTACGGGCAGGTGAACGTCAACGTCAGCGGCACTCTCAGTGAGCGGATCACCATCCGCTCCGAAACCCCGCACGCTGCGAAACTCAATGGCGGCATCACGATCAATGGCAGCTATGTCACGCTGTACGGACTCGATATCGAGCAGCCGGCCTCGGGCAGCGGTGTGGTCATCAATGCCTCTCAGGGTGTCGAGATTCTCGGCAATCGAATACACGACTGCCCGATGTACGGTATCAATGTGGCCTCCGCATCAGCCACTGAGTACACCATTGGGGGTAATACGCTCAGTTACAACGGGCAGGCCGGCATGGTCATTCGAGGCGATCACGGCAGGGTGGAGAGCAACAACATCCTGGAGGTGGTGGCCTTCCATCCCAAGCTCTCCAGCGTCAATGTCGCCAATGGAGACGATGCCGACGGTATGATCCTCGTGGGCAGCAATCATAAGATCAGCCACAACACCATCGCCAACTACAGCGATCCCCTGGATTCGAACAACTACTACCTGCCGGATCCGATCCACAACGCCCACGCGGATTGTTTCGATCTGAGGGAGGTCAGCGGGCTTACCATCGAGAGAAACCGTTGCTGGAGCAACTTTCATGTCAGTAAAGGCGTCATCTTCAACGGTAGCGGCGGGTCGGACAGGGACAGTATCACGATCAGGAACAACCTATTCGAGTATCGCGACGTAGGTATCAGTGTCCGGCCGAACGGCTTCGCAATCAGGAACGCGAATATCTACAACAATCTGCTCAAGGCGAAAATCGATGATGTCATCGATTCCTATTTGAACCCGGGAACCCTCGCCCACATCCCCGGGGATTGCATCACCATGACCGATGTGACCAATTACACCGTGTTCAACAATGTTACGGTCGATTGCGACAACCATACGGCGCAGAACATCACAGGCAATCCCATCAAAATCAGCGGCGGAACCGGAGTAGCCGACTACAACTTCTCCTGGAACTCGGATGGCGCCGCTTTCAGTGGGGCGGATCCCGGCGCCCACGGAAGTCTGACGCTCGATCCCACCTTTGTCCGTTTCAATACCGATGTTCACGGCGAGAACGACTACCGTCTGCAGTCCTCCTCTCCCCTGATCGGCAAGGGTGTCGCGGGTCTGATCGATCTAGATGGCACATTCGTCGAAGTGGTCGACGATAGGGACGGCCTTGCCCGCCCGCAGGGTCCTGCCTATGAACCCGGTCCCTATGAATACACCGCCGATAGCGCAGCCCATGCCCCCGGTCTGATCTCCACCCATGTGCAGGCCGCCGTTCTCGAACTGACGCCGACCAGCTGCGCCGCGCCGGCGAGCCCGGTGGATCTCCAGGTGGCGCGCTGGCGAGGAAACAGACAAGGGGCGATGATCATACGTTTCGATGACAGTACGCTGGGGCATGCCTTGTGTGGCCTCAAGGCCTTCGGCGATCGTGGGCTCACCGGGACCTGGTACGTCAATCCGGGCAGGGACGGCTTCAACGCTTCGGTCGTACACCCGGGGACTGGCGAGACTATCGTGCTGGCGGACAGATGGCGGGCGTCGCCGGGCCAGGGGCAGGAGCTGGCCAATCACACCATGAACCACTCCTATGAAACCAGTCCCACCCTGTGGCGATCGGAGGTCGAACAGGCGTCGAATGTGATCTGGGAAATCCGCCATGGTCTGCCCCTGAAAAAGAACGCCTCATTGATCGCATTCAACAACAGCAGCAGTGTCGCCTGGCCCTGGCCGCCCAAGGATGAGGTGGCCATATTGAGCGATCTTAGCAACATCGAGCGACAGACCTACCTCGGGCCGACCTATCAGGCGCTGCCCAATCCCGCCTTTTCCGTGCCCACAGGATCGACGGCGGAGGTCATGTACTGCGGTCATCCGAGTCTGAGCCTGAATGGCGCCGGACAGTGTGTAAACTCAGGTGGTGATATCGTGAGCGCCGGCGTCAATCAGGCAATCGACAATGGCGTTGTCTACCAGGCCTGTTTTCACGGCATTCTCAGTACCGATTCGGACAACTGTGAGGACTACACCAATACAGGCACCACGGACGGCGGCAACGCTGGCGTGCAGTTTGCCGAGCTGGAAACGTTTTTGGATCGGGTCGCGGGCGTGACGGACAGGGTCTGGGTGGCGGGTGCCATCGAGCTCTACAAGTATACCCAGGAGGCGCAGCGCTCGAATCTTCGTCTGCACCAGGCCTGTTCCGACCGGATCTATTTCGATCTGACCTCGACCCTAGGACCGCTCTATGACGAACCGCTGACGCTCATCGTCACCGTTCCAAGCGACTGGACATCCTGCACGGCGATGCAGGGACAGCTACCGCTGGCGTGCGCGATCGGCAGTGACGGCAAGGTGCTGATCGATGTGGTGCCCAATCAGGGCCGGATAGCGCTGCTGAAGCAGTAGCCCGGATTTCGCTTCGCTGCATTCGGGCTACAGACTGAATCCGGGAGTCCCCTCGGCGGCTTGAGAATGGTGGTGGCAGGGTTTTTCGGTGCCGGCAAAGGCGAATTTGCGTGCGGAATCCTGAAACTGTAGCCATTCCGGGGCACGCCGGCATTGAGCTGTAGGGAAGCGTGCCGCTAAAATGGCGGTTTGCAATCCCGATACAGAGCGAAATGGCCGGAAAACTCTACATCAAAACCTTTGGCTGCCAGATGAACGAGTACGATTCGTCGCGCATGGCGGACGGCCTGCGCGCGGCCGAGGGTCTGGAGCTGACCGACGAGCCGGAGGCGGCCGACATACTGCTGCTCAATACCTGCTCTATCCGCGAGAAGGCGCAGGAGAAGGTCTTCTCCCAGCTTGGACGCTGGCGCCCCTGGAAGCTGAAGAATCCCGACCTGATCATCGGCGTCGGCGGCTGCGTGGCGAGCCAGGAGGGGGAGGCGATCCGCGAGCGGGCGCCCTACGTGGATCTGGTGTTCGGCCCCCAGACCCTGCACCGGCTGCCGGAGATGATCCGCCAGGCGCGCCTCCAGCGCACCCCGGTGGTGGATGTCTCCTTCCCCGAGATCGAAAAGTTCGATTGTCTGCCCGAGCCCCGCGCCGAGGGTCCCACCGCCTTCGTCTCGGTGATGGAGGGTTGCTCCAAGTACTGCACCTACTGCGTGGTCCCCTTCACCCGCGGCGAGGAGATCAGCCGCCCCTTCGACGACGTCATTGCCGAGGTGGCCGGGCTGGCGGCCCAGGGGGTGCGCGAGATCAACCTGCTGGGGCAGAACGTGAACGCCTATCGGGGCGAGATGGCCGACGGCGGCGAGGCCGACCTGGCCCTGCTGATCGAGTACGTGGCGGCGGTGGAGGGGATCGACCGCATCCGCTTCACCACCTCCCATCCGGTAGAGTTCTCCGACTCCCTGATCGAGGTCTACGGCCAGGTACCGGAGCTGGTCAGTTTTCTCCACCTGCCGGTGCAGTCGGGCTCCGACCGTATCCTGGCGCAGATGAAACGGGGCCACATGGCTCTCGAGTACAAGGCCAAGATCCGCCGCCTGCGCGAGATCCGCCCCGACATCACCATCTCCTCCGACTTCATCGTCGGCTTCCCCGGCGAGACCGAGGCCGACTTCGAAGCGACCCTGAAACTGATCGAGGAGATCGGTTTCGATCACTCTTTCAGCTTCATCTACAGCCGCCGTCCCGGCACCCCGGCGGCCGACCTGCCTGACGACATCCCGTTGGAGCTCAAGCAGCAGCGGCTGGAGCGGCTGCAGCAGCTGATCAACACCCAGGCCCAGCGCATCAGCCGGCAGATGGTCGGCACGCTGCAGCGCATCCTGGTGGAGCGGCCGGCGAAGAAGGACCCGAACCAGCTGGCCGGACGCACCGAGAACAACCGGGTGGTCAACTTCGACGGCCCCGCCGAGCTGATCGGCCAGTTCGTCGATGTGCGCATCACCGAGGCGCTGCCCAACTCCCTGCGCGGCGAGTGGCTGGCGCCGGCCGACCGTGCCGTCAACGACTGATCGCGTCCATTCTCATTCTCACCGCTCAGGATCTCCCCTTTGGCCGAACACCCCGAATCCATCGATCTTCTTCTCGAACCCCTGGACAATGAACAGCTGGCCAACGTTTGCGGCCAGCTGGACGAGAACCTGCGCCACATCGAACGCCGTCTCGGCATCGAGATCAACAACCGGGGCAACCACTTCAGACTGATCGGCGAGCGCCACGCCATCCGTGCCGGCGAGCAGGTGCTCCACGACCTCTACCGGGCCGCCGACCGCGAGACCCTCGACCCGCAGCGGGTCCATCTGTACCTGCAGGAGGCGGGCGTCGACGCCCTGCTGGAGAAGACGGCCGACGACCTGCCGGAGACCGTGATCAAGACCCGGCGCGGCATGGTGCGCCCACGGGGTCCGAATCAGAAGGAGTATCTGCACAAGATCTTCACCCACGACATCAACTTCGGCGTGGGGCCGGCAGGCACCGGCAAGACCTACCTGGCGGTGGCCGCCGCGGTGGAAGCCATGGAGCGGGACCAGGTGCGGCGCCTGCTGCTGGTGCGCCCGGCGGTGGAGGCGGGCGAACGGCTCGGCTTCCTGCCCGGCGATCTGGCGCAGAAGATCGATCCCTATCTGCGGCCCCTCTACGACGCCCTCTACGAAATGCTCGGTTTCGAGAAGGTGGCCAAGCTGGTGGAGCGCAACGTGATCGAGATCGCCCCCCTGGCCTATATGCGCGGGCGCACCCTGAACGAATCCTTCGTCATCCTCGACGAGGCGCAGAACACCACGCCGGAGCAGATGAAGATGTTCCTCACCCGCATCGGCTTCGGCTCCACCGCCGTGATCACCGGCGACATCACCCAGGTCGAC
>JBNLGI010000206.1:0-38549 GCA_050305975.1 Sedimenticolaceae bacterium | reverse complement strand
CGCGGCGGCCACCGCGATGGCCGCCGCGGCGCGCAGCGAAATCGGCGCGCAGCGGCGCGCAGAACTGCAGCAGAATCGACAGGATCTGCAGGAAAATAGAGACGGCACTTCGGATGCCCGGGCGACAAGTGTCACACCGCTGGGCAGACGCGCCATTGCATCGTTCGCCGCCATCGGCGCTGGCGGCAGCCTGCACAGCGAGCCCCAGACCGTCGACGAGATCGTCTGATCGATTCAGAGTCAGGGACGAATGGCGCTTACTTGAACGAAATAGAGCAGGGTTATCGTAGGATTCCGGTGCGGCAAGCCGCACCGATTCCAGGTGAATCGGGCCCGCTAAACATGCGCTTATCGCTTGAGTAAGTACCATTCGAGTTAGAGCGCATGGGATTCACAACTCCAGCGACATCACCAGCGCATCCTCCCGCTCATCGTCAGCGGCAGGATAGTAGTCCCGGCGGCGACCGATCTCCATGAAGCCCAGCTTGTCGTAGAGGGCCAGGGCCGCCAGGTTGCTCTCGCGCACCTCGAGAAAAGCGGTCTCCGCGCCGTGCTGGCGGGCGACCTTCAGCAACCGCTGAATCAGCTTTCGCCCCAACCCCCTGCCCTGCCACTCGGGATGGATGCAGAGATTGAGGATGTGGGACTCGTCGATCACCACCGACATCACGCCATAGCCGATCACCCGTTTATCCAGCACCACTACCCAGCAGCAGTAGCCGACACGCAGACAATCCTGAAAGATGCCCAGGGTCCAGGGAAACGGGTAGGCGACCTGTTCGATCGCCAGCACCTGACGCAGGTCCTCCTCCCGCATCGGGCGCAGATTCAGTAGGGGATCGCGCAGCTGGGCGCTCAAAAGGCCTCACCCCGCAAGCCGGAGAGTGCCAGTTGCAGATCCTGCCAGGCCTTCCCCTTCTGATCCGGGGAGCGCAGCAGGTAGGCGGGGTGATAGGTCACCACCAGGGGGATGCGTCGCTCGCCGAAGGCGTGGATACGGCCCCGCAGCTTGCCCACGGTGATGTCGGTCTTGAGCAGGTTCTGCGCCGCGATGCGGCCCACGGCGAGAATCATGCGCGGACGGATCAGCTCGACCTGGCGCAGCAGATAGGGTTCGCACTGCAGCGCCTCCTCCGGCTTGGGATCCCGGTTGTCGGGCGGGCGGCACTTGACGATATTGGCGATGAAGACCGACTCCCGCTGGTAGCCCATGGCCAGCAGCATGGCGTTGAGCAGCTGCCCGGCGCGGCCGACGAAGGGTTCGCCCTGACGGTCCTCGTCGGCCCCTGGCGCCTCGCCGATGACCAGCAGGTCGGCCTGGGTGTTGCCGACCCCGAACACGGTCTGGCTGCAGCCGGCCCTCAGGCCGCAGGCGCGGCAGTCGCGCACCCGCTCGCGCAGGGCCGACCAGTCCATCCCGCCCCTATCGCCACGCGTGACGACCGGCGGGGTCTCGATGACGGGTTCCGGCTGAGGCGGCACGGCAGCGACGGACGGCGGATTCTCCGCGGGAGGGAGGGGTTCGGGAGTCTCGGCCTCCGCTGTCACCTGCTGCCTGCGCTGCCAGAGGGTGACCCCCATGGCCTTGAGGTAGTCGTGATGCCGCTGCCGCTCGATCATCGCGATGCGCTTACACGTCGCCGGTCTGTGGATGGGCCTTGGTGACCGGTTCCAGGATCTTGTTCACCGCGTTGATATAGGCCTTGGCCGAGGCGATGACGATGTCGGTGTCGGCGCCCTGACCGTTGACGATGCGTCCGCCCTTCTCCAGGCGCACGGTCACCTCGCCCTGGGCATCGGTGCCGCTGGTGATGTTGTTGACCGAATAGAGCTGCAGCTGGGTGCCGCTGTTGACGATGCTCTCGATGGCCTTGAAGGTGGCGTCCACCGGACCGCCGCCGATGGCCTGACCTGGCTCCTCCTCGCCGTCCATGCCGAGCACAATCTGGGCGGTCGGGGTTTCGCCGGTCTCGGAACAGACCTTGAGCGAGACCAGCTTGACCCGCTCGTTCACCGACTCGATCCTGGTGTCGGTGACCAGGGCCTGCAGATCCTCGTCGAAGATCTCGTGCTTCTTGTCAGCCAGGTCCTTGAAGCGGGAGAAGGCGCTGTTGAGCTCCTCCTCCGCCTCGAACACGATGCCGAGACTCTCCAGCCGGGTACGGAAGGCGTTACGTCCCGAGTGCTTGCCCAGCACCATGCGGTTCTGGCTCCAGCCCACATCCTCGGCGCGCATGATCTCGTAGGTCTCGCGGGATTTCAGCACCCCGTCCTGATGGATGCCCGACTCGTGGGCAAAGGCGTTGGCGCCGACGATCGCCTTGTTGGGCTGCACCGGGAAACCGGTAATGTTGGAGACCAGTTTGGAACAGGTGACGATTTGAGTAGTATCGAGTCGGGTGTGGCAGGGGAAGATGTCGGGGCGGGTGCGCACCGCCATCACGATCTCCTCCAGCGAGGCGTTGCCGGCCCGCTCGCCGAGGCCGTTGATGGTGCACTCCACCTGGCGCGCGCCATTGCTCACCGCCGACAGGGAGTTGGCCACAGCCAGTCCCAGGTCGTTGTGGCAGTGCACGGAGAAGATCGCCTTGTCGGCGTTGGGGATGCGCTCGCGCAGGGTCCTGATCATCTCGCCGAACTGATGCGGCATGGCGTAACCCACGGTGTCGGGCACATTGAGGGTGGTGGCGCCGGCGTCGATCACCGCCTCGAAGATGCGGCAGAGAAAGTCGATCTCGGAACGCCCCGCGTCCTCGGCCGAGAACTCCACGTTGTCGGTGTACTGGCGCGCCCGCTTCACCGCGTGCACCGCTTGGGCCACCACCTCGTCCGGCGACATCCGCAGTTTCTGCTGCATGTGGATGGGCGAGGTGGCGATGAAGGTGTGGATGCGTCCGGAGTTGGCCTCGCGCAGGGCCTCGCCGGCGCGGTCGATGTCCTTGTCCAGGGCCCGGGCCAGACCGCACACGGTGGAGTCCTTGACCGCCTTGGCCACCGCCGCCACCGCCTCGAAATCGCCGGGGCTGGCGATCGGGAATCCGGCCTCGATCACATCCACCTGCAGCTTCTCCAGCGCCTTACCGATGCGGACCTTCTCGTCCTTGGTCATGGAGGCGCCGGGGCTCTGCTCGCCGTCGCGCAGGGTGGTATCGAAAATGATCAGCTGATCCGATTGACTCATGGAGGTTCTCCGGCCGTATTCAGGCACCGATCGGCATCTGCTCGGGTAGCGCCGTCGGCACCGATTTTATCATTATGCAGGGATCACTGATCCTGCGATTCCGTATCGTTTGTCTGCTCGGGGCCGCTCCGCTGCTCCCGACGCCTGCGCAACTGAATCAGGGTCAGCGTGGGCCCGGAAACGGCGTAGGCCAGAAACAGCAGAAACAGCACCGTCGGGGGGTGGGTCTGGATGATGGCCAGTACCACCACCACCACCACCAGCACGATGAAAGGCACCTTGCCGTGGAAATCGATCTCCTTGAAGCTGTGATAGCGGAAATTGCTCACCATCAACAGGCCGACCACCGTGGTCAGGATGGCCGCGGGAACACCGGCGGTGGAACTGTCCAGTCCGTAGTCGACGCCCAGCCAGACGCTACCGGCCACGATGGCTGCCGCCGACGGACTGGGCAGACCCTGGAAATACTTCTTGTCGGCGATGCCGACCTGGGTATTGAAACGGGCCAGGCGCAGGGCGCCGCTGGCGGTATAGATGAAAGCGGCGAGCCAGCCGAACTTGCCCAGATCGCTCAAGGCCCAGATGAAAACCACCAGGGCCGGCGCCAGGCCGAAGGAGACCATGTCGGAGAGGCTGTCGTATTCGGCGCCGAACGCGCTCTGGGTTTTCGTCAGCCGGGCCACCCGGCCGTCGACCCCGTCCAGCAGCATGGCCACGAAGATCGCCACCGCCGCCGTTTCGAACTTGCCGTTGACGGCGGCGAGGATGGCGTAGAAACCGGCGAAGAGCGCCGCGGTTGTAAACAGATTCGGCAGCAGGTAGATACCGCGCCGGGGTTTCTTGACTGGGTCCTGACCGTTTTCCATTTCAGCAGATGCCTGTGGGAAATGAGCCCGCATTATAGCAGGGAGTAGGGAATGAGTTATGAGTTATGAGTGTTGAGTTTTTAGTAGATGAGTTCGCTGCGCTCACGGTTTTATACCCCCTCTCCCTGACCCTCTCCCGCAAGGGGAGAGGGAACGCACGGATAAAGTGCCGGAGCGAACAAACGGCTTGATTCCACGACCTGACAGGAAGTTGTCGATGCACTGGAAAAGCACTTCCCCTCTCCCCTTGCGGGAGAGGGCCAGGGAGAGGGGGAAATCCATGACCGGTGAGCGCAGCGAACTCATCTACTAAAAACTTAAAACTCATAACTAAAAACTCAATCAAAGCCGTCCCGACGCCTTCACGTCCAGATAGGCATTGACCAGATTGATCGCCAGCTTGCGCGGCTCGCTGTCGACGATCAGGGAGCCCTGATAATTGAGGGCCTCATGTGATTCGCGCCGTGCCGACAGGTAGTCGACCACGCCCTGGAACATCAGGGCCGAGCGAAGATCGTGCACCGGCTGCTGCAGGGTCCGATCGAGGGCCTGCTCACGCAGATCGGCGATCACCACCAGATGACGCCGCGAAAGCAGTTTGGCGGCCTTGAGCAGATCGGCGCTCTCTTCGTTGCGGCTGTTGGTGAGGATCACCACCAGGGCACGGCGCCGCTGCAGCGGCATCAACTGATGGGCGGCAGCCATGTAGTCTGCCGCCTCCAGGGTGGAGTCGATGTCATAGGTACGGTCGAGCAGGCGTCGCACCACCCCGCCCCCCTTCATCGGAGGCTGCCAGCGGGTCTGGCCGCCGAAGCTGAGAAAGCCGACCGCATCCCCCTGACGCTCGGCCACGTAACTGAGCAGCAGCATGGCGTTGAGGGCGTGGTCGAGATGGGCCCCCTCGGCATCCTGGTGACGCATATGACGGCCGCAGTCGAGCATGAACACCAGTTGCTGGTCCCGTTCGTCCTGATAGTCCTTGGAGATCAAGCGACGGTAGCGGGAGGTCGCCTTCCAGTCGATCTGGCGCATGGCATCGCCGGTGCGGTATTCGCGCAGCTGGTGGAAGTCGCTGCCCTCACCGCGACGCTGGCGCCGCCTGACCCCCATCTGGCTCAGATGGTTGTCGGTCGCCAGCAGGGCGAAGTGGGCGATCTCGCGGAAGTTGGGAAACACCCGCACCCGCTCGGCCAACGGCACGAAGCGCTTCTGCCACCAGAGTCCCAGGGGCGAGCGCAGCACCAGATCGACACCGGTGAAGTCACCGTCGCCGCGATGGCGCGGCTTGACCCGATAGCGGACGCGCACCTGCCGTTCGGCGGGAAGCCGGATCTCCCGCGGCAGACCGTCCGCTGCGAAATCTCCGGGATAGTGATCGTGAACCTTCAGTTGCAGCGCACGCTGACGCCGGTTCTCCACCTGCAGTCCGACCCAGGACCAGACCCCCACCGGCATACTGGTGCGCAGCTCGCGGGTGACCTGCGGTGTGGCATCGCGACGCAGGCGCCAGAGGTCGAGCAGGGCGATGGCCATCAGCATCGCCGCCAGCAGTTTCCAACCCGCCACCAACGTCGGTATCCAGATCGCCGCCAGTCCCAGCAGGCTGAGTGTGGCGACTGCGGCGATGAGGCGGGCGGCGGGAATCACTGGCGCGGCGCGGGAATGTTATCGAGCAGATCGCGCAGCACGTCGTCCGGCCGGTAGCCCTCGATCTCCAGATCGGTGGAGAGGCGGATGCGGTGTCGCAGCACCGGCAGGGCGGCCGCCTTGACGTCGTCGGGGGTGACGAAATCGCGCTGCTGCAGAAAGGCCTCCGCGCGGGCGGCGCGCAGCAGGGAGATGGAGCCGCGCGGACCGGGACCGGCATCGATGCCGTTCCAATCCCGCGCCGCACGCACCAGTCGCACCGCGTAGTTGACGATCTCCTCGTCCATCTGCAGACCCGCCACATGGGATTGAATCAGTGGAATCTCCGCCGCCTGCAGCAAGGGCCGCACGGCCGAGGTGTCGAGCTGGTCGGCCACCGAGTCCAGGGTCACCTGGCGCACCAGCCGCTGCTCCTCGTCCTCCTCCGGATAGTCGATCAGCACCTTGAGCAGGAAGCGGTCGAGCTGAGCCTGGGGCAGCGGATAGGTGCCCTCCTGCTCGATGGGGTTCTGGGTCGCCAGCACCAGGAACGGCGGCGTGAGGGGAAAGGTCCGTCCCTCGATGGTGACCTGCTGCTCCTGCATCGCCTCCAGCAGGGCCGACTGGGTCTTGGCCGGCGAGCGGTTGATCTCGTCGGCCAGCAACAGGTTGCAGAAGACCGGTCCCTTGCGCACCCGGAAGTTCTCGCTTTTCATGTCGAACATGATATGGCCGGAGATGTCGCTCGGCATCAGGTCGGGGGTGAACTGAATGCGGCTGAACTCGCCCTGCACCGCCGCCGCCAGGCTGCGCACCAGCAGAGTCTTGCCGAGCCCCGGCACCCCCTCGACCAGCACATGTCCGGCCGAGAGCAGCGCCAGCATCACTTCGTGAATCACCCGCGCCTGTCCGACCACCGCCTTGGCGATCTCGCTTTCCAGTCCACGCGCCCGCCTCATCAGGGCCTCGTCTATCGGTGTAGGGTTGTTCTCTTCCATTGTCATCTCTTGTTGCCTTGCGGATGCAGTGCCGTCAACAGCCGCTGCAGGTTTGCCGTGATCTTGATCAGTTGGCCGCCCTCGGCCTGATCGGTGTAGAGGGCCAGCTCGATCGCCTGCGGCGTCATGCCGGTGCGCTCTGCCAGCCATGCGCAACGCTCCGTTCGATCCAGATGGTGGAGCTGGGGATGGCTCATCATCCAACGCTTCTCCACCTGTTTGCGAGCCTGCTGCAGCAGGCTCGCCGATGGATCGGTGCGCCAATTGAATTCCGCCGCCGCCTGTAGATGTTCCAGCAGATCCCGCCGCTGCTGCTGCCCGCTGACAATGCGCGGGCCGCTGCGCCGCCCCATGCGCCAGAGCGACAGGACCGCAAGCAGTGTCAGGCTGATCACCAGGTAGGGCGCCCAGCGCCAGATCAACTCCAGCAGCGAGGGCATCTGGGAGCTGTAGAGGAGCCAGACCCGATCGGGGCCGGCGACCAGCTCTGCCAACAGGGAGGCATGATCATAGTCGCCGATGCGGTCATTATCGAAAAAACCGCTGTCGCTGAGAAAAGTCACATACCCCCTGCCGTAGGCAAAGATCAGCAGGTGGGGCTCGTCTTCGGACGGCGTCAACCAGTAGTCGCCATCGTAATTCACCTCGAACCAGCGGTCGCCGTCGAATTCGATCTCGAGGGGGGTCTCGTCAGCGTTGGGCAGCGCGACCGCCATGGTCTGCGTTGGCTCTACGTCGCCCTCCTCCGCCACCTCCTTCAGCAGATCGAGCCCCTCAATGTCCCACAGCTGGACGAGATCCACGCCAAAGGCCTCCAGCAGAGGCCGCCGAAGCTCGTCGTCCTGCAGCCGGCCGGGGGTGGCGATCAACCGACCGCCGGCCTCCACCCAGGCCAGCAGCGCGTCGACCCGGTCCGATGGCAGGGGCGCGCCCAGATCCCGGACCAGCAGTACGCCGCTCTCCGCGGGCGGATAGATGAGGAACTGGCGTCCGGAACGGCTCTCTGCCTGCTGCCCCAGCCGATTGAGCAACCGCTCGGCGGCCAGCAGTGGGTTGCGGCGGGCCTCCGCCGACATCTCGCTGCGTCTCTGGTAGGTCTCCTGCTCGAAGTTTGCCAGAAACCACCCGGTGTACCCGCCGATAATCAGCAGGCCGAGTAGGCCCATCGCCAGGTGAGTGGAGTTAACCCTGGACATCCGCCTCTCCAAAGCAGCTCCGCCACTCCCGACAGAGCGTCAAGGCACGCTCCCGCTCAGGCGGCTGGTGGGCATAGGCCAGACGCTGCCAAACGCGGGTCAGCGCGGAAAAGCAACCGGACAGGGTGGCCTCGAGCTGGCGGGCGACCAACCCCTGGCACTCCCCCTCCGTGGCGCCCAGCGGAATTTCCAGTGCATGCTGATGGATCAGCACCGAGAGTGCCGCCCGGTAGAGCAAGCTCAGGGCGCCGCGAAAATCGCCCCCCTCGATCAGGCGTTCGGCCTCGCTCGCAGGGTCGTCGGGCAGACTCTCCGGTCGCAGATCGAGGCCGGCGATCTCGGTGGGCAGTTCGCGGCCGTTTTTCGACGCGGCGAATGCGCCCGGATTCCAGCTCCGGTTGTTGATGAACCAGTAGAGCAGGTAGGCCAGTACCCCGCCGACGGTGAGCCACAACAGCAGCTCGCTAATGGCGGCCAGTCCCTGACTGAAACCCGACAGCCACTCCTGCAGCGGGTTGTCATCCACTTGATCCTGAGCATCTTCTCCGATGTAGCGCCAGCGGGTTGCCTCCTGCACCCGGCCGAAGGTCTCGTCCGCAAGCACCGCATCGATGGCCTCGCGCACCTGCCGGCGATCGATCTGCTGCCATCCGGTCGGCTGCCATTCAACCTCTTCCGCCGCCTGTAGCGGGGTGGCGGGGGCCCCCAGGATCAAGGCGCCCCCGAACAGCAGTGCGGCCAGGCCGGCGGCAAGACCCTTGGATCGGGACTGGCGGCGAACCATGGCGCGCAGTCCCAGTTCGATATCCCACCCCTCCAGCTCGCTGCGCCGCGTCAGGTAGAGCGCGAATCCACCGGCCACATAGAAAGGCGCCATCATCGACATGGCCAGCAACGCGCTACAGAGCAGTCCCCACTCCTTGACTCCGTCGGAAACGAGCAGGAAATCCTGCAACAGATCGCCGGCGAGTTCTTCCGGCACCAGCATGGCCAGCAGAAGAAAGAATCCCAGCTGAAAAATGGATTCGAAGTGGATGCCGATGATGGTCAGCCAGCTGGCGGCGTTGGATTTACGGCTGAGCACCCGGATGCGATCGGAACGTGCCTTGGCGCGCAAGCGCTCCAGCACGCTGACCGGCATGACGAACGAACGTGCCGGATTGAACCGTCGCCAGCTCAGATTGGCGAACAGCTGGGGCAGCGTGGCCCGACTCCAGGCCTGACGCAGCTCGCGCCAACTGGGACGTTCTCCGAACATGCGCCGCCCCAGCCAATAGAGCAGCGGTGGCTCGTAGAGCGGCTTGAACCACCAGAGCGCCAGCAGTTTCCAGAACAGCTCCATGGGCAGCAGACCGATCAGCAGCATCAACGGCAGGGCCGAGATCATCCACAGCAACCACAGGGGCAGAAACCACTCCCGGGCCATCATGAAACCCAGATCGATCCCTTCCCAGGGGGTGCGCGGACGCAGCTTGACGGCGATCCTAGCGAGATCCACGACCGCTCCTTCCCATCAGGGAGAGATAGAGGATCACCAGCAGCCAGAGCACGGCAGCAACGGCGTATTTGATATCGGGCGCAAACGTCGAGGAGGACCAGAAGGCTTCGATGAAGGCGGCCACCACCAGCATCAGAGCGGCGCCCATCACCAGCTGCAGGGCCTCCAGGGCGTTGGCCTTGAGGCTGGCCAGCCGTCCCTCGGGCCCGGGTGCCACCACCGCGCGCCCCATCAGCAGTCCCGCGCCGCCGCAGATGACGATGGCGGTCAGCTCGAAGGCGCCATGTCCGCTGACGAAGGGCCAGAAGGTTTCGATGTAACCGAGCTGGGTCAAATGTCCCGCAACCCCCCCGATCACGAGACCGTTGAAGATGAGAATGAACAGAGTCCCCACGCCCAACAGTATGCCCAGAGCGAAGGTGCGAAAACCGATACCGATGTTGTTGAGGATGTAGAAACCGAACATCATGACATCGGTATCCGACTTGCGCTCCTCGGAACGCCCGGGGTGATCGCTCGCCGGATCGTAGGCGCTCTCCATACTGGCCACCGTCGACTCGTCGAGCACACTGTAGATCATATCCTCCTGCAGATAGCAGGCCGTCCCCATCAACAGACCCGGAAGCAGAAAGAACAGCAGCGAGATCGCGAATGCCCCCAGATGACGCCGGAAGGCCTGGGGGAAACCGAAAGCGACG
This sequence comes from Sedimenticolaceae bacterium, assembly GCA_050305975.1. GTDB lineage: Bacteria > Pseudomonadota > Gammaproteobacteria > Chromatiales > Chromatiaceae > Thiodiazotropha. The sequence goes on along the minus strand of JBNLGI010000206.1, from coordinate 28,486 downwards.
AAGGCCAGCAGGCGCCAACCCCAGACCGAGGCGCGCTTGTAGAGCAAAGGGTGTCCACGCACCACCAGCCGGTGCAGATAGTCGACCAGCATGGGACTGAAGCCGCGGCTGCGGGCCAGCGCATAGTGGCTGCAGAGGCGTCGATACTGCATTGGGAACTCGGCCAGCCGTCCGCTCTCCAGCCGGCGTTTGGCACGCGGTCGCTCCAGGTCGTCCATCACCTCGCTCAGCTGATCCCACAGCGGTTGATACTCTTTTTCGAAGGCTATCTGCCGCATCAGCGCCCCTTCACGATCCAGTTGGCGTAGGCATAGAGGGCCGCCACGTTTGCCGCTCCCTGACGCTGGGTGTAGGGAGCGAGCAGGGCCGCCAGCTCTTCGCGGCGACCGCTGGAGAGATCCTCGGCCCGCTCACTGAAAGCCAACAGAGTCAGCTGGTCCTCCTCCGTCAACTGCAGCGGCGGCTTCTCGACCTTGTCCGACGGGGGATGCACCCGATCCCGTTTCTCTTCCCGGTAGACCACCAGGGTGCCGGCGGCCAGATCGCCCAGACGCTTGAACTCCCGATTGCACATCATGGCGATCAGTCCTGTAGCGTAGAACAGCGGCAGAAAGTCGGCGATGCGCAAAAAGTTGCGGATCACCGAGGCGGCCGGCGTCACCGGAAGCCCGTTGTCCTGTATCACCTGTATTCCCATGGAACGCTTGCCCGGTGTGGCGCCGTTGTGGATTTCGAACAACACCGGATAGAACCACTCGATGATGAAAAATCCGATCAGGAGCAAGGCCATGCCGACACCGCCCAGAAGACCGAGAACCATCGAGAGCAACAGATAGAGACCCGCCCGGATCAAGGCATCGATGGCCCAGGCGCTGGCCCTCACCACCGGTCCGGCCAGACGGAACTCCAGGCGGACACCCTCCGGGATCTCGTAGAACCCGAGGGTATCGATCAGGTCGTCAGACTTCCCTGCAGCACGCACCTCCACCGATCAACGCACGCCTGTCATGCGAAATAGATATCGCGGTAGGCGGCATAGACGCCGGCGGTCAGGATCGGAGTCACAACCAGCAGCCCGAGCAGCAGAGGCAGAGAACCGATGAAGAGTAGGACCATGCCCACCAGGCCGAAGACGAACATGGGCAGCATGTTTTTCCAGCAGCCGATGAAGCTGTATTTCATCGCCTCCAGCGCTGTGAGATCGTCGAGCATGACCAGCGCCGGTGCAAACAGATAGGCCATGATGACCGGCATGAACAGCAGCAGGCCCAGCGCCACGATGCCCAGTATCGGACCGGGGTTCATCATGGCCATGGCCTCCGGATTCTCCAACCCGGTCACGCCGCCCATAATTGCAAATACCCCGCCGACCATGACGATACCGACCCCGATCATCATGAGAAAGTAGAAGACCGCCACCAGCATCAGTTGCCCCACATTGTTGGAGAAACCGACGAACAGATGAGAGACCGAAAAATCCCCGCCCTGATCCTGCTCGGCGCAGCCGTACATGAATCCCGCCAGGATCACCGGACCGATCAGTGTCGAAACGATACTGCCGAAAAAGGGGATGAAGGCCAGCACCAGCGAAATCACGAAAAAGACCACGATAGAACCGATCCAGGCCAGCGGCGAGGATTTGAAGTGCCACCACCCCTTGCCGATCCAGGCCAGGCCGTTGCCGGCAGGCACGCCGACGGGGCCGTTCATGTGGTTCTCTGTCGGCTCTTCCAGATTGGCCTCTGGAGCGCTGTAGGGATTGGCGCTGGCAGCGCCGCTCTCTTCGCCTTGATCCGCTCTGGCAGCGAGATACTTGGCCGCAACGATACCGCAATCCTGGCAGATTCCCATCTGCATGTGGGTCGAACCGCATTTGGGACAACGGTCGAGCGCGGGCGATGGATCCAGCACCTCGGTGGTGTCGCCGCCGCCATGATCCAGGGGTTCGAGTTCGAAAGCGGACGCGGCGGGGGCCGGCTCGGGTTCAGGCACGGGCGGTTTGGGGTCGATTTCGACCTGCATACCGACCAGGTGCAGCACCTTCAGATACTTCTCGGCCTTGTCGAGCGTCAACTCCTTCTTGAGTGAGACCGGCCGATTGGCGCGAACGACCTTTTCCGCCATTTTTCGATCCAGCTTGAATTTCTCGCTGAAACGATCGATGACCTGTTCAACGTCATTGCCGGGTTCGATTTGGCCGGTAAAGACGACACGATAATGCTCTGACATCAACCTTCTCCCTACATCCCCTGCTCAGAACAAGCTAAATCCACATGCTTTTCGGCAGTTTTTCCCAAATCTTGAGTAAATCCCTGTCGTGGATGTGAACCGTGCCCGCTCAAGATTTCACCATTAACTCTTTGTTTTTATGAAATTATCCAAGATTTTTGGAGGGCAAGTCTGGCCCAGTCTCGAGGCCAGGGGAATGATCCCGATCAAGCAAGCCGGGATTGCGCCCTCACCCATGAATCAGATCGCATCCTGCACAATCCCATCCAGCAGTTCGAGGATGGCCGAAGTGACCTCGGCCGCATCCCCCGCGAGCGCTGGTCGACGATAGGCGACATAGACCTGCCCGGGTTGCTCCTGCTTCACATAGACGGCGATGGTGAAGGGACAGATGACGATGTTTTCCGGCGCCGCCTGAGACATCTTGTGCGACATCAGGGCACTGCAGAACTCCACCGACTCGGCCTTGAGGAAGACCTCGGAGAAACCCAGATCCGGTGCCGTTCGATTCAGCATCTCGCTGACATGCAGGGTACCACTGACCAGCATACCCCGCTCGATGATCGCCAGCTTGATGTTCTCCACCACGTCTTCAAAGCGCTCTTCGGAAGTGTAGATCCGCACCGACTGTCGATCCTCCGACGGCTCACCGCCGGCCAGGGCACAACCCATCCCGACCATCAGAACCCAGGCCATCAAAAGCACTCTCATCTCCAATCTCCTCTCATCGTTTGTGCCGGCGTCGATACTGCAGCCCGCCGACAGCGCCAAGCAGCAGCAAGGGGGGCAGCAGGAACCAGCCGCTCGACGGTTGCGGAAGGTCCGTATAATAACCGGTAATGCCCAGAGTATATCCCGGCTCGAGACCCGCCATCTCGGCCGGACTCATGAAAGCGATGTCGGTGACCCGCAGCCTATCGCCTTCATCCTCGGTGATAAAGCCCAATTGACGCAGGCCTTCGTTTGCGCCCGCTCGGGGCAGTTCGAGTCGCACTTCCCGCAGCTGCCGGCTGCCATCGTCCTGTTCGACCTCCACCTGCAAGCGCAGCCCCTCACCGGCCTGCAGCTTCTGCAGCCGGGTCTCGATACCCGCCACCGGCTCAATGGCCTGGGCCGGATAGATTTGATCCCGCCAGAAACCGGGGCGAAAAAGGGAGAAGGCGATCAATAGCAGGAGCAGTGACTCCCACCAGCGGTTACGGGTCAATAACCAACCTTGCGCCGCCGAGACGAACAGCAGCATGGCCGCCAGACCCTGCGCTGCGATCAGCAGAAAGGCCGCTACCGAGTCAACGCCGATCAGCAGCAGTTCGGTATTGAACACGAACATGAAGGGCAGAATCGCGGTGCGGATATCGTAGTAGAAGGATTGCAGCCCGGTACGAATGGGATCGCCGCCGGAGATACCGGCCGCGGCATAGGCCGCCAACCCCACAGGCGGCGTATCGTCGGCCAGGATGCCGAAATAGAAGACAAACATGTGGACCGCCACCAGCGGTATGTTCAGACCATGGGCGGCGGCCAGCTGCACGATGACCGGTGCCATCAGGGTCGACACCACGATGTAGTTGGCGGTGGTCGGCAGCCCCATGCCGAGCACCATGCAGATCAGTGCCGTCAGCAGCAGCATCAGCAACACCGACCCGAAAGAGAGTGTCTCGACGAGTTCCCCCAGCACCTGCCCGATGCCGGTCAGACTCACGGTGCCGACCACGATACCGGCGGTGGCGGTGGCGACCCCGATCCCGATCATGTTGCGGGCGCCGTTCTCCAGTCCCCTGACCAGTGATCGCACGCCGTGGCGCCAGGCCCTGCCCAGGGAACGGCCGGCGAAGCCGGCACGCAGCGGCTCCTGGGTCAGCTGGATCACCAGCATCAGGACGATCGCATAGAAGACCGAGGTGGCGGGGGAGAGCTGCAGCAACATCAGACACCAGACCAGAACCAGGATCGGCAGCAGGTAGTGCAAGCCCCCCAGTAAGGCTTCACCGACGCCGATCTCCCCGGCTTCATCATCGAGCTTGCGGCGCAGATCGCAACGCACCTCGCAATAGATCAGCAGCAGATAGAGCCCCAGAATCAGGCCACTGATGAGGTAGAAAGCGAAATCACCGGACAGACTGTAGACGGCATTCACGATCCAGTAGGCCAGGATAAAAAAGATGGCGGTACCGCTCAACATCAGGCCACCACTGAGCAGCCGCTGTCGAATGCCGCGACGCTGTGCCTTTCGCTCAGGCTCCATCCCCGCCTTCACCGCCTCGAGATGGACCAGGTACATCAGTGCGATGTAGCTCAGGACGGCGGGCAGAAAGGCGTGTTTGATCACCTCCAGATAGGAGAGATTGAGATACTCCACCATCAGGAAGGCCGCAGCCCCCATCACCGGCGGCATGATCTGCCCGTTGGTGGAGGCGGCGACCTCGACCGCGCCGGCCTTCTCGGCCGAGAAGCCGACCCGCTTCATCAGCGGGATGGTGAAGGTGCCGGTAGTGACCACATTGGCGATGGAGGAGCCCGAGACCATGCCGGTAAGTCCCGAGGCCAGTACCCCCGCCTTGGCGGGACCGCCCCGCATATGCCCAACCGCGGCGTAGGCGACTCGGATGAAGTAGTGCCCTCCGCCCGCCTGCTCCAACAGGCTGCCGAAGAGGACGAACAGAAACACGAAACCCGCGGAAACCCCGACAGCGACACCGAACACCCCTTCGGTGGAGAGCCACTGATGGGAGGCGAGACGCTCGATGGAGGCCCCCTTGTGGGCCAGCAGATCGGGCAGCCAGGGTCCGGCCAGGGAGTAGCCAATAAAGCAGAGCGCGATCAACGTGAGCGGCCAACCGAGCGACCGCCGGGTCGCTTCGAGCAGCAGCAACACGCCGCTGACGGCAATGCCGATATCGAAAAGCGTCGGCGCGCCGGCCCGATCGGCAAGGGCTTCGTAGAACAGAAACAGATAGGCGGCAGAGGCGGCCGCCAGCAGCGCCAGCAGCCAGTCATGCCAGGGAATCTCATGCACGATGCGTCCACGGGAGAGCGGAAAGGAGAGGTAGGCCAGAAAGATGGCGAAGGCTAGATGGATGGAGCGAACCTCGGTACTGTTGAAGACCCCGACGCCGACCAGAAAAGGCAGTGGCGAGGCGACCCAAAGCTGGAACAGGGCCCAGGCGAGCGCGCTGCCCAGAAGTACTTTTCGCGGCCAGCCCGCCGGTTGGCGACCGCCGAATTCCGCCGCCTCGATGCGCTCGAGTCGGGTCGTCCCCTCCCCCTGTTTCATGCCGATATCGCCATATCAGTTCACAATTGATACGGCTTTTCGTAGTGCCTGCCGTGTTAAGATCCTGCGTTCGTTTCTCATCGGATAGTTCGGGATTTTCACGCTCATGCCCAATACAAGACGCTTCGCTACTCTAACACTCTGTTCACTTGCCGCAATCTCCAACGCCTTCGCCGCCGAGGAGCCCAGCTGGAAACATGAGGTCGAGGCGGGCCTCAACGGCTCCACCGGCAACTCCGAATCGATGAATCTGCATGCCGGCTATACCGGCAGCTACAAGGATGCGGACCACGGCTGGAAATTCGTCACCGCCTACGACAAGGCCAAGAGCGATGGCGTCGAGTCGCGCAACCAGTTCTTTGCCGATCTGCTGAAAGACTGGTTCTGGAACGGCAGCCCCTGGTTCGCCTTCGCCCAGGGCCGTTACGACTGGGACGAGTTCAAGGATTGGGACTACCGACTGTCGGCCTCGGGCGGTGCCGGTTACGAATTCATCAACAACGACAGCTGGTACCTGGCCGGCCGATTCGGTCTCGGCGGCAACAAGACCTACGGCGACGCGGACGAAGAGTTCACCCCGGAAGCAATCCTCGGCATGGAGGCCGCCTGGACCATCTCGGAGCGGGAATCGGTCGATTTCAAGACCACCTTCTTCCCCAGCCTGGAGGAGAGCGGCGAGTATCGCAACATCACCACCTTCAACTGGAGGATGACCATGTCCGAGCAGGGCAAGCTGGCGATGAAGATCGGTCTCATCAACGAGTACGATTCGCTGGCTGCCCCCGGCACCGAGAAGAGCGACTTCAAGTACAACCTGTCGCTGGTGTGGGGGCTTTGATTATCTTTTCGCCCGAATGTACGTTGCATAGCGGATGACTCGTTGCGGCAAGCCGCACCCTACAGCCAATCCACGATTGGGATGGAGCCCTGACTCCGTTGCATCCCGTTGCCAGAGAATCGGTGGGGCTGGGCTCCACCCTACGCTTGATTCGAGCGTAGGGTGCGGCTTGCCGCACCGTATAGCCCAACGACTTGCCGGCCTATCTTGAGAACAACAGGAATAAGCCTTTGTCCCCTATGTCTTCAGTCGCGTGTTCTTTGTGGATTATTCCAAGCCAAGCCATGCGACTACACTACATCAACCCTGCTTCCTTGTAGTACTTGATTGCTCCCGGATGAAAAGGCGCCGAGTTGCCCTCCAACATCTCGGCAGCCTTGAGGTGCGCGAAGGCGGGATGCAGTTGGCGGAAATTGTCCAGGTTCTCGAACACCGCTTTCACCAGTTCGTAGACCACGTCGGCATCGACTCTGGCCGTGGTCACCAGTGTCGCCTTGACCCCGAAGGTGGGGGTGTCGCTGTCACTGCCGCGGTAGAGGCCGCCGGGAATCAGCGCCTCGGCATAATAGGGATGGGCCGAGATCAACTCGGAGACTACCTGTCCGGTGACCGGCACCAGATGGGCTTCGCAGGCGGTGGCCGCCTCCTTGATGGAGGCGTTGGGATGCCCCACGGTATAGATCATGGCATCGATCTTGTTGTCGCAGAGCGCCCGCGCCTGTTCCGTGGCCTTGAGTTCGGAGACCAGCTTGAAATCCTCCTTCTTCCAACCCAGCGCCTGCATCAGCACCTCCATGGTGCCCCGCTGACCCGAGCCCGGATTGCCGATATTGACCCGCTTGCCGAGCAGATCGGCAAACCCGGCGACGCCGCTGTCGTCACGCGCCATCACGGTGAAGGGCTCACTATGAATCGAGAACACGGCTCGCAGATCGCTGTTGGCCCCTTGATCGCTGAACTTGGAACTGCCCTTATAGGCATGGTACTGCCAATCGGACTGGGCCACGCCGAAATCGAGTTCACCGCTGGCCAGGGCGTTGAGATTGAAAATGGAGCCCCCCGTCGATTCCACCGAGCATCGAATGCCGTGGTTGCGGCGTTCCTTGTTGAGCAGCCGGCAGATGGCGCCGCCGGTGGGATAGTAGACCCCGGTCAGACCGCCGGTGCCGATACTGGTGAAACGCGGCTCGGCACCTACCGCCAGCAACGGCAACAGGCAGGCCAGCAGAAACAGACGGGTCTTCATGATCGCTCCTCGTGCTTGCAGTATTACATCCATGATAACAGAGCCCTCGCGAGCGACAGGATTGGCACAACCTTTCAGGGTGTATATTTCGCCTTACGGCATGTGTATTGGATCTGGCGTCGACCAAGTCGGGTCCGAACCGAATGGCACTTTCTCAAGCGGGTAATGGTGGGGCAGGGCCCCACCAAATCCCGTTGCATACACCCCCAGACCGAGGCCTTTGCGCTTAGCCTTCGGTGACTAGTTCAAAAACGCCATCACCGCCCGGGAGAAGGCCTCGGGCTGTTCGGCATAGAGCCAGTGACCGGCGCCTGGAAGCATGCGCAGACGGGCCAGCGGAAACAGCCGCATGATGCTCGTCCTGTACTCCGGCTTCACGTAATCCGAGCGCTCGCCGTAAAGGAACTGCACCTCGCCGGCAAAGCTGAACCCTTCACTTAGGGGAAACCCCGACAGGCTCTCCCTGGCGGCGCTCAAAACCGGCAGATTGAACCGCCATTGCCAGGTCCCCGACTGTTTCACCAGATTCTGTAGCAGATATTGACGCACCGCCCGCTCGGGCACCCACTGCGCCAAGCGCCGATCCGCCGCATCGCGATCGGCGATTTCCGCCAGCGGGAGTTGCTGCAAGCCCTGAAAGATCCTCTCAAACCGACTCGGGTAGCCCACCGGGGCGATGTCGGCGACCGCCAGACGGTCGACCCGCTCCGGCCGGGTCAGGGCCAGCCACATGGCGGCCTTGCCCCCCATGCTGTGGCCCAGCAGGCAGGCGCTGTCGAGCTCCAACCGGTCCAGCAGCGCCAGCAGATCGTCCGCCATGGCAGGGTAGTCCATCACCGCGTGGTGAGGTGAGCGTCCGTGGTTGCGCAGATCGGGCAGGATCAGTCGGAAGTCGGCCTGCAGATGCTTCACTACGCCCATCCAGTTGCCGGAGGCACCGAACAAGCCGTGCACCATCAGCAGCGGCGGATGCTCCGGATCGCCATACTCCCGATAGTGGAGCGACAGCGCCTGACGACTCATGCCGCCGTCTCCTGCGCCTGCGGAGAGTGCCGACAGAACCAGTCGAGTAGCTTCAGCCGTGGTAGAAAGCCCATACCCGGCCCACTCGGCAGCGCCAACTGCTTCTCGACGCGGTTGCTTCGTTCATGCATGTGCAGACACTGCCAGTCAGCCGACGACCGTAGCAACCGCGACGCTCGCCTCTCCCCGGACGTAGAGGGGCAAGCCTCGCAGCGGGCCCGGAGATGTCGGCGACCCTGTCCAAGGCCCCGGCTTATTTCTTTTTCGGCGGCATCAGGTCGGTGATGGAGCCCTCCGCCATCTCCGCGGCGAAACAGATGGTCTCGTTCAACGTTGGATGGGGGTGTATGGTGAGACCGATATCCTCCATGTCGGCACCCATCTCCAGCGCCAGCACCGTCTCGCCGATCAGCTCGCCCGCATTGGGGCCGACGATACCGGCGCCGAGGATACGCTTGCTTTTGGGATCGAACAGCAGCTTGGTCATGCCCTCGTCGCGGCCGATGCCCAGGGCGCGTCCGCTGGCGGCCCAGGGGAAGATCCCCTTCTCCACCTCGATGCCCTTGGCCTTGGCCTCGGTCTCGGTGAGTCCCATCCAGGCCACTTCCGGATCGGTGTAGGCCACCGAGGGGATGGTCATGGGATCGAACTTCACCGGCAGGCCGGCGATCACCTCGGCCGCCACCTTGGCCTCGTGGGTCGCCTTGTGGGCCAGCATCGGCTGACCGACCACGTCGCCGATGGCGAAGATATTGGGCACATTGGTGCGCATCTGCCGGTCGACCGGAATGAAGCCGCGCTCGTCCACGTTGACCCCGGCCGCCTCGGCATTGATCTTCTTGCCGTTGGGCACGCGACCCACCGCCACCAGCACCTTGTCGTAGGTCTGGGCTTTCTCCGGTGCCTGCTTGCCCTCGAAACTCACCTTCAGGCCGCTCTTCTGGGCCTGGATGTCGGTCACCTTGGTGCCGAGCATGATGTTCCTGTAGCGCCCCTTGATGCGCTTCTGCAGCGGCCGCACCAGATCGGAGTCACAGCCGGGAATCAGGCTCTCCTGCAGTTCGACCACATCGATCTCGCTGCCCAGGGTGCTGTAGACGGTGGCCATCTCGAGACCGATGATGCCGCCGCCCACCACCAGCATGCGCTTGGGGATATCCTCCAGCGCCAGGGCGCCGGTGGAGTCGATCAGTCGCGGGTCGTCGTTGGGGAAGCCGGGAATCTGCACCGGACTGGAGCCACAGGCGATGATGGCGTCGGTGAAAGCGATGGAGAGCGTGCCGTCATCGGTCCGCACGCTGATACGGTTGGGGGATTCGAAACGGGCCAGACCGTGCACCACCTCCACCTTGCGCTGCTTGGCCAGCGCCATGAGGCCGCCGGTGAGGCGTTGCACCACCTTGTCCTTGCCGGCGCGTAACTTGTCCAGGTCGACCTTCGGCTTGCCGAAGCTGATGCCCATCTCGGCCATTTCGGCCGCCTCGTTGATGACGTCCGCAGCGTGCAGCAGCGCCTTGGAGGGAATACAGCCCACATTGAGGCAGACTCCGCCCAGCGCATTGTAACGTTCGATCAGGATCACTCGCTTGCCGAGGTCGGCGGCACGGAAGGCGGCGGTATAGCCGCCCGGTCCTGCACCCAACACCACCACGTCGGTCTGTTTGTCGGCCGCACCTTTGACGGCGTCGGAGACCGGCGCCTTGGTGGGTGCCGGCTTTTCATCCGCTGAGGCGCCCTCATCCAGTTCGAGTTTCAGGATCGGCCCGCCCTGGGAGATCTTGTCGCCGGCCTTGACCAGCATCTCCTTGACCACACCCGCATACGGAGAGGGAATGTCCATGGTCGCTTTGTCGCTCTCCAGGGTGATGATGGAGTCTTCCGCTTCCACCCTGTCGCCGGGCGCGACCAGGATCTCGATGATATCGACCTGCTCGAAGTCACCGATATCCGGAAGGTTCACCTCAACAATTTTGCTCATCATAGTCCTCGATTGGTTCGACTGTCGGGCAGGTGCCGTCCAGTGTGTGGATAGTAGTTTCTTATGGGGTTGTAGTTTCGCTTTATAGCATTTCTGCCTGATAAAGCGTACCCGTGCGAGGAATATGATCGGTAATCCGGAGGGAAGGACTCACACGGAAGGCCGATCAGGGCGACCGGCCAGCGTATCAGTTGGCGACGGTGACCTTGAGATCTTTCTCGAGCCAGTTTTCCAACGCCTTCACCGACATGGGTTTGGCGTAGTAGTAACCTTGCAGTAGATTGCAGCCTTCGGCTGTCATGAAGGCCATCTGGGCTTGGTTTTCCACACCTTCGGCGATCAGGCCGAGATTCAGGCTTTGCGCCATGGCGATGATGGTCCTGACCAGAGTGACGCTCTCCTTGTCATCCGGCAGGTCGCTGACAAAGGAGCGGTCGATCTTCAAGGCATCCACCGGGAACCGCTTGAGATAACTCAGCGAGGAGTAGCCGGTGCCGAAATCGTCCACCGAGAGTTTCACTCCCAGCTCCTTGAAACGGCTCAGCCACTCGACAGACTCTTCGGTATCGCGCATCAGGAGACTCTCGGTGATCTCGAGCGTCACATACTGCGCCTCCAGGCCCACCTCATCCAGAATACGCTTGAGATAGTCGGTTTCAAGGCCGAGTTCCCGCTGTCGGCTCGAGAGATTGATGGCCACCGAAAGTTGATCATGACCGAAACGCTGCCATCGGCTCAACTGGGTGCAGGCCTCCCTCACCACCCACTCGCCGATCGGCCCGATCAGACCACAATCCTCCGCCAGCGGGATGAAGACCTCTGGCGACACGTGCCCTTTCTTCGGATGATTCCAACGCAACAGCGCTTCCAGGCTGCAGACACGACTGGTCCGGGCGTCGATCACCGGCTGGTAAAAGAGTTCCAGTTCGTTGCGATGCAGGGCCTGACGCAGATCCTGTTCCAGCTGTTGACGCTCGATGGTCTGGCGTTGCATCGAGGCGGTGAAGAACTGGTAATTGTTTCTGCCCCGCTCCTTGGCCTGATACATGGCCATGTCCGCATTGCGCAGGAGGGCATCCGGGGTCAGCGCATCGTCGGGGTAGACGGTGATGCCGACACTGGCGCCGACGAAGATCTCACGCTCGTAGAGGGTGAACGATCGCGTCACCTCGGTGATCACCTTCGATGCAACCAGGGCCGGGGCCTCCAGATCGGTCACATCCTGCATCAGGATGACGAACTCGTCGCCTCCGAACCGCGCCACCGTGTCCACTTCACGCACGCATTTGCGTATGCGCTTGGCCACCAGCTGCAGCAGCTCGTCTCCCATCACATGACCGAAGGTGTCATTGACCACTTTGAACTGGTCGAGGTCGATGAACAGCAGCGCCAGTTTCCAGTTCTCTCGATTGGCGGAGAGGATCGCCTGCGACAGGCGGTCGGTCAGCAGGGAACGGTTGGGCAATCCGGTGAGGGCGTCGAAGTTGGCCTGATAGCGGATCTTCTCCTCATCCTGCTTGTGTTTGGAAATATCGGAAAAGACCGCCACATGCTCCTTGACGATGCCGTCGTTGCCCTTGATGGCGGCGATGGAGAGCCACTCCGGATAGACGCTGCCGTCCTTGCGCCGATTCCATATCTCACCGCTCCAATAGCCGTTCTGGATCACCGCCGACCAGAGCTGTTCATAGAAAGCGTCGGTATGCCTGCCGGAGCTGAGCATTTTGGGCGACCGACCGATCACTTCCTCGGCCTCATAACCGGTAATCCGGCTGAAGGCGGGATTCACCGTCTTGATCAGGTTGTCCGCATCCGTGACCATGATGCCTTCGGAAGTGGTATCGAATACGGTCGCATTCATGCGCAGCTGGTCTTCCGCACGCTTCTGCGCGGTGATGTCCTCCTTGACGGCGATGAAGTGGGTGATCCTGCCCGACTCGTCGCGCAACGGAGAGATCGATGCGGCCTCCCAGTAGATCGAACCGTCTTTGCGTTTGTTGTGGAATACGCCCCGCCACTCCTTACCGCCAAGGAGAGTCTCCCACATCGTCTTGTAGTCTTGTGTCGTCTTGTCGCCACTCTTCAGAATACGCGGATTCTTCCCGATCGCCTCCTCGGCAGAGTAACCCGACACCTCCTCGAATTTCGGGTTGACATACTCAATGATGCCATCGGTCGAAGTGATGATGACCGATGCCGGGCTCTGTTCCAGCGCCCGGCCGAGCTTGCGCAGATCGGCTTCGCTACGTTTGGATTCAGTGATATCCGAACGCACGCAGACCATACCGCCTTCGGACGTCGGGTTGTTGCTGGCCAGGTACCATCCATTTTCGGCGGTGTGCTCGAGATACTGACCCTGCGGCAGCTCGTGTTGCAGCGGCTTTCCCTCCACCTCAAGATACTGAACGCGGTTGCCGGTTACCGACGTCAGCGTCTGATGCGTAACGCCTTCCAACAGCCAGTCCTTGAGCCAGGGGTAAAACTCGGAATAGCGATGATTGAACAGCACCAGCCGCCCTTTCGAGTCGAACAGGGCAAACGCCTCCGAGAGATTTTCGACCGCGTCGTGCAGCCGGCTCCATGAGCGATTGAGCGCCTGATGCGCGCGTTGCAGGCTGCGTATCAGATACCAGAGACCGATGATCAATGCGAACACCGCGACGGTCAAAGAGAGAATCATGGCCTGCTTGGTACGCGTTTCATTCACACGATGCATCTCGTATCTGTTATGCAGATGCTCGAAACTCTCCTGCGTGGGTATCTCGAGGTACTGTCTTTTCAACTCGCCCAGCTTGGCCAGATCGTTGAGATTCGCCTCGATATGGAAGAGCATATTGTCGAGGATCTTCTGCTTCTTCGGATCGGTGTGCCGAATGAGTTTCAGCTGTTTCAAGCCGATCCGAATAGAGGACAGCTGACTGTCGGAATAGAATAGATCGAACACATAGAGCTGATTCAAAAGCTCCATGACCTGCAGATAGATGGTGCGATCGATCTCCTTTACCGAGGCGGCGGCCACCGGCAGATAGAGTATGCCGTTACGCACCACCGCGGCTTGAAACTTGATCCGCTCCAAGGCATCCAGCTTCATATCCATCGCCTGCCAGTACTTGGCGATGGCGTCATCCAGGGTCTCGTATCTACTTTGCCCCGGATTCCGCATCTCACTCTCCAGCTGATGCAGACGCTGGGTGGTCTGGACCAGGGTATCGTAGTGGGCCAGCAGGAATGAGGTGATTTTCAGCACGTCCCTGTCGAGCCGCGCATCCAGTTCCTTCAGCTCGATCAATTGACTGGAAACCACGGCATGTTCCAAAGAGTCGTCATCCCACAACATACCAAGCAGCATGATCAGCGCAATGCTCAACGAGATCAGCAACAGGCTGCGTCTGGTATTGATGGAACCGCGTAGGCTCATGGTTTCAACCTTCGATGGTCCCCGACCAAAGTGTGCAGAAAGGCAACGATGGCCTCGATCTCCTCCTCCGGAATCTCCCGTCCAACTTGATAGCGCCCCATGACTTTCACAGCTTCAGACAGAGTGCTCGCCGACCCGTCGTGGAAATATGGGGGATTGATCGCGGCCAGACGCAGACTAGGCACTTTGAAAAAGTGTTTGTCATCGACCTTTTTCGTGACATTGAAGCGTCCCAGATCGGCCTCGGTGATCTCGCGCCCGCGATCCGCAAAATAGTCGCCCATGGCACCCATGTAGGCGAAGAGATTTCCGCCCACGTTAACTCCCTGATGGCAGCTGATGCAGCCATAGTTCTTAAACAGTTGATAGCCACTGAGTTCAAAGGGGGTAATGGCCTCGTCCTCTCCGCGCAACCAGCCATCGAACCGGGAGTTGGCGGTCACCAGCGATCTTTCAAATTCGGCAATCGCCATGACGATGGCCTGACCGGTAATTCCCTCAGGGAAGAGTTCGTTGAAGGCTTCCACCATCTCCGGATCGGCTTTCAGTTTGCTCAGAACCTCCGGCCAGTTCGATGCCATTTCCAGTGGATTGTGCACCGGGCCATTGGCCTGTTCCTCCAGGGTCTCCGCCCTGCCATCCCAGAACTGGACGAAATTGAAGCTACTGTTGTAGACGGTCGGCGCCTTGATACCACCTCGCGCTCCGCCCACGCCAATCGAGCGTGCCGAACGATCCGTTCCCCCGGTGGAGAGCACATGACAACTGGCACAACTGATGGTGTTGTCCTGCGAGAGTCTCTGGTCGTGAAACAGCCGATCGCCCAGGGCCACCAGCTGCAGATTGAGGGTCTGCTGCAAAGGCAGGGGCTTGATTGCCTCATTCCTGGCATCGGCCCCGTAAAGGCCGACAGAGACAACCATAGATAGTATGAATATCAGTATGTTACGCATCCAAACACGATTGGGCGTTCGGGCATTGCCATAGGCAAGGCGAAAGAGACCATCCCTACCCCATAAAACCCCGGATGGGGTCATGCCATAAAAAAACCGGTTCCTCGTGTGATTATCGGCCTCAGATGAAGCAACTTTAAATCGTAGAGATGAGACCTGTGCGTGAACAGAAGGAAATGCGATCCAATTGACCTGGATCTAGAAAATCGCATGAAAATTCTTCGCTTAGAGATTTGCGATCGCCGACCGCCCCCCATGGTGGGGGGGGATGGGATGCGGGCTCCCCAGCCTAGAGCAGCAGTTGCCGGATATCGCCCAGAAGGCCGGAGAGGAGCGAGGTGAAACGGGCTCCGTCTGCGCCGTCGATGACACGATGATCGTAGGAGAGGGAGAGCGGCAACATCAGCCTGGGCTGGAAAGAATTGCCATCCCATACCGGCTGGATGCTGCTGCGGGAGACGCCCAGGATCGCCACTTCGGGCGCATTGACGATCGGTGTGAAAGCGGTGCCGCCGATGCCTCCCAGGCTGGAGATGGAGAAGCACCCTCCCTGCATGTCCGCAGGCGCCAACTTGCCTTCCCTAGCCTTGGCGCTCACGCTCATCAGCTCTCGCGCCAAGTCGAAAATCCCTTTCTGATCCACATCCCTGATCACCGGCACGACAAGGCCATTCGGAGTATCGACGGCGATCCCGATATGGACATAACGTCGATAGATCAGGCTGTCGCCCTCGGGTGACAGCGCGGCGTTGAAGATCGGCATCTGCTTGAGTGCAACGGCCACCGCTTGCATGAGGAAAGGCATGAAGGTGAGACGGACATCCTGTTTCTCCGCCACTGCCTTTTGCGCCTTGCGAAAGGCCTCCAACTCGGTGATATCCGCCTCATCGAACTGGGTGACATGGGGAACGGTCAACCAACAGCGATGGAGGTGGGCGCCGCTGATCTTCTTGATCCGGTTGAGGGGCTGGGTATCGATCTCGCCGAATTTGGCATAGTCGACCTCGGGCCCTGCCGGCAGGTCGAAGGGAGAGGCGGTGGTGCGTACCGCCTGTCCACCCTGCAGCGAGCGTTTGACGAAATTTTGCACATCGTCCCGGGTCACTCTGCCCTTGGGACCGCTCCCCTTGACCAGATTCAGGTCAACCCCGAGTTCACGGGCAAAGCGCCGCACACTGGGGCTGGCATGGGGCGTTGCTCCCTCGCTGACGGTCTCCCCCACGGGCACCGGCGGAATCAAAGGCTCTTTGTCTCCCGGTCGACGCTGCAGTTGCGCCGCCATTCCACTCGCCGCAGGCGCCGGCGCCTGTACCGATTCGACCTCCTCGGAGGAGGGTTCGGGAGTCTCGCGTTTCGACTTGGCTTGTTCGGTGACTCTATCCCGGGTCTCCAGGGTTAGGATCCGGTCGCCTTCACTGATCCGATCACCTACTTTCACCGCCAGCGACTTGACGATACCTGCCTCGGGCGAGGGAATTTCCATGGTCGCCTTGTCACTTTCCAGCGTCAGCAGCGAATCTTCGACGGCGACTTCATCACCCTCGGAAACCAGTATCTCGATGATCTCGACCGATTCGAAATCACCGATATCGGGCAACAGGATATCTGTTGTATTTGCCACGTCTACTCCTCTTCTACCATTAAGGCATCAAACTCTTCTGTGTCGGACACTGCGGCCTGTTCGCCGCCGGGTCATGACTCCTGCCAAGCGCGCTTTAGCGCGTCTCAGACCTTGGTTGGATTGGGCTTGTCAGGATCGATCTTGTACTTCTTCATCGCCTGGGTGACGGTTTCCGGCTTGATCACGCCCTCATCGGCGAGCGCCTTCAGTGCTGCAACCACTACATAGTAGCGATTCACTTCGAAAAATTTTCTCAACTGGCTGCGCATGTCGCTGCGTCCGAAACCGTCGGTTCCAAGCACGCTGTAACGCGCCGACAGATAGGGACGGATCTGCTCGGCATAGCTGCGTATGTAATCGGTGGCTGCAATGACCGGCCCCTTGCTCCCGGCCAGCTGATCGGCCACATAGCTGCTGCGCGGCTTCGCCTCAGGATGCAGCATGTTCCAGCGCTCCACGTCCTGGCCGTCTCTGCGCAGTTCGTTGAAACTGGTGACGCTCCAGACATCGGCGGAGACCTGGAAATCCTGCTCCAGCAACTCGGCGGCTGCGATCACCTCGCGCAGGATGGTGCCGCTGCCCATCAGCTGCACCCGGAGCTTGCGTTTGCCGCCCTGCTGCAGCGGATAGATGCCGCGCACGATACCTTCCTCAATGCCATCCGGCATCGCCGGCTGGAGGTAGTTCTCGTTCATCACCGTGATGTAGTAGAAGATGCTCTCCTGCTCCTGGTACATGCGGCGCATGCCGTCCTGTACGATCACCGCCAACTCATAGGCGAAGGCGGGATCGTAGGAGACGCAGTTGGGGATGGTGGCGGCCAGCAGATGGCTGTGACCATCCTGGTGCTGCAGACCCTCGCCGGCCAGGGTGGTGCGACCGGCAGTGCCACCGACAAGGAAACCGCGCGCCTGCATGTCTCCCGCCGCCCAGGCGAGATCGCCGATACGCTGGAAGCCGAACATGGAGTAGTAGATATAGAACGGGATCATGTTGACCCCGTGATTGCTGTAGGCCGTGGCCGCGGCAATCCAGGAGGACATGGCGCCCGCCTCGTTGATGCCCTCCTGCAGGATCTGGCCCTTTTTGTCCTCGCGGTAGAACATCACCTGATCGGCGTCCACCGGCTCATAGAGCTGCCCCACCGAAGAGTAGATGCCGAGCTGCCGGAACATGCCTTCCATGCCGAAGGTCCGCGCTTCGTCGGGTACGATGGGAACGATCTGTTTACCCACCTTTTTGTCGCGGATCAGAATGTTCAGCAGACGCACGAAGGCCATGGTGGTCGACTGTTCACGATCGCCGCTGCCCTCGAGCAACGCCTTGAAATCCTCCAGCGGCGGCACCTGCAGCGGCTCCACCTTGCTGCGCCGCTGCGGCAGATAGCCGCCCAGCGCCTGGCGCCGCGCGTGCATATACTCCATCTCTTCACTGTCAGCCGGCGGCTTGTAGAAAGGCGCGGCGCCGATCTGGTCGTCCGAGATCGGGATATTGAAGCGGTCGCGGAAGGCCTTGAGCGCCGCTTCACCCATCTTCTTCTGCGAGTGGGTGATGTTCTGCCCCTCGCCCGCGACACCCATGCCGTAACCCTTCACCGTCTTGGCCAGTATCACGGTCGGTTGCCCCTTGTGCGAAACCGCCTCGGCATAGGCTGCGTAGACCTTGTGCGGATCGTGGCCGCCCCGATTGAGACGCCAGATATCCTCGTCCGTCATGTTGGCGACCATCTCTTCCAGCTCGGGATACTTACCGAAAAAGTGCTCGCGGGTGTAGGCGCCGCCCTTGGCTTTATAGGCCTGGTAATCGCCATCCACGCACTCCTCCATGCGCTTGAGCAGGGTGCCGTTCTTGTCGCGGGCGAACAGTGGGTCCCAATAGCCGCCCCAGATCACTTTGATCACATTCCAGCCGGCTCCCCGGAAGACCGCCTCCAGTTCCTGAATGATCTTGCCGTTTCCACGAACCGGCCCGTCCAGGCGCTGCAGATTGCAGTTGATGACAAAGACCAGATTGTCCAACCGCTCGCGGCCGGCCAGGGAGATCGCACCCAACGCCTCGGGCTCGTCCATCTCGCCGTCGCCGCAGAAGGCCCAGATCTTTCGCTCATGCGTACTCAACACGCCACGGTCATGCAGATAGCGCATGAAGCGGGCCTGATAGATCGCCATCAGCGGGCCCAGCCCCATGGAGACCGTGGGGAATTGCCAGAAGCCCGGCATCAGCCAGGGGTGCGGGTAGGAGGAGAGACCCTGGCCATCCACCTCCTGGCGGAAGCTGTAAAGCTGGTCCTCCGACAGCCGACCCTCCAGAAAGGCCCGGGCGTAGACGCCCGGCGCGGAGTGGCCCTGGAAAAAAATCAGGTCACCATCGCGTTCATCTGTCGGCGCATGGAAAAAGTGGTTGAAGCCGACGTCGAAGAGCGTGGCGCTGGAGGCGAAACTGGAGATGTGTCCGCCAAGCTCCGTGGAGATACGGTTGGCCTGCACCACCATGGCCATGGCGTTCCAACGGATGAAGGAGCGGATACGCCGCTCCATGGCGCGATCGCCGGGGAAACGTTTCTGTTTGGTTACCGGAATCGTGTTGACATAGGCGGTGTTGGCGCTGAATGGTAGATAAGCGCCGGAGCGGCGTGCCTTGTCCACCATCCGCTCTATGAGAAAGTGGGCGCGCTCCACTCCTTCGTTCTCGAGCACCGCCTCCAGTGCTTCCAGCCACTCCTGTGTCTCTTGGGGGTCGATATCGGGTCTTAGCGGCATCTTTTGTCTCTGTTATTACTTCGAACATTCCTGGTTTCCACTGTCGGCAACCGATGCGGCAGGTCACAGACAACTGTAGAAACCGGATAAACTATTTGCTTATTCAATAGTATGAATTGATCGGCGTAATATACAGGAAGACGATTACGATTTCAGCGCCAATAAACGAGTTTTTTTGCGATATTTTCCGCGCTATTTCAGTCGATTGGTGAGCGCCCGGTAATCCCGGTATGTAGCGGCCCTCAAGCCACTTGAGCGCAGACACAAAAAAGGCGCTCCCGGATAGTGCCGGGAGCGCCTCATGCTTAGTGCCGGTGGTTTGTTGTTAGATCTCTTTACGCGAAGGAATCACCGGCATTTCAAAAGGCTTGCGCTCCATGGCGACCTTGCGACGCTCTTCCATCTGCTTCTCGATTTCGGCGCGGCGCGCTTCCATCTCTTTGACCATTTCGTCACGACGGGCCTTGGATTCTTCCATCCGCTTGGCAATCACTTCCGGCAGCTCGGGACGGGCAGGAGCCATGCTGTCGAAACGGCTCTGCATGGCTTCTCGCTCGGCCTGCATCTGCTCTTCCATCGCTTTGCGCTGTGCTTCCATGGCGGCCATTGGATCGGTGTTGAACTGCTCAGCGTATACACGCTGGGCGGCCACGGCCTGTTCGAAAGCCTTTTGCTGCTGTTCGGCGAAGGTCTTCTGCTGTTCGGCGAACGCCTGCTGCTGCTTTTGCAGTTCGGCCTGCTGCTCTTCGGTCAGAGCCGGCGCAGCATAGGGTGCGTAACCGTAAGGCGCATAACCGTAGTACGGATGGTCGTAACCGTAACCACGACCCCAGCCACGGCCATAACCGTCACCACGCGCATGCATGTTGAATGAGAAATCGAAATCTCCGGCGCCGAAGGTATCGCCGAAGAAGTCGTCGTTCCAGTCGTTACCCCACCAGGCATTGACGCTGGCGGAGGAAGCCGCCATGGCGATGGCGGCTGCAATGAGAGAAATCTTTTTCATGATTGTTTACCCGGAAAACTTTTACTGATCCACACTTCTTATTTGTTTGTCACGTCCTTGTGCAGAAGTCCTTCAGCTTACAGCCAGCCTTATTTGGCAGGTGCGGCCGGAGCAGCGGGAGCTGCCGGAGCACCGTAAGGAGCACCGTAAGGAGCACCGTACGGAGCACCGTACGGGGCATAGCCGTAAGGACCGTAGCCGTAAGGACCGTAGCCGTAGTAGTCGCGGTAGTAGTTGTTGCCACGACCGTAACCGGAACCGCGAGCGGACCCGCTCATGCCGAAGCTGAAGTCACCGGAGCCGTCGCCCCAGCCATCGCCCAACCAGTCATCACCCCAACCACGGTTGTAGCCAGGACCACCCCACCATGCGGAAGCAGACGCGGAAGCAGCGATCAGCGCAGCAGCAGCAGCAGCTTTAACGATGTTTTTCATTATTCACTCTCCTCGAGATAGAATGTCTTTGAATTGCAGTGTTGTTGAGAAAGCGGGTACAGCGAAGCTTTCGAGAGAAAGAATATTAGTATTTACTTAATTTAACAAATTGCAATTTTCAATCACTGAAATTTCATACATAGCGATTGCCTAATAATTCCACCTCGCCCCGTTCAACCCTGGAATCCTCATGCGCCTGACTCTCACTCGCCCCGACGACTGGCACCTTCACCTTCGCGACGACGCCGCCATGGCCTCGGTCGTCGCGCACAGCGCGAGGCGGTTCGCCCGCGCCATCGTGATGCCGAATCTCAAGCCGCCGGTCACCACCACAGCAATGGCGGCGGACTATCGCCAGAGGATTCTGGACGCCTTGCCCGAGGGCCTGAATTTCGAACCCCTGATGACGCTCTATCTCACCGACCGCCTCACCTCCGACGAGGTCAGTCGCGCCAAACAGAGCGGCATCGTCAAGGGCATCAAGCTCTACCCGGCGGGCGCCACCACCAACTCGGATGCGGGGGTGACCGATATCCGTCAGCGCTATTCGGTGCTGGAAACGATGCAGCGGGAAGGGATGCCGCTGCTGGTACACGCGGAAGTGACCGATTCCGAGATCGATATCTTCGACCGCGAACGGGCCTTCATCGATCGGCACATGATCTCCCTGGTAAGGGATTTTCCTGAGCTGCGCGTCGTCTTCGAACACGTCACCACGGCGGATGCCGTGGACTTCGTACGCGATACGGACGGCCAGCTGGCGGCCACCATCACGCCCCAGCACCTGCTCTACAATCGCAATGCCATGCTGGCCGGGGCCATACGTCCGCACTACTACTGTCTGCCCATCCTCAAACGCCGTTCCCACCAGGAGGCGTTGCTGGAGGCGGCAACGAGCGGAGATCGGCGTTTCTTCCTCGGCACCGACAGCGCCCCGCATGCGCAGGGCGCCAAGGAGTCAGCCTGCGGCTGTGCGGGTTGCTACAGCGCCCATGCGGCCATCGAGTTCTACGCGGCCGCCTTCGAACAGGCCGACGCACTCGATAAATTGGAAGGTTTTGCCAGCTTCCATGGCGCCGACTTCTACGGTCTGCCAAGAAACCAAGAGAAGATCACTCTGGAGAAAAAGGCCTGGACCGTGCCGTCAAGTTACCCGTTTGGCGACGATAGGGTGGTGCCCCTCGCCGCGGATGAGACACTGGCCTGGCAAGTCGTGGATTGAGCGGCGACGGAGGCGAACCGGGTTAGTTCTGTTCCGGGGGAGGCGCCTCGGGCGTTTCGTCCATGAACAGACTTTCGTCGAACAGATCATCATCCATCGATCCTTGCCCGTCCTTGATGGCGGACTCCCGTTTCTGCAGGTAGAACTCCCGCATAAAGGAGTATCGATCCACCGCCGCCTCATCCAGCACGTCACCCGCCTCGATCAGGTCGGCTCGACGATCGACCATGTTCAGCGCCACCAATGACCAGTAAACTCCCTGCGTACTGTAGCTCACCGGGTTGAGGAAGAAGTCACCCATCAGGCCGAAGAAATCGCGCAGGTTCGACGGCCCCAGGAAGGGAATCACAAGATAGGGTTTGTCACTCACCCCCCAGTAGCCGAGCGTCTGTCCCAGGTCCTCCCTGTATTTGGGCATTCCCATATCGGATGCCACATCGAAGAAGCCGAGCAGACCGATGGTGGAATTTACGCAGACACGGCCCACATCGTTCAAGGCACGCAATGGTTTCAACTGAAACAGGTTGTTGGCCGCCGAGGGGACATCGGACAGATTGTTGAAAAAGTTCGTGATGCCACGGTCCAACGGATCGGGCGTCACCGCCCGATAGCCTTTCGCCACCGGCTTCGCCACAGCCTTGTCGAACTTCTGATTGAACACATCGATCTTGCGGTTGACCGTCTCCAGCGGATCGGCAGGATGACCGCTTCCCATACTGGCGCAACCGGACAACAGCAGCAAAAGTGCAATGATAAATAGTCCTTTATTCAGTGGGTGAATGGCCATCGTGCAGCTTGCGCCTCTGGAGCTTGGGGGTCGGACACAGCGGCACATGATAGCAGCGAATTTCACTACAGGTAAAAAAACAGTGTCACGACAAACCACTTGCGACCCCATCTGTGATCGTAAATCTGATTGGGTTTCATTATGCTAGCCGGATGAACACTATCAGCTATAACACCCGGATCTCACGACGGTTCAGGGGCTATCTGCCGGTCGTGGTGGACGTGGAGACCGGTGGTTTCGATGCCCGCACAGACGCCTTGCTGGAAATCGCCGCGACCATTATCCGCATGGACGACTCGGGACATCTCCTGCCGGGGACGACCCACGCCTACCATATCCAACCTTTCGAAGGCGCCCATATCGATCCAAAGGCATTGGAATTCAACGGCATCGACCCTTCCCACCCTTTCCGTATGGCATTGCCCGAAGGGGAG
Source organism: Sedimenticolaceae bacterium (assembly GCA_050305975.1). GTDB lineage: Bacteria > Pseudomonadota > Gammaproteobacteria > Chromatiales > Chromatiaceae > Thiodiazotropha. The sequence goes on along the minus strand of JBNLGI010000206.1, from coordinate 5,264 downwards.
GCGTTGCGCGCGCTGTTCTCCCCCATACGACAAGCCGTCAAGGCCAGCGGCTGCAAACGCGCCATACTGGTCGGCCACAACGCCTTCTTCGACCTGGGATTTCTCAACGCCGCGGTGGAACGATGCAGGATCAAACGCAATCCCTTTCACCCCTTCAGCACCTTCGACACCGTCAGTCTGGCCGGACTGGCCTACGGCGAGACGGTACTGGCCAAAGCGGCCCAATCGGCCGGGCTCGGTTGGGACAGCAGTGAGGCCCATTCGGCCATCTACGACACCGAGCAGACCGCCCGGCTGTTTTGCACCATTGTGAACCTGTGGCAGGAGAGCGCCGCCTTGCCGGCGGTTTGGGAGCAGACGGAGTAACTACTAGGGCATGCAGTCAAAAAAAACGCCCGGCAGATGCCGGGCGTTTTGAGCGGCGACCCGATATCCAGAAACGATCCGGGCGCGCCTGCGGGGAGAGCGATCAGTTGATCTTCGGATCGAGCTCGCCGCTGTCGTAGCGCTGCTGCATGCCTTCCAGGGAGATCGACGTGATCTTATCGGCCATGCCGGCGGAACCGAAGGCTTCGTAACGCGCCTTACAGATTTCGGACATCGCCTTGGTCGCCTCCTTGAGGAACTTGCGCGGATCGAAATTGGACTTGTTGTCGTTCAGGTGACGACGGATGGCACCGGTTGAGGCCATGCGCAGATCGGTATCGATGTTGACCTTGCGCACGCCGTGCTTGATGCCCTCGACGATCTCCTCCACCGGCACGCCGTAGGTCTCGCCCATGTCGCCGCCGTACTCGTTGATGATCGCCAGCCAATCCTGCGGCACCGAGGAGGAGCCGTGCATCACCAGATGGGTGTTGGGGATACGAGCATGGATCTCCTTCACCCGCTCGATGGCCAGGATGTCGCCTGTCGGCGGACGGGTGAACTTGTAGGCGCCGTGGGAGGTACCGATGGCGATGGCCAGGGCGTCCACGCCGGTCTTCTTGACGAAGTCGGCGGCCTCGTCGGGATCGGTCAGCAGCTGGCTGTGATCCAGGGTGCCCTCGGCGCCGATGCCGTCCTCTTCACCGGCCTGGCCGGTCTCCAGGGAACCCAGGCAGCCCAGTTCGCCCTCGACGGAGACACCGCCGGCGTGCGCCATCTCCACCACCTTGGCGGTCACTTCCACGTTGTAGTCGTAGGAGGACGGGGTCTTGCCGTCGGTCATCAGGGAGCCGTCCATCATTACCGAGGAGAAGCCGGACTGGATGGAGCGCAGGCAGACACTCGGGCTGGTGCCGTGGTCCTGATGCATACAGACCGGGATGTGGGGATACATCTCGGTGGCGGCCACGATCAGGTGGCGCAGGAAGGGTTCGCCCGCGTAGGAGCGCGCACCGGCGGAACCCTGCAGGATCACGGGGCTGTTGACCGCATCCGCGGCCTGCATGATGGCATGCACCTGCTCCATGTTGTTGACGTTGAACGCCGGCAGACCGTAGCCGTTCTCGGCGGCGTGATCCAGAAGTTGGCGCAAGGAAATCAGAGCCATGATAGCCTCCTCGGTTTTCTGTCGTTACTCAGTTTGTCTGTTACCACTGGGGATGACGCCCTTGTGTCGGCGCCGCCCTCAATCCGATTTGTCAGTGAGCACATGCTCGCCGACCCGCATTACTTTCATGATGTTGGTCTGCCCCTCCACCCCGGAGCGGTCACCCTTGGTGATGATCACCAGATCGCTCTCGCGCACCTCGCCACGGCGCAGCAGTTCGTCGATCACCTCTTCGTTGACCTTGTCCACGTTGGTGCTGGCGACGTCGAAACTGACCGGATAGACACCGCGGTACAGGGTCACCTTGCGACGCGTCTGCACATGGCGGGTCAGGGCGTAGATGGGGATGCCCGAGCTGATGCGCGACATCCACTTCACGGTGGAGCCCGACTCGGTCAGCGCCGCGATCGCCTTCACGCCCAGGTGGTTGGCGGTGTACATGGTGGCCATGGCGATGGCCTCGTCGACACGACCGAAGACGGTGTCGAGCCGGTGGTGGGAGCGTCTGGCCGAGGCCTGCTTCTCGGCCTCGATACAGACCCGGTCCATCGCCTCCACCACCTTGTTGGGATATTTGCCGACCGAGGTCTCGGCCGACAGCATCACCGCGTCGGTGCCGTCGAGCACCGCGTTGGCCACATCGAAAACCTCGGCGCGGGTCGGGATCGGGTTCTCGATCATCGACTGCATCATCTGGGTGGCGGTGATGACCACGCTGTTCATCTCGCGGGCGGTCTTGATCAGCTCCTTCTGCACCGCCGGCAGTTCGGCGTCGCCGATCTCCACCCCCAGGTCACCACGGGCCACCATGATGGCGGAGGATGCCTGGATGATCTCGGCGATGCAGTCCAGGGCCTCGGCACGTTCGATCTTGGCCACGATACCACCCTGACCGCCGGCTTCGCGCAGCAACCGCTTCGCCTCCAGCACATCCTCCCCACTGCGCACGAAGGAGACGGCGACGTAGTCGGCATCGATCTCGGCGGCGAACCGGATATCGTCCCGATCCTTGTCGGTCAGTGCCGGCGCGGAGAGACCGCCGCCCTGCTTGTTGATGCCTTTGTTGTTGGAGAGCTTGCCGCCCACGACGACCTTGCAGCGGATCTCACTGCCCTCCACTTCGCAGATCCAGAGCACGATGGCGCCGTCGTCCAGCAGCAGGGTATCCCCGCGCGAAACGTCGTTGACCAGCTCGGTGTAGGTGATTCCCACCCGTTCCCGATCGCCCGCATCCAGCGGACAGGCCGCATCGAGGATGAATTCGCCGTTCTCTTCAAGCTGAACAGAACCCTGCTTGAACTTGCCGATGCGGATCTTGGGACCCTGCAGGTCGCACAAGACACCGATCTGACGCCCGCAGGCACGCGCCCGGTTGCGGATACGGTCGGCGCGCTGTCGATGGGACTCGTGCGCGTCATGGGAGAGATTGAGGCGGACGACATCCACCCCGGCATAGATGAGTTTGTCGAGCATCTTGGGATCGTCGGTCGCCGGTCCCAGAGTCGCTACAATTTTTGTTCGTCTTGGCATACAGATCCAGTTTCATGCTTGCCGCATGGTCAACCGGCCGGGCCCCTGCCCGGCCGTGAAGCGCATCGTCTCCTGATGCTTACTCAGCCGCACGGGCCTCGAGCATGGCGACCGCGGGCAGGGTCTTGCCCTCCAGGTACTCCAGGAAGGCGCCGCCGGCGGTCGAGATATAGGACACCTTGTCATAGATGTCGTACTTCTGGATCGCGGCAATGGTGTCGCCGCCACCGGCCAGGGAGAAACCCTTGGAGTTGGCGATCGCCATGGAGACGGTCTTGGTACCCTCGCCGAACTGGTCGAACTCGAACACGCCCACCGGGCCGTTCCAGACAATGGTACCGGCCTGGTCGATGATATCGGCCAGCTCCTTGGCGCTGTCGGGACCGATGTCGAAAATCATCTCGTCATCGGCCACCTCGTCGGCGCTCTTAAGTACCGCCGGTTCATCTTCTGCAAAGTTCTTGCCAACCACCACGTCGGTGGCGATCGGGATAATCGCACCGCGGGTCTTCATCTTCTCGATCAGGGCCTGTGCGGTGGGTACCAGGTCGTCCTCACACAGGGACTTGCCCACATTCTTGCCGACCGCCTTGAGGAAGGTGTTGGCGATGCCGCCGCCGACCACCAGTTGATCCACCTTCTCGGACAGAGCCTCGAGCACGGTCAGCTTGGTGGAGACCTTGGAGCCGCCGACGATGGCCACCATCGGGCGTGCCGGGTTGGCCAGCGCTTTCGCCAGATTATCCAGCTCGTCGGCCAGCAACAGGCCGGCACAGGCGACCGGGGCGAACTTACCGGCACCGTGGGTGGAGGCCTGGGCGCGATGGGCGGTACCGAAGGCGTCCATTACAAACACGTCGCAGAGAGCGGCGTACTGCTTCGCCAGCTCTTCCACGTCCTTCTTCTCGCCGGCGTTGAAGCGGACGTTCTCCAGCAGCACCACCTCACCTTCGGCGAGGTCGAAACCGCCATCCAGATAGTCTTTGATCAAACGCACGGTCTTGCCCATCTTGGCGGACATGTCCTCGGCGATCGGCGCCATGGAGTTCTCTTCCGAGTAGACACCCTCTTCCGGACGCCCACGGTGGGACATCACCATCACCTTGGCGCCGGCCTTGGCACAGTGCTCGATCGTCGGCATGGACGCGGTGATACGCGCATCCGAGGTCACCTTGCCGTCCTTGACCGGCACATTGAGATCAGCGCGGATCAGAACGCGCTTGCCGGCAAGATCGAGATCGGTCAGCTTGATGAAAGACATAACAGACTCCTGCATACATTCTAATTTTGAATTGTGAATTCTTAATTATGAATTCGGTATTCTCCCGCTCACAGGCAAGCGGAAGACTCAAAACTCATAGATAAAAACTCACTATCGCGAACGTCACGGGGCGGCTCATGCCGCCCCGTGAACTTTCCCGATTATTTGGCGACGTGTTCGACCATGCGCAGCATGTTGCAGGTATAGCCGTACTCGTTGTCGTACCAGGAAACCACTTTGACGAAGGTGGAATCCAGCATGATGCCGGCACCCGCGTCGAAGATGGAGGGGGTACCGCGACCGCGGAAGTCGGTGGAGACCACCTTGTCCTCGGTGTAGGCCAGTACGCCGGCCAGGTCGCCAGACTCGGAGGCGGCCTTCATGGCGGCGCAGATCTCGTCATAGGAGGCGTCCTTCTCCAGTTCGACGGTGAGGTCGACCACGGAGACGTCGGAAGTGGGCACGCGGAAGGCCATGCCGGTCAGCTTGCCGTTCAGCTCGGGCAGCACCTTGCCGACGGCCTTGGCAGCGCCGGTGGAGGACGGGATGATGTTCTCCAGGATGCCGCGGCCGCCGCGCCAGTCCTTCTGGGAGGGGCCATCGACGGTCTTCTGGGTGGCGGTGGCGGCGTGTACGGTGGTCATCAGGCCGCGTTTGACGCCCCAGTTGTCGTTCAGCACCTTGGTCACGGGAGCCAGGCAGTTGGTGGTGCAGGAGGCGGCGGAGACGATGGACTGTCCGGCGTACTCATTGTGGTTCACGCCGTAGACGAACATCGGGGTGGCGTCCTTGGAGGGTGCGCTCTGCACCACCTTCTTGGCGCCGGCGTCGATGTGCTTCTGGCAGGTCTCTTCGGTGAGGAAGAAGCCGGTGCACTCGATCACCAGCTCGGCGCCGATCTCGTCCCACTTCAGGTTGGCCGGATCGCGCTCGGCGGTG
>JBNLGI010000205.1:0-30423 GCA_050305975.1 Sedimenticolaceae bacterium | reverse complement strand
GGGCATGGCCCCACCCTACCCGAACCCAAAGAGAGTTGCCCGCCCCGAAAGAAGACGGGCATCCCGGTAGGGTGGGGCCTCGCCCCACCGAACGATTGGACCTTGAGAGACAACGGAAAACTGCATCACCCCTGAGTCAACGATGTCGGACAGAGAAAAAAACAACGAACTGAACCGCAGGCAATTCCTGGGCAACATGCTGCGCACCGCCTGCGGCGTCGGCCTGGTCGGCTTGGGCCTGGGGCTCTACGCCCAGCGCGCCTCGTCGCTGCCGGCGCAGGTCATTCGGCCACCGGGCGCGCTGCCGGAAGAGGATTTCCTCGGCGCCTGCATCCGCTGTGGTCTCTGCGTGCGCGACTGTCCCTACGACATCCTGTTTCTCGGCGAGGTCGGCGAGCAGGTCCCCACCGGCACACCCTATTTCATCGCCCGCACCGGACCCTGCGAGATGTGCGTGGACATTCCCTGCGTCAAGGCCTGTCCCACCAACGCACTGGATCACGGCCTGACCGAGATCGAGGAGTCCCGCATGGGGCTGGCGGTGGTGGTCGACCAGGAGAGCTGCATCGCCTTCCACGGCCTGCGCTGCGAAGTCTGTTTCAACATCTGCCCGATCCGCGGTCGCGCCATCACGCTGGACATGCAGCACAACGCCCGCTCCGGCAAACACGCCCTGTTCATCCCGGTGGTCCACTCCGACGCCTGCACCGGCTGCGGTCTGTGCGAGCGCGCCTGCATCCTGGATGAAGCGGCGATCAAGGTATTCCCGGCCCATCTCGCCAAGGGCGAGCTGGGCAAACACTATCGATTGGGCTGGGAGGAGAAGGCCGAAGCCGGCAAGGCCCTGGTCACGCCCGATGCCGAACACAAGTACAACCTGCCCGAGGGCGTTCGCTACGACCTGCAGGGCGAGGGGCTGATCATCGAGGAACAGGGCGCAGACACCCCCTTCTCCGGCAATCCGCTCGATACCCTCAATAGCGGTTTCATGGACAAGCAGTAATGGTCGATATGACAAAACTCGGAAGCGATGCCATTGCCAGCAAAGGGTGGTTGAGCGCGCACCGCTTCCTGATACTCAGACGACTCAGCCAACTCGGCATCCTCGCCCTGTTCCTCAGCGGACCACTGTTCGGCATCTGGATCGTCAAGGGCAACCTGGCCTCCAGCCTGACCCTGGATATCCTGCCATTGACCGATCCGCACGTCCTGCTGCAGGCGGTGCTCTCCGGCGTGGTTCCGGAGACCGCCGCACTGATCGGCGTTGCACTTGTCGTGGCCTTCTACGTTATCGTCGGCGGCCGGGTCTACTGCTCCTGGGTCTGCCCGGTCAACATGGTCACCGACCTGGCCAGCTGGTTGCGGCGCAGGCTCGGCCTGCGCGCCGGTTCGCAGCTCTCGCGCAACGCCCGCTACTGGATGCTCGGCCTGACCCTGGTGCTGCCGCTGGTGGCCGCCGGCGGCATCGTCTGGGAGCTGGTGAATCCGGTGTCGATGATGTTTCGCGGCATCGTCTTCGGCATCGGCGCCGGCTGGCTGGTGATCGCCGGAGTGTTTCTTTTCGACCTGCTGGTGGCGAAGGACGGCTGGTGCGGACACCTCTGCCCGGTGGGCGCCTTCTACAACCTGCTCGGCCGCAAGAGCCTGCTGCGGGTCAATGCCGCCAATCGCAACGCCTGCAACGACTGCATGGAGTGTTTCCTGGTCTGCCCCGAACCCCATGTCATCAAACCCGCGCTCAAGGGCGGCGGCAAGGGAGCGAGTCCGGTGATCCTCTCATCCGACTGCACCAACTGCGGCCGTTGCATCGACATCTGTGCAAAGGATGTATTCAGCTACGGTGGCCGCCACACCGTGGAGCGCAAGGCGTCGAACAAGCCGGCGGTGGATGAGATCCATTCAAGCGTACGGGCATGACCGGCGCTCGAGATATTTGACTATCAGAGTGATGAGGGAGAAAGGTATGAAAAAGTTCGCAACTGTGACCATCACGGCGATGAGCCTGCTGCTCTACTCCGCATCGGCACTGTCCGAAGTGAAATCCCTGCGGGGTGACGACCTCCAGGCCATGGCAAAAAAACCGGAACGCGCAGAGATCATGAACGTGAAAGGCGGAATTGCTCGGAGTTACAAACTGCAACCGCCCATGGTGCCGCACGAAGTCGACAAATATGAGATCAACCTCAAGGTCAACGGCTGTCTCACCTGCCACAGCGAAACCACCTATGAAGAGAAACATGCGCCCAAGGTCGGCGACAGCCATTATGAAACCCGTGACGGAAAAGTGCTGGAGACCATCTCCACCCGTCGCTGGTTCTGCAATCAGTGCCACGCACCCCAACTGAGTGCCGACCCGTTGGTGCAGAACAACTTTCAGGGTGCCAAATAAATCGGAGCCGAAACCATGACACCGGGTTTCCTCCAAACGATGTCTTGAATCAAAGCAGGGTACGAAGATGAACGATAAATCAAAACGCAGCGCGATCATTCTGATCGGAATCGGCATCGTCGCGGGCATCATCCTCTGGGGCGGCTTCAACACCGCCATGGAGATGACCAACACGGAGGAGTTCTGCATCTCCTGCCATGAAATGGAAGAGAATGTCTATCAGGAACTCAGGGAGACCGTTCACTTCACCAACCGCACCGGCGTGCGTGCCACCTGTCCCGACTGCCACGTGCCCAAGGAGTGGGTCCACAAGTTCGTGCGCAAGATCCAGGCCAGCAACGAGCTCTATCACAAGATGCTCGGCAGCATCGACACACCGGAGAAGTTCGAAGCCAAGCGCCTGGAGCTGGCCGAGCATGTCTGGGCCTCCATGAGGAAGACCGACTCGCGGGAGTGCCGCAACTGCCACAAGTTCGTCTCCATGGACCTCGAGAAGCAGGCCCCGCGCAGCGCCGACGAGCACGATCCCCACTACTGGGATGCAATGGACGGCAAGGCGCCGCAGAAGACCTGTATCGACTGCCACAAGGGCATCGCCCACTCCCTGCCAGCGGGCTACGATCCGACCAAGGAGTATTGAGACGGGCCGGATACACCCCCGCAAGGAAAACTCAGAATAACGCCGATCACCGCGAATGAGCCGCAAAATGATTTACTGCCGGAGTAAGATCCGCGACCATTTGCGGTGATCGTCATTCTATTGCGACCAACCCGCTAACTGACCAACCACGGACCAGGACGGCATGCTGCGAGATTCATTCAACAGAGAGATCCACTACCTGCGCCTGTCGGTCACCGATCGCTGCGACTTCCGCTGCTTCTACTGCCTGCCGCGAGGCTATCGCGATTTCGAGACCCCGGCGGAGTGGCTCACCGGCGCCGAGATCGAACGCCTGGTGGCCCGGTTCTCCGCGCTCGGCGTCAGGCACGTCCGGCTCACGGGCGGGGAACCGCTGGTGCGACGGGAACTGGCGGAGATCGCCGAGCGCATCGCCGCCCTGCCCGGCATCGAGGAGTTGTCACTCAGCAGCAACGCCTCGCGACTTGCCGAACATGCCGACAGCCTCCGCAAGGCCGGGGTGGGACGGCTCAATATCAGCCTCGATTCCTTGCACGAAGAGACCTTCAAGCACATTACCGGCAGCCGGCTGCCGCCGGTACTGGCGGGCATCGATGCGGCCTGCGCCGCCGGCTTCCAGCCGATCAAGATCAATATGGTCGTGATGCGCGGCATCAACGACCATGAAGCGGAAGCGATGATCGACTACTGCCAGCGACACGGATTGACTCTGCGTTTCATCGAGACCATGCCGGTCGGCGACGGCGGTCGTCATGCGAGTGAACATTTTCTGCCGTTATCCGAGATCGAAAACCGGCTGAAAAAACGCCATCGTCTCTCTCCCGCCGCCATGCGCGGCAGCGGCCCCGCGCGTTACTTCCAGATCGACGACAGTGAGCTGGTGGTGGGTTTCATCACTCCCCAGTCCCAGCACTTCTGTGCAAGCTGCAACCGGGTGCGCCTCTCCGTCACCGGCGACCTGCATCTCTGCCTGGGTCAGGAGGACCGCCTGGAACTGCGCCCGATGCTGCGCTCCGGCGCCAGCGATGCAGAGATACAACAAGCGATCCTCGAAGCCATCGCCCGCAAACCCGAGCGCCATCACTTCGACGAAACGTCCACCGCCATCATCCGGCCCATGGCCGCCCTCGGCGGTTGAGCGGCACCCATAGCGGATTCCCGATGGTGCGGCACGCCGCACCGGATAGGCGTAGGGTGGGGCTCTGCCCCACCGTATGGTGGTAGCGGAAGATCGGCAATGGTGGGGCAGGGCCTTACCCTACACATGTCACTCAGTGAGCAGTCACCGATGGTTAACCTTAAGGGACCGTTCTCGTCCGATCACACCGGTTTTTCCAGCGCCCCGCTCAATGTCATCTGTGGAAACGGAATCTCCCAACCGTATTCGGTGCAGGCATCGACACACCAGCGCTGGATGGCGCGCCGCAATCGGTTGTAGAGATCGCCCAGCTCGCCGCTGAAATCGGCGATCACGGTGATATCGAGCGATGAGCTGTTGGCCAGCGCGAACTCCACCCGCAGATTCAGCAGCTGCTTGCCGTAGCCTTCCGCCTCCGCCCGCTGCTGGATGTAGTCCTGCAGCCGTTTGGGAATCTCGTCGGTGCTTTGCGCCTGCAGTTTGTAACTGATGCCGATGGTCTCCTTGAGACGGAAATTGGTCGACAGATTGCACGGCGAGGCGGCGAGAAAATCACCGGTCTGATAGGTCACCTGCGCACCGCCGCGCTGCACCAGCTGCACCAGCTCGTGGGAGATACCGATGACCTTGCCGCGCACGCCGTCGCTGAGCAGCACCCAGTCGTCGCGCTTGCAGGGAAACCAGGGCTCCTCCGGACGGCAGGGCCGCGACTTGAGATCGACCAGTTCGTCGATCGGCACCCGCTGGCTGATATTGGCCACCGGATTGACCAGGGTGCTGTAGACGTTGATCTGCTCCACCAGCCAGGGGATGCCTTCGAGCAGGATACGCTCCCCCTCGCGCACCGATCCGATGTTGAGAAACAGCTGGATCTGGCTCCAGTAGCGCGGCAGCGCCTGGCGCAGGGTCCAGGCGATACCGAGCAGCAGCAGGATGCTCAAACTGAACAGCACCCAGTCCTCGACCAGATAGAAGACGATCATCGGCCCCAGGATGATCAGCAGGATCGTCACGATGCGATGGATCAATTCCAGCAGGCGGATGCGGAAACTGCGATGCTTCTTGTTGAAGCCGGGCATGTGGCGCTGCATGGCGTTGTGGCTGACACGCGACAGCAACATGATCAGTAGCACCACCAGCAACGCTTCGGTCAGGTAGAGTCCACGCTTCTGAAAAAAGGACTTGAGATAGCTCTGCGAGGCTTCGGCCAGCGAGGCCTCCGAAGCCAGCAGCTCGTCGAGCTGCAGTTGCGCCGATTGCAGCTCGCTCTGCATGAAGGCCCGGTTCTTCTCCCAGTTCTTCTCCATCGCCGTCAATGTGGCCTTGAGCTGCTCGCTCTCCGCCTGGCTGCGCAGGCGCTCCACATTGGCCAGGGCGACCTCGACGATGGCCAGACGGTCAGTGTAGTAGGCGATCTTCTCTTTCAGATCCGACTTCTGCCGGATACTGGCGGTCATGTCCTTCATCTCGTCGAGCGCCGGCTTCAGCAGTCCGAACAGCTCCTGCTGGAAGTCGAACTTGGTCTCCTCCTGCTCCCGCAGCCGGGTCAGATCGACGCCTGCCGAGATGTTCTCCAGATTACGGCTGGTGGCGTTCAGGTCGTCCTGCAGATCGCTCAGTTCCTGTTGCAGCTGCTGCTTTTGGGAGTCCGACTGCGCCTTCGCGATCTGCTTGTTCAAGGATTCGATGTCACGCCTCAGATTCGCCTGCAGGCTGACCAGGTTGCGCAGGGTCTCCAGTGTGTTCTTGCCCTTGGCCTCAGGCGCCGGTTCGCCCTCCTGGGCGCACACAGGCATCAGCAGCGCCGAAAGGAGCAGTAATGTGCACAACTTCAGCAGGGTACGGGACAGGGATTGTGGAGTGAGATTCATGGCGTCACCCGGGTCGTCTGCGCAGGCTGGAGGTTTCGGTTGTCGCGGCCTTGGCGGAGCCCGACCGTGTCATGATAAATCAATGCAAGACAAATGAAACAGAAAGCACAGCTTCTGTGGGTTGATACAACCGTTGCCTGTCCATGCCGGGAAACGGCCTGTGCATGCCGACGTCGGCGATCGTGGGTCGCTACGACGCGGCTTTCCCAAGCCGCTCGTCAGCCGCTGCGACGATAACTCCGCGCCAGCCAGTGATCGACACTCAGATACCGCCCCGCGCCGAAGAAAAACAGCACCAACAGCATGACGAAATAGGTGGCGGCGAACTCGATGCCGTTGTTGAGCACCACCAAGCTGCCATGCTCGGTCAGCCAGTCGTAGTTACCATGTTCCATAAGTAGCGACTTGGCCCGGTCGAGACGCTCGACGGCGGCAATGGTGCGTTCGTTGGCGAACAGGGAGCCGCCCCCTTCGGCGATCGCCAGCCAGCCGTTCTGCCAATGCACCGTGAAGGCGGCCACCAGCATGGTGACCATCAGCGGCACGGAGATCAGGCGCACCCCGAGACCGAGGAACAGCAGCACCGCGCCCAGCGTCTCCGTCAGCGTCGCCAGCCAAGCCATCAGCAGCGGAAAGGGCAGCCCCAATCCCCAGTCAGGATTGCCGAACCACTCGGCCACGCTCTGCACATCGGACAACTTGTTGGTGCCGGCCATCCAGAAGACGGGAACCAGGTAGAGACGGATGGCCAGCGGCGCGATGAAATCAAAGCCCCCGACGCGCTCGCTCAACTGTTGTATCCTGTCCACGATATTCAACTTCATGACGATTCTCCCACCCCACCGTCGACTGATAATCCCGCCTTGACACAATCGCCCGGATGAAAAGACTCAGCGCTCTGCAGGCTGCCGATCACACCGCGTTCACACAGCATGCCGAAGACCTCCAAACCGCGGCTGATGAACGCATCGGATATTTCGATTCGCGCCATCTCGGCCAAGGCTTCCAGTAATTCCGACACTTTCGCCTCGGACACCGTCTGTAACGCGACGAGCAAACTGTAGGTCAGGGGATCGATGTCGAGAAACACCACCTCATCGTCGCGATTGCGGTAGACCAGCAGATGTACCCCTCCCGCTTCGGCGGATACCGCTTGCGACTGTGGACCGATGTGGTGAACCGGGTAGCGATAGTGCAACGGCCAAGCCAGAGGGGAGAGCCGCACCCGTTTTCGCATCAAGTCATGCGTGGCCGGTTCAACCGGCAACGCTTCCGCCTCACTCAAGGCCAGCGCCAGCTCGATCCATTCGTAGTGTGCCAGTTCGACGAGAAAAGGCGGATCGCCTTCGCTCCCGCGCCGCTCATCGCGCAGATAGCCGATAAACTCCTCGCCCAGTCGGGTGAACAGCGGGCTCCTGCAGGCATGCCGCGCATAGAAGTCGCGCACCATGGAGTACCACTGCCCGTCCGTCAGCACTCGGCGGAGCACGGGAAAGCTGTCGGCCAGAAAGCTCTCCACGTTGTTGAAGAAGAGTTCGCAATAGATCGCCATACGTTCGGCTGCCACACCCTGCGGAGCCTCGACTTCATTCGGCTGTCGGATGCAGTCGGCAAATTGATGCTGAAGCGTTTGAAAGCCCGCTTCAGGCCTGCTTGAGCAATGCATGGGGCACCTCGTTCCATTTGTTCTGATAAGCGGCGATGGTATCCACTTCGTTCAACAGTTCCGTCAACGGAGGGATGTTGAAATCCCGCTCCAGCAGGGTTGGAAAACTGCCGAAGCATGCATAGGCCGTATCCAGCAGCGCCCAGACCGGATCGATCACCGCATCGCCATGGGTGTCGATGCGCAGATCCTCCGACTCTTCGTAGTGGCCCGCGATGTGCGCATAGACAAGTCGCTCGGACGGAACCGCCCGCAGAAAGGCTTCGGCGTCGTAACCGTGGTTGACGCTGTTGACGTAAATGTTGTTGATATCGAGGTGGAGATTGCAGTCAGCCGCATCGATCACCGCCCTAAGGAAATCGATCTCGGCCATCTCCTGGCCCGGAGCGGCGTAGTAGGAGACGTTCTCCATACCGATGCGGCGCTCCAGGATCTCCTGCACCCGGCGGATGCGTCCGGCGACGTAGTCCACCGCCTCCGGCGTGAAGGGTATCGGCATCAGATCGTAGAGATGGCCTCCAGCGGAGCAATAGGAGAGGTGTTCCGTATAGACCGCAATCCCATGCTGATCGAGAAAGCGTTTGAGCTGAAGCAGGAACTTCTCGTCCAGCGGATCCGGCCCGCCAATGGAGAGGGAGAGTCCGTGACAGACAAACGGGTAACGCTCCGCCAATTGACGGAACTTGCGGCCATAGGCCCCGCCGACACCGATCCAGTTTTCCGGTGCCACCTCCCAGAAATCAACCCGGCCCTGGGGCAACGCCAGTGCCTGATCGAGAAATACACGGCGCAGACCGAGTCCCGCGCCTGCAACAGGATAGCTTTTCATGTTATCGACTCACTCCAGTGTGTGAACGGACGTCCACCTGCGGGTGGACGCCGCCCGGTTGGCACGCCTATTTTTTGTTGGCGCCGCATTTTGCTTCGCCGCAGTTGCCTTCCTTCACCTTGGGTTCGACGGGCATCGCCTTGTTCTCGCCACAACTGCCCTCTTTGGCCTTGCTCTCTCCGCAACTGCCCTCTTTCACTTTCGTGTTCTCACCACAGTTCCCCTCCTTGACTTTTTTGTCTGCGCCGCAGGAGCCCTCTTTGGCCGCCAGCTGCATATAGCCGCCATCGAGCTGCTTCACGCTGAAGGGATTCTCGAAGGCCTGTGAGTAGCCGGCCAGGGCCATAGTGCCTGCCAGGGCGGCGCCGACGGCAACAACCAGGTTGCGCTTGCTTGACTTGTTGGTCATAACTTTCTCCTCAATCACAATGCTGTAAAAAGTAACGATTGGTTTATCAGCGCCACACCGGGACCTGATCAACCCGCTAGTCCACCGGTAGGGTGGTAGTCCCTTGTTGTTCCGGCTTGAGGAGAATCTTGAACTGCGGATTTCCAGCGGGGTTCACGCAATTCTCACAAATCAATCACATCGCTGGAGAGGAGACGACAGGGGGTTCGTAGCCGGTGCAAGAGAGGATACAGCTCGGTCAAGCGGTTTCGCGTTCTCTGCGCTCACGCCCTTTTTTATCCCCCTCTCCCTGTCCCTCTCCCCTTGCGGGAGAGGGACAGGGAGAGGGGTATAGGGGATAGTAATGTCCGCGAGCGCAGCGAACACCACAACTCAAAACTCAAAAGCCAACCATGTTCGCCGGTTCACTGGCTGAAAAGGGAGTAATCAGGTCGCCTTAAGTAAGCACCATTCAAATCAGCCCGTACTTGCCGACGACGGCAATCACCGTCGTCAACAGACCCAGGCTGAGATTGGTCAGAATCAGCTGACGGATGAGGGTGATGGCGGCCACCGCCTTCGGCATGTCGTGGGCCTTGAGAGCCCGACTCAACTGGTGATAGGGAATGGTGTAGATGAAGACGAAGATGGCGGCCATCAGAGTACCGACCACAGACATCAGGCTGAGCCACAACCGGGTTTCGGCTTCATAGGCGATGAAGAGCATCCAGTAGCCACTGGCCAGAACCAGGATCACCGACACCCAGACCCAGGGAAAAAAACCATCGAATACCTTCAGCATCAGCGGCAGGCGATCCTGGGGTTCCAGAACCTTGTTCAGGGCTCCTCGCAGTACCATGTGGGCGAAGAACATGCCGCCCACCCAGACAATGACGCCCAGGAGATGCAGTGTGACCGCGATCGCCATGCCGAAAACCTCGATTTGACCCAGGGGATGGAGACCTCATTGTGCCCAAGCGGGAACGAATCGCCAACCGTAATAGCCATTTGATAATTCCTTTTACGCTGGTAGACTAACCGATTTCCTGCCGTTCACGCGGCAGATGGGTGAACTGGCATCCGCTACGGGTGCCTTTTTGTTTTTGGGATTCGACCAGTGGCCTCTGTGAGCAGCAAAACTTCCGACGCACTGATGACAACCTATAACCGGCTGCCCGTAGCCTTCGAGCGGGGCGAGGGTTCCTGGCTGTGGGATACCGAGGGACGTCGTTATCTGGATGCCATCACTGGCATCGCGGTCTGCGGATTGGGACATGCCCACCCCGTGATCAGGAACGCCCTGTGCGAGCAGGCCGGCAGCTTGCTGCATACCTCCAACATCTATCGTATCGCCCATCAGGAGACCCTGGGCCAAAGGCTCTGCACGCTCGCCAATATGGATCGGGTCTTCTTCGCCAACTCCGGCGCCGAGGCGAACGAGGCCGCGATCAAGATCGCCCGCCTGTTCGGCAACCGCAAAGGGATCAAAAACCCGGCCATCATCGTCATGGAACAGAGTTTCCACGGCCGCACCCTGGCGACGCTCACCGCCACCGGCAGCCGCAAGGTGCAAGCCGGCTTCGAACCCCTGGTGCAGGGTTTCATCCGTGTACCCTACAACGACATCCAGGCGATCGAGGATATCGCCGCCAAGGACAGCAGCGTAGTGGCCGTGCTGGTGGAGCCCGTCCAGGGCGAGGGCGGCGTCAACATCCCCGCTGCCGATTACCTCAACCGTATCCGCGAGATCTGCGACCGCAAAGACTGGCTGATGATGCTGGACGAGATCCAGACCGGCATGGGCCGTACCGGCAGGCTCTTCGCCCACCAGCACAACGACATCCTGCCGGATGTCATGACCCTGGCCAAGGGACTGGGCAACGGCATGCCCATCGGCGCCTGCCTGGCAAGTGGTGCAGCAGCGCGGGTCTTCGCCCCCGGCAACCACGGCTCCACGTTCGGCGGCAATCCCCTGGCCTGCCGGGTCGGCATCAGCGTCCTCGACGTCATCGAGGAGGAGGGCCTCGGCGCACGCGCCGCGGAACTGGGCTCACGCATGCTGACGGCTATTCGGGAGCGGCTCGGTGGTCTCGCCGGCGTCACCGATATCCGGGGCATGGGACTGATGATCGGCATCGAACTCGACAGACCCTGCGGGGAGCTCGTCACCCAGGCCCTGGACCAGGGATTGCTGATCAATGTCACCGCCGAAAAGGTGATCCGGCTGTTGCCCGCCCTCATCATGACCGATGAGAACTGCGACGAGATCGTCGACCGGGTGGTCGGCCTGGTCAGCGCTTTTCTCTGAATTTCTCAACTGTTTCCAAGGCATCGGCTTATGGCACAGAAACCGAGACACTTCCTTTCCCTGCTTGATCTCACCAAGGGTGAGCTTCACAGCGTTGTGCGGCGCGCCAGCGAACTCAAGCGCATGCAGCATCGCGGCGACATCCACACCCCCCTGAAGGGCAAGAGCCTGGGTATGGTGTTCGAAAAATCCTCCACCCGCACCCGGGTCTCCTTTGAGGTCGGCATGTCGCAACTTGGCGGCCACGCCCTGTTTCTCTCCCCCCGCGACACTCAGCTGGGTCGGGGTGAACCGATCGAGGACAGCGCCAGAGTGCTCTCGCGCATGCTCGACATCATCATGATCCGCACCTTCGAACACGAAAAGCTGGAACTCTTCGCCCGCCACTCCAAGGTGCCGGTGATCAACGCCCTCACCGACCTGCTCCACCCCTGCCAGCTGCTGGCCGACATGCAGACCTATTTCGAACACCGGGGGGATATCGACGGCAAGACCGTGGCCTGGATCGGCGACGGCAACAACATGTGCCACTCCTACATCAACGCCGCGCGACGTTTCGGCTTCCGACTCAACATCGCCTGCCCCGAGGGTTACGATCCCGATCCGCAGATCCTGCAGGCCGCCGGCGATAGCGCGGCTATCGTGCGCGATCCCTTCTCCGCTTCGGCCGGCGCCGACCTGGTGGTCACCGACGTCTGGGCCAGCATGGGCCAGGAGCACGAGCAGTCGGCCCGCCGCGAGGCCTTTGCCGACTATCAGGTGAACGAGGAGTTGATGGCCAAAGCGGCCTCCGACGCCCTCTTCTTCCACTGCCTGCCCGCCCATCGCGGCGAGGAGGTCACTGCCGGCGTCATGGACGCCCCGGACAGCGTGGTCTGGGACGAGGCGGAGAACCGTCTGCATTCGCAAAAGGCGCTGATGGAGTTCCTGTTGCTGGGACGCGTCTGAGGCCGCTCCAGCGATGCGGCAACTTTTCGCCGAGGGTCCCCCCCTCACCTGTAAACTCTATCCCTTAACCCTTGAATGGGGAGCCATTCGGGTTATGGTTAGTAAATTGTGGCCTGTTTCGTGAACAGGAACCCGGTTACTTGTAGAATATCGACCTTTAGCGCCCAGCCCAGCCGGAAAGCCCGCATGAAGAAATACGCCCTGCTACTGCTCTGCTCGATCCTGATGTTGCCGCAACTGACCCAGGCGGAGACCCGCTATGTCACCGACATCTTCAAGATCACCATGCGCAGCGGTGAAAGCACCTCCCACAAAATCCTGCGCATGCTCGACAGCGGTATGGAGGTCGAGGTGCTCTCCACCAATCCCGATTCGGGATACAGCAAGGTTCGCGCCGGCGGCGGCGAGGGCTATGTGCTGACCCGTCAGCTGATGCGGGAGCCAAGCGCACGCGATCAGCTGGCCAACATGCAGCGGGAGATCGAGGCGCTCAAGGCGGCGCCGGGCGAATTGCGCACCAATCTGGCGAACCTGCAGAAGCAACACCGTGAACTGAGCCAGTCGTACAAGGAACTGGAGACGGTGAAGAACAAACAGGAGCAGGAGCTGCAAAGCATCCAGCGCACCGCCTCGAACGCCATCCGCATCTCCAACGAGCGCAACGAGTTGCGAAAACAGGTGGCGGACCTCACCCGCGAGGTCGAGGAGCTCAAACAGGAGAACCGGGACCTCAGCAACGAGGCGACCCGCGACTGGTTTCTCATCGGCGCCGGAGTCATCATCGCCGGCATCCTCATCGGACTGATCCTGCCCCATCTGCGCTTCCAGCGTCGCCGCAGCTCCTGGGGATCGCTCTGATCCGAGCGCCGCAGACAGCCCGAGGCTGAAGCCGGTCCCGCCCCATACGGCAGTTGAGCAGCCCTCAGCGGGAGCATGCCGACCATCCTCGCGAAGCGTGCGGTCGAAAAGGGGATAGCGATCCGGCGAGAGGCGTCAACGCCCGGCACGCATCAGGCCGCCCAGCCCCATATCCTCCAATGCCCTGCCGAGCAGGGCCTTGACCTCGGCAACACGCTCGCAGCGCAGGGCGGCCTGCAGCAACTCACGGGCACGGGACGAGGAGATGGAGCGGATAACCCACTTGACCCGCAGCAGGCTGCCGGCGTTCATGCTCAGGCCGTCGACGCCCATGCCCAGCAGCAATACCGCCGAGGCCGGATTACCGGCCATCTCTCCACAAACACTGACCTCGCGCCGATAGACCTTGGCGCCTTCGACAATCTGGATCAGGGCCCGTAAAACAGCCGGGTGCAGGTCGTCGTAGAGATCGGCCACATGTCCGTTGTTGCGGTCCACCGCCAACAGGTACTGGGTCAGGTCGTTGGTCCCCACGGAGAGAAAATCGACCCGCCGGGCCAGGGCCTCGACCTGGTAGACCGCAGCCGGCACCTCGATCATGACGCCGATCTCGGGCATTTGGACGTGGAAGCCCTCCTCCGTCAGCTCGTCATGGGCACGCTGTATCAGCTGCAGGGCGTCGTCCACCTCGTCCACGTGGCTGATCATCGGCAGCAGCAGGCGCATGTTGTTGAGCCCGATGGCGGCCCGCAGCATGGCGCGCACCTGGGTCAGAAAAATTTCGGGATGGTCCAGCGAAATGCGGATACCGCGCCAGCCGAGGAAGGGATTGTGTTCCTCCAGCGGGAAGTAGGGCAACGGCTTGTCACCGCCGATATCGAGGGTGCGGATAATCACCGGCCGGGGATGAAAGGTCTTCAACACATTGCGATAGTTGGTCACCTGCACCGACTCGCCGGGAAAGCTGTCGCGCACCATGAAAGGCAGTTCGGTCCGATAGAGACCGACGCCGGCCGACTCCTCGGTGCCATGAGTGCTCATTTCCGAGATCAGACCGGTGTTGAGATAGAGGGGCACGGTAACGCCGTCGGTGGTCTCGCAGGGCAGCGCCTTGTTGGCCTCCAACTCCTGCGAAAGTTCCCGGTCCTCCTCGGCCAGACGCTGGTACTCCTGCAACACCGACGGGGCCGGCGTGACGTAGACCCTGCCCACATAGCCGTCGAGGATCACGAAGCGGCCATCCATGCGCGACACCGGCAGGTTGGCCATGCCCATCACGGCCGGAACATCCATGGCCCGAGCCAGTATCGCCACATGAGAAAAGCTGGCGCCGCGCGCAGAGACGATGCCCGCCAGGCGTCCTTTGGGCACCTCTGCCAGCTGCATGGCGCTCACCTCTTCGCCGACCAGAATGGTGTTCTCGGGATAGTTCTCCTGGGTGCTCACCCGCTGCTGCAGGTGCATGAGGATGCGTCGCCCCAGATCGCGCACATCGGAGGCGCGCTCGCGCAGGTAGATATCCTCCATGTTATCGAAGACCTTGGCGTGCTCCTCGATGGTCATGCGCAAAGCCCCAGGCGCCCAGTTGCCCTGGTGGATGCGGTGCACGGTGCTGCCGATAAGGGAGTCGCTGCCGAGCATCATCAGCCAGGCCTCGAACAGGGCCCTGTCTTCCGCCGGCAGACTGTCCTCGAAGCGGTCCTCGAGCGCCATCAAATCCTGTACCACCGCGGCGACCGCCGTGCGAAAAGCCTCCTCCTCCGCCTGTGAGTCGGAAGCGGTCTTGTCTGGCACCGCATCCAGATCGGCCGGCGGATAGACCACCACGACGGTGCCGAAGGCGACCCCGGGCGACCCCGGTCGACCCTGCAGAAAGCGTCTCGGTGGCGCCGTATCCTCGGTCGTGACCAACTGTCCGCTGGCTTGCGCATGGGTGATGGCGCCGGCCAACTGGGCCGCCAGGGTGAAGAGAAAGGTGACCTCGTTGTCGGCAAAGGTGCGCATCTCGATCTGCCGTACCACGAGAACGCCGAGCACCTTGCGGTGTTGGATGATCGGTACGCCAAGAAAGCCCTTGTACTGAATCTCCCCGGTCTCGTTGGTGAAGAGGTAGCGGCTATGGCTCGGCGCATCGGCCACGTTGACCGGCTCGGCCCGTTCGCAGACCAGTCCGATCAGCCCCCGGTGATAGGGTAGGCTGACCTTGCCGACCGCCTCCGAGCGCAATCCGTCGGTGGCCATCAGCACATGGCTGCGACGCTCGAAATCGGTTAGGTAGACGGAACAGACATCGACCTCGATGGCCTGCTTCACCTGGGTGACAATGATCTGCAAGACCTCGTTGAGGTCGGAGGCGGCATTGACCTCTTTGACAATGCGGTGCAACGGATCGAGCATGGTCGCGCGACCCGTACTCTCCGTTGCGGAGGGGACAGAGGGCGCGCTCACCGGCGGTTCTGTCTGAGATAGTTGGAGTGGGAGCGCGCCGGCGTGCCTTCGGGATAGAGCAGCGGCGCCAGCTCCTCCAGCGCCCGGGTGTAGACCTGGCGCTTGAAGTAGATCACCTCACGCACCGGCTGCCAGTACTTGACCCAGCGCCAGTCCTCGAATTCCGGGGTGTCGGTATGGTCGAAACAGAAAGCGTCCTCTGCGCACTGCGCGCGCAGCAAGAACCAGATCTGCTTCTGGCCGATGCACAGGGGCTCGCAGTTGCGCCGGATGTAGCGCTCCGGCAGCCGGTACCTGAGCCAGTCGCGGGTAGCGCCGAGTACCTCCACCTGTTCCGGCCTGAGGCCGACCTCCTCCCGCAGCTCACGGAACATGGCCTCCTCGGGCGACTCCGCGGGCTTGATCCCGCCCTGGGGAAACTGCCAGGCGTCCTGACCCACGCGCCTGCCCCAGAACAGCAGGCGCTCATTGTTGCAGAGAATGATCCCCACATTGGGTCTGAAACCGTCCGTATCTATCAAGGCAGTGGCCAAATCTGGTTTGAAATCGATGTCTTTGATTCTTCCACAATCACTTGGGAGCGGCAAGGAACGCCCAACATAAGCCTTTGCTAATTCTGAAAATTCCTGTACTGTCTGCAGGGATTCGCGGACATCGCAACCGAATTGGCGGCATGATGCCCGATTATGTTGGGACTGCAGTATGGCATTGGCGATTTTCGACCTCGATAACACCCTTCTGGCGGGTGACTCTGACTATCTCTGGGGCCGGTTCCTGGTCGAAAAGGGGGCGGTCGACGGAATTCGATACGAACGCGAGAACGAGCGTTTCTATCAGCTCTATAAAGAGGGCCGTCTCGACATCCTCGAGTTTCTCCGCTTTTCTCTCGCCCCCCTGCGCCAACACTCGCGCGCCATGCTGGAGGCCTGGCGGGAAGAGTTTCTCGAAACCCATATCGCCCCGCTGATCAGCGAGCAGTCACGCCAGCTGGTAGAGAGACACCGCCAGGCCGGGGACACCCTGCTGATCATCACCGCCACCAATGCCTTTGTCACCCGCCCGATCGCCCAGCGCTTCGGCATCGACCACCTGATCGCCACCGAACCGGAGACCCTCGACGGCCACTACACCGGCGAGGTGGCCGGCGAGCCCAGTTTCCGCGAGGGCAAGGTCAACCGTCTGGAGTCCTGGCTGGCGGACCACGGCGCCGATCTGCGGGGAAGCTGGTTCTACAGCGACTCGCACAACGACCTGCCCCTGCTCGAGCGGGTCGAGCATCCGGTGGCGGTCGATCCCGACGAGACCCTGGCGCAGGTGGCGCGCCAACGCCAGTGGCCGATTCTCGAACTGCACGGTTGAGAATGGTCCATACTTTCCAGGACCAGCCGCTGTGCCACGGCCGGACAGGGGCCGACTCCGAGGCCGGGATTAGGCAGTGGCGAGACAGAGACAACCGTCCCAGGGACAGACAATCAGGAGTTTTCGATGGCCAACAGCGCCTTTTTCGCAGTACTCATCGTCCTCATTCTAGCCGTGCTCTATATCATGAAGGGGAGCGATAATCCGCCTGAGACGAGCTACAACCAGACCCCGAAGCAGTACATCGAGCTGGTGGAGCAGAAGAAGGCGGCGCGCCAGGCGGCCGAAGCGGTGGAGCAATCACTGCAAAAGGATGCGGAGAAAGCGGACCAGGCTCTGGAAGCGGCCAGGGCTCAGCGCTGACAGAAGGGACGCTCGTCCGGATTCTCCACCGCATCGACGATCGCATTCACCAGTCCGCCCAGCTCCTCGGGCGAAATCGCCGACAGTATCCGCTGCATCAACCCGGGATCCACGGCCGCCTGCACCACCCGTCCATCGGCCAGGGTCACATTGACACCGGCCGTGTGAACATGGGACTGACCCTCGGCCTCGGCCACCAGCGACTCGTTCATCTCGAGCATCTCATCGTAAAAGGCTTCGATCTTCTCATCCAGCTCATCCGCCAGATCCTCCGGCAGGGCGACCAGCCAGCCCTCATCCCCCGATGAGGCTTGAGGATCCAGGCCCAAGGATTCCAGGTAGTCGATAAAACGGCGCCAGGGACGCTCGTCGAAAAAAATATATTCCAGCATGTTATTTATCCGGCAATTCAATATGTCCGCGGGCTCACCGTTTGAGCCACCCGTCTTGTTAGGCTGTCACCCTGCCAACTTCACTTTCGGGAACAGCCGCCATGCGCCGCAGAAATTTTCTTCACAGCCTCCTGGGCGGATTGGGGATCGGCCTCGGACGACCAGTCTACGCAAAAATCGCGGCAACCCAAAGCCGTCGTCGACTGCTGCTTCAGGAATCTCCGCTGGCCGGATTTCAATACCATCGGGCCGCTGCGATCTGGCCTTTTCTCCGCGTCGACGAACCCCTGATCCTGAGACGCGAACCGAGCAATCCACATGATCGCCACGCCGTGGCGGTCTGGTTCAAAAACGAGCATCTGGGCTACATTCCGCGACGGGAAAACCGCACTCTGGCCATGCTTATGGACCAGGGACAGCGTCTGGAGGCGCGCATCGTGCGGCTGCTGGATGAACAGAACCCCTGGAGGAAGATTCGCATCCGTGTGGAGATGATCTCCTGAGACGGATCAGTGGACGCTGACTCCACCCGGTCGTCTCGGACCGTGTGACGTTCTCTGGCGGATACCTTCAATCCCCAGTTCGAACTGCATCCGCCGGGCCGCTTCGCCGAGGAATTTGGTGATACCGAAATCTGCCAGGGTGATCTGGGCGCTGCCCTCGAATCCCATGCGATAGCCGCCCCACGGATCCGTACCCGAGCCCACCCGCTCGACCTGGATATCGATCGGACGGGTCACCCCGTGCAGGGTCAGGAGGCCCGTCATCACACCCCTGCTCTCGTCAATCGGCCGATAGGCGGTAGAGACAAAACTCGCGGTGGGATAGCGCTCCACGTCCAGGATATCGTCGTCTCTCAGATGCCTGTCGCGCTCGGCATGGTTGGTGTCGATGCTGGACGTATCGATCTCCACCTCCACTGTCGCCGCTTCGGGACTCTTCTCGTCATAGCTGAATTCACCCCTGAAATGGCTGAAGCGACCGGTCAGCCAGCTGAAGCCGAGATGTCCGATACGAAACTGAATGTAGGCGTGCCCCCCTTCGGTGTCGATGACATAGTCCGAAGCCGAGACGGCATTCCCCCCCAGCAGCCCCATCAACAGCACAGTTTCAACAATCGATCTCAACACCGCTTTCCACCTCACCCTATACCGATACTTCATCCCTATAAACACTGTGCCAGGGTCATCTATTCACCTCCCAGTACTGCCGACTCGGATGACCTACCTGGATCGTTGTGAGCTATACTTTGCCCTTATGGAAAGCAAAGACACCGGAAAGGTCCGATTGCAGGTTGTGGATAACCGTTATCTGCATGCAGAAATCTATACCGATGGAGAGATCACCGAGCATGACATCGAGCCGGTAACCAGCTTTCTCGATCAGTTCCGAGCCCCGGTTCCCGCCTTGATCGAACGTCAGGGTCACTACTCCATATCCGTGTTGGTGCAGATCGCCATGATGCAGCAGACCAAGCATCGCCTGAAGGCGGTGGCCTTCATCGAGCGCAACCACCGGGACGTGATCATGACCCGCATCGCCGCCAGCACCTACTTCCGCGACGTGGAGGTAAGATCCTTCTACGATCGCGACAAAGCACTGGAGTGGCTCTCTCAGTACTTCACGGATCAGCCGCTCTTGTCAAAATCCGGCATCCAGGCCCACGCCTAACCTAGTTTACCCCGTCATAACGGCAATGCCGTTTTATCCACCACCCGTCGCATGACAAAGCTGGAGTGGACCCCAGTCACACCCTCGATGCGGGTGATCTTGTTGAGCAACAGATCCTGATAGGCCTGCATATCCCGCACCACCACCTTGACCTGATAGTCAGCCTCCTGGCCGGTGATGAGCAGACACTCCAGCACCTCGGGCAAGGCCGAAATCTTTGCCTCGAAATTGGTGAAGCGCTCCGGCGTATGACGATCCATGGAGATATGGATCAGCGCCATCAGACTCAAGCCCAGCCTGTTCGGGTCGAGATGGGCCCGATAGCCGGTGATCACCCCCGCCTCCTCCAGTGCGCGCACCCGCCGCAGACAGGGCGACGGGGAGAGACCAATGGCATCGGCCAGATCCTGATTGCTGATCCGGCCATTCTCCTGCAGCGTTTCGAGAATTCGTCTGTCGTAGCGATCCAGGCTCATTTCATTGCCAGCCATTAAGTATTATCAAAATTTTCTACCAATTATACATACATTATTAGCATATATTTTCAACAACATGCTAAATATGCGCACAATCCGCAATCATTTGCCCTTCAACCTGCTCTAAGCTTTCACCATCGGCCACAAGCCACCCGTTACGCCCCAGCCACAAGCCCGGGGCGAGAGAGAAACGCCTCACAAAGGCGCGAGCGAAGCAGTCAAAGCCGATTTCGGGGTCGGCAGGAATATCCTGCCGACCACTCCGGAGGAGGATTTTTCAGGCAACGCAATATGTCACCCTACCCAGGAGCCAGCACGTGAACCGATTCGACCACACCAAATACCGCCCCACTCCAGGCATGCCGATGCCCGATCGGCAGTGGCCCGACAACAGCCTGACCCGGGCCCCGATCTGGGCCAGCGTCGACCTGCGTGACGGCAATCAGGCCCTGCTGGAGCCGATGAACGTGGTACAGAAGCAGGCCCTCTGGGGGATGCTGGTGAAGATCGGGTTCAAGCAGATCGAGGTCGGCTTCCCCGCCGCCAGCCAGCCCGACTACGATTTCGTACGCTGGCTCATCGAGGGCGACCAGATTCCCGATGACGTCACCATCCAGGTCCTGGTGCAGGCCAGACAGGAGCTGGTCAGCCGCACTTTCGAGGCCCTCGCCGGGGTGAAACGCGCCATCGTGCACGTCTACAACTCAACCTCCACGGTACAGCGCGAGCGGGTCTTCAACCGCGATCGCGCAGGCATCAAGGCGATCGCCGTGGCGGGCGCGAAGATGTTACAGCGGGAGGCCGCCCGCTTCCCCGATACCGCATGGACCTTCCAGTATTCGCCGGAGAGCTTCTCCAACACCGAATGGGACTACGCGGTTGAGGTCTGCGATGCGGTGATCGACATCTGGCAGCCCAGCCCGGAATCCCCCTGCATCATCAATCTGCCGGCCACGGTGGAGAGCAGCACGCCGAACCGTTTCGCCGACCAGGTGGAGTACTTCTGCCGGGAGATCTCCCGCCGTAACGCCATTGTCGTCTCGATTCACACCCACAACGACCGGGGCAGCGCGGTAGCCGCCGCCGAGCTGGCGATTCTGGCCGGCGCCGACCGGGTCGAGGGCACCCTGATGGGCAACGGCGAGCGTACCGGCAACATGGACATCGTCACCCTGGCGATGAACCTCTACAGCCAGGGCATCGACCCCGAACTCGACCTCTCGCAGCCGGACGAGATCATCCGCGTCTACACCGAATGCACAAGCCTTCCCGTGCACCCGCGCCACCCCTGGGTCGGCGAACTGGTCTACACCGCCTTCTCCGGCTCCCATCAGGACGCGATCAGCAAGTGCCTCCACCGCCAGCAGCCCGACGAGCCCTGGCAGGTGGCCTACCTGCCGATCGATCCGCAGGACATCGGCCGCGACTACCAGGCGGTAATCCGGGTCAACAGCCAATCGGGCAAGGGTGGAGTCGCTTACGTGTTGGAGCGGGATTACGGCCTGCTGCTGCCGCGCTGGATCCAGGTGGAGCTGGCGGCCATGGTGCAGCGTCTCAGCGAAGCGCAACCCGGTGAAATCGACAGCGCCATGATCCACCGGCTGTTCCTGCAACACTTCATCGCGGACGCTACGCCGATCACCCTCGAGGGCTATCGTATCGACCGACAGAAGGATCAGGATGTGATTGAAGCCCGGATCACTGAATCAGGCCATGCCCGTTCCATCCACGGTTGCGGCGAAGGCGCCATTTCAGCCTTCATCGATGCCTACACCTGCGCCTTCGGACGACAGATACAGGTGGTCGACTACAGTGAGCACGCTATCGGCGAAGGCACCGATGCGGAAGCGGTGGCTTATATCCTGCTCGATGTGGAGGGGGAACGGATCGCCGGCGCCGCTTTCGACCACGACAGCCTCAGCGCGACGCTGAAATCGGTACTCTCCGCCCTCAACCTGGCACAGCGGGCGCGCCAGGCCGCCTAGGCGAAGCCGGCTATTGCCGGTGCGGCCAGCCGCACCCTACATCCTGAACTACGTGTAGGGTGGGGCCCTGCCTCACCGATCATCCCGCACCCTAAGCTTCGTGCACTTGTAGGGTGCGGCGCTTCAATCAAAAAAGGCCGGCATCCTCGGATGGCCGGCCTTTCCTGAGCGGATTATCACAGCATGATCAGCGGTGTATTCGCATCGGTATTCGGTGGGGCAGGGCCCCACCCTACAGGCGGTAGCGGTAACAGACGACTACTTTCGCGCCTTCTTTCCCGCCGCTACCCGCAACCGCAGGGCGTTGAGCTTGATGAAACCCTCCGCATCCTTCTGGTTGTAGGCGCCGGCATCGTCCTCGAAGGTGGCGATCGACTCGTCGAACAGGCTGTCGGTCTCCGACTTGCGGCCCACCACGTAGACATTGCCCTTGTAGAGCTTCAGCCGAACCACGCCGTTGACCACCTTTTGGGTTTCGTCGATGGCGGCCTGCAGCATCAGACGCTCGGGGGCGAACCAGTAGCCGTTGTAGATGAGCTTGGCGTAGCGCGGCATCAGCTCGTCCTTCATGTGGGCCGCTTCCCGGTCGAGGGTCAACGACTCCATGGCGCGATGGGCCTTGAGCAGGATGGTGCCGCCGGGAGTCTCGTAGCAACCGCGGGACTTCATGCCCACATAGCGGTTCTCCACGATGTCGGCGCGGCCGATGCCGTTGGCGCCGCCGAGCTGGTTGAGTTTCAGCAGCAGCTGGGCGGGGGAGAGTTTTTCACCGTCGATGGAGACGGCGTCGCCCTTTTCGAAACCGATCTCGATATAGGTCGGTTTGTCCGGCGCCTGCTCGGGAGAGACCGACCAGCGCCACATCTCGTTACCCGGCTCGTTCCAGGGATCCTCCAGGTCGTAACCCTCATAGGAGATGTGCAGCAGATTGGCGTCCATCGAATAAGGCGACTTCTTGCCCTCGCGTTTCATCTCGATGGAGATGCCGTGGGCCTCGGCATAGGCCAGCAGCTTCTCGCGCGAGTTGAGATCCCACTCGCGCCAGGGGGCGATCACCTTGATATCGGGACGCAGCGCGTAGGCACCGAGCTCGAAACGAACCTGGTCGTTGCCCTTGCCGGTAGCGCCGTGGGCGATGGCGTCGGCGCCGGTCTCGTTGGCGATCTCGATCAGCCGCTTGGCGATCAGCGGACGGGCGATGGAGGTGCCGAGCAGGTATTCGCCTTCATAGATGGCGTTGGCGCGGAACATGGGAAAGACATAGTCGCGCACGAACTCCTCAGTCAGATCCTCGATATAGATCTCCTTGATGCCGGCGGCTTCCGCCTTGCCGCGCACCGGCTCGACCTCTTCTCCCTGACCGATATCGGCGGTGAAGGTGACCACCTCGCACTGATACTCGTCCTGCAGCCACTTGACGATAATCGAGGTATCCAGGCCGCCCGAATAGGCCAGCACGACCTTGTTTATGCCTGCTTTCGACATCTGCTCTCTCCCGATGATTGGGGCTTGAAAAATCGGGCATTATAGACCATCCCCGACGGGGCTTGTTAACCCTATTCGGCGCAGGCCCCTCTCGATCGACGCCGCCACCCTGTGACGGCCATTTGATTTTCATCCCGGCAGTGAAGCCGCGCCTCGGTTTTTCGAACCGCTGCAATGTCCCACAATGCTGTCTTCATTACTGTTTGGAGACAGACCCCGCCCCGCTGACCTGCAACCCGACACGGAAGAAATCGCGCCGATCGTCAGCACGACATCGCCCCCGCCTCGACACTGTTGCTCTGCCTCGCCGCCTGCGGCTGCGGCGGCTTCAACTCCGCCACCTCGAGCACCAACGACACGCAACCCCCGCCAGCCGGCAGCGACAATCGGCCGCCGACAGCACAGATCAGCGGCTCTCATGTCACGCACTCAGGCGAGACCGTCACCCTGGACGGCAGCGGATCGAGCGATCCCGATGGCGACAGTCTGGTCTTTCGCTGGAGCCAAGCCGCAGGGCCCGCACTCGGCCTCGGCGACAGCTCGAACAGCAGCCTCAGCTTTGTCGCGCCAACGGTCTCACAGCCCACACAATACAGTTTCCGACTCCTGGTGGACGATGGCGAGTTGACCGACAGCAGCGATTTCAATCTGCAGCTTTCGCCCCTGAGCGACGCTGTCTCACCGTCGGTCACGCTCAGGTCTCCCGCACCCGACGAGACGGGCCTGGCGGTCTCCACCCGGATCACCGTCACCTTTGACGAGGCCCTGCTTTCCAGCAGCATCGATGCATCGAGTCTGACGCTCGGCTTGGGCAGTGACACCATCCCCGGCTCGGTTAGCTACGATGACAACAGCCACAGCATCGTCTTCACACCCAGCGCGCCACTGGCCGAAGCGAGCAGCTACCGCATCTCGCTTGGAGACAGCGCGACCGGCCTGGCGGGTAATTCCGCCACAGCACAGAGCAGGAGCTTCACCACTACCGCGGATTACAACCTCGGAGCCACCACCCTGCAGACCATCGACCTGTGCATGGATGATGACGACAAGGAGATGCTGACCCTGGTCAACAACACCCGTGCCGCGGCGCAGTCCCTGGCCTGGCATTGTCAACTGGAGAACGCCGCTCAGGTTCACTCCGATGCCATGGCGAGCAACGACTTCTTCGACCACACCGGTTTGAACGGTTCGAGTCCCGGCTATCGGATCACGGCGGCCGGATACGACTGGTACACCTACGGCGAGAACATTGCGGCCGGTTACGGCGACGTACAAGCGGCGATGGATGCCTGGACAGCGAGTCCCGGTCATTGCGCCAACCGCATGAATCCCAATTTCACGGAGATGGGAGCGGCGATGGGCAGCGACGCCGATTCCACGTACGGCATCTACTGGACCCAGGATTTCGCGGCGCAATAGGATCTGAGATTCACACCCCTATCATCGCGCAACTCAGTGTGCAGACAAGAGGCAGCCTGGATGGAGCGAAGCGGAATCCAGGGGAAACCCGCCCATCCCGGATTCCGCTTCGCTCCACACGGGTTACTGGCTTATGCAGCTATTGGTGGGCCAGGGCCCCAGCAAAACTGTCGATTCGATCAAGTGGATGGGCATCTTGGCACTAAAGCAAATGCCGTTCGGGTCTGTTACCTTTTTATCCCGATGCCACGAAATTTGCGAATTGCCGAAGCGTGAAGCACGTTACCGGCTGTCCAAGACATCAAGGCAGTAGAATCGAGAAGCAGCCTCCCGACAGGCTGCCCCCATTCTCCAGCACCACCTTCCCCTGCAGACCATCGTGTTGATGCAGATCCAGAACCTGCTGGGTGAAATAGAGGCCAAGCCCGGTATTGTTGTTGAGAAAGCCCGATTCCGGCCTCAGGAACTCCGCCTGCTGCTCAAGCATGAAGTCGGGGAAGCCGCTTCCATTGTCCTCGACCGCGATGATCAATCCCTCGGCCGACGCCACCGCCGAAATCCGCAGCCGGTCTCTGGTATAGCGCAAGGCATTACTGATGGCGTTGCCCATGACCCCTGTCATCAGGTTGCTGTCGAAGTACCAGTAGAGATCCGGCGCACAGTCGATCTCGTAGCCGATGCCCTTTTGCTCCATCAACACACTCTGTTCGAGCATCATCTCATCGAGAAAATCACGTACCAAATGGGCATCCACATTGAGTAGGTAGTCACCTGCCTCGACCTTGAAGAGTGTCAGCATCTTGACCAGATTGTTGTTGATGCGCCTCACTTCGTACTCCATATCGGCACAGTGACCTCGCATCACGCACCCCCCCAGGTCGCAACGCTCGTTGATGTTGTTGATATCCTTCAACAACACGCCAAGCGAGTTCTTGATATCGTGGGAAACCATGGCGAAGGCCGTGGTCATATCGAGTTTCTCATTCACGGCTTGAGTCTCCAGCAAGAAAGTCTCCTGTACCGGTCACACCGGCAGTTGGGTCAGTTGTTCGAGATAGTGATTGGCTTCGCAATCAAGCTGGTTTCGCTCCAGCAGATTCGTCAACGAGTGACGACAGCGAAAGTGATAGCTCTGCTCCACGCCATATTCGCGCATGAAGTCGATCATGGTGGCCACGGAGAACAACACCAGGGTTCGATTGCCCGGATAGAGTTCGATGGTGTCATTCAGCAGCTTGACCGCTTTCGCGAGACCACCCTGACGCAGAAGTTCGTTACAGCGGCAATGGATCTCTTCCAACTCGCCCTTGACGCTGCGAATCAGCCGATCCGCATGCGTCCGCCGATCATGCTCCTGCATCAACCGCCGCACCCGTTCGATCCACTCTCCGTCATCGTGGTGATTACAGAGGACGATCCGCAGCATGGATTCCGCCATCTCGATACGCGCAAGTCGATAGCATTCACTGGCGGTTTTCAGTAGATGATCTTCCAGCAACTCATGCTTGTGAGCTTCCAACATACGCTCCACCTCCCGCAGGGTGCTGTCGATGTCACTCTTCTCATCCAGCTGTCGCTTGAACAGAGCCTGGCTACATAACAGCTGTATCATGTCGCCCGGCTGGTGGCTGAAACGCTTACGCCCATCCGCCAGCAGCCTCAATATCTTTGACGCCTGCCCATTTTCACAATAGATGGCGGCCAGCTGGCGGTACTCATCGGCGCTGGCATAACAGGAGTTCCTTCCCCAACGCACCGCCGCCTGGAAGGCGCGTTCCGCCACTGCCCGGTCATCGTTGCGCAAGGCGAGGTGCCCGAGGGTGCGTTGACGCGTCACCGATTTGGGCGAGAGATGGGTCGCCCGCATCAACAACGCTTGCGCTCCCGCAAAATCGCTCTCTGCCTCGAGCACCTTCACCAGCCAGTCATAGGCTTCCAGGTAATGCTGGTTCAGCTCGATCAATTTCTGGAAAATCTGTTTCGCCCGCGCCAACTCTCCACGCAGAAATGCGATTTTGCCCAAGCCGAACTGTGCCCATGGAAAGTTGCGGATCCGCAGCAGTGATTCATAGACCTGTCGCGCTTGCTCATGGCGGCCCTGATCGATGCAGAGCTCACCCTGCAGTTTGGACAGATAGAGACCGTGTTTGAGATCGCCGCTACGCTGTTCGACACAGAGTTCTATGGCTCGCAGCCTGTCACCCCGAGCCAGGGCCTCGTCAATCACCGTCAACTGGCGTTTGCGCTTGAGCGCACCGGCCAGGCGATGAAGCAGCACTTCCCGATTGATCGGTTTGACCATGTACTCGTCGGGCTGATGCTCCAGCGCCCCGAGCACCATCGGCATATTGCTCTCCGCCGTGATCATGAAGAAGGAAGAGGCATGCCCGAGGTAACCCAGATGTCGCGCCTCCTCCAACACCTGTTGTCCATCCTTGCCCTCACCCAGGTTGTAGTCGCAGATCACCACATCGAACTTCTCACTGGCGAGACTCTTGATCGCCGCCTCTCCACTGCCTTGAGTCACGATATCGCGGGCACCGACACTGCTGAGCATGCCTTTGAACGAGACACGCATCTGATCGAAGTCGTCGATGATGAGATATCGGCAGGAATGGAAGTCATCGTCCATGATTGTGAAAGTCCCTCTATACAGTGCTCATCCGGTCGCGCCGGTCAGTAACCCCGTTCACAACATCGTGCGGTTTAACGAATTGTTTATACAAACAGCAGCTTCTATTGACCTGAATCAATATTTCCAGGAATCAAACAGCCTCCCCGAAACAAGAAGGGGCCGCCGACCCGAAAGCCGGCGACCCCTCTTAACTCGATTCGACGCGTCGGTTGTCGCGGATCAGTTCTTCGACTTGTCGACGATCTTCTTGATCCAGGGCATCATGCCGCGCAGACGCTCACCCACCTGCTCGATGGGATGGGCCGCGTTGAGACGGCGATAAGCGGTCATGGAGGGATACCCGAGCGCTCCTTCCGAGACAAACCGCTTGGCATATTCGCCGGTCTGAATGTTGTGCAGGGCCTCGCGCATCGCCTTGCGGCTCTCTTCGTTGATGACCCGGGGACCGGTCACGTACTCACCGTACTCCGCATTGTTGGAGATGGAGTAGTTCATGTTGGCGATGCCGCCCTCGTACATCAGATCAACGATCAGCTTGAGTTCGTGCAGACATTCGAAGTAGGCCATCTCGGGGGCATAGCCGGCTTCGGTCAGGGTTTCGAAACCGGCCTTGACCAGTTCCACCGCACCGCCGCAGAGCACCGCCTGCTCGCCGAACAGATCGGTCTCGGTCTCGTCCTTGAAGCTGGTCTCGATGATACCGGTGCGACCGCCGCCGATGGCGGAGGCATAAGAGAGCGCGGTATCCATGGCGCTGCCGGTGGCGTCCTGGAACACCGCCACCAGGTCAGGGATGCCACCGCCCTTGACGAACTCGCTGCGCACCGTGTGCCCCGGCGCCTTGGGCGCGATCATGATGACGTCGAGATCCTCGCGCGGCACGATCTGATTGTAATGAATGGCGAAACCGTGGGCGAAGGCCAGGGTGGCCTCCTGCTTGATGTTGGGCACGATCTGCTCGCGATAGAGCTTGGACTGAAACTCGTCGGGAGCCAGAATCATGACCACGTCCGCCGCCTTCACCGCCTCTTCGATCGACTTCACGGTAAGGCCTGCATTCTCCGCCTTGATCGCCGACGGGGAACCTTCACGCAGACCGACGATAACCTTGACGCCGGAATCCTGCAGGTTGTTGGCGTGGGCGTGACCCTGGGAGCCGTAACCGATAATGGAGACCGTCTTGCCCTTGATGATGCTCAGGTCGCAGTCTTTATCGTAGTAAACGTTGATAGCCATGTTGGTTCCTTCGGAAAATTTTGAATTGTGAATGTTGAATTTTGAATTACGATGAAACGGCGTGGGCGATGCGCACACCTCGATTCATAACTGATGATTCTAAATTCATAATTGAACTGCTAGAGCCCCAGACCTTTGGGTCCGCGGCCGATGCCGGAGGGTCCGGTACGCACCACCTCGATGATAAGTTCTTCGTTGACCGCCTCGACGAAGGCGTTCAACTTGCTCGCCGCACCGGTCAGCTCCACCGTATAGCTGGTGTCGGTGACATCGATGATCTTGCCGCGAAAGATGTCCACCAGACGCTTGATCTCCTCGCGCATGGTGCGTTCGGCACGTAGCTTGATCAGCATCATCTCGCGTTCGATATGTCCACCCTCGGTGAGATCGACCAGCTTGACCACATCGATCAGCTTGTTCAACTGCTTGGTGATCTGCTCGATGATCTCGTCGCTGCCCCGGGTCACCAGGGTCATGCGCGAGAGGGTGTCATCCTCGGTCGGCGCCACCGTCAACGATTCGATATTGTAACCGCGCGCCGAGAAGAGGTTGGCCACCCGGGCCAGGGCACCCGATTCGTTCTCCATCAGAATAGAAATGATATGTCGCATCAGACCAACTCGCTCCCGGGTGACAGATACATCTCGTGGTGTCCCTTGCCGGCGGCGATCATGGGATAGACGTTCTCCGCCGGATCCACCGCAATATCCATGAAGACCAGGCGGTCCTTCAGAGAGAAGGCCTCCTGCATAGCTCCTTCCAGATCCCCGGGCTTCTCGATCTTCATGCCGACATGACCGTAGGCCTCGGTCAGTTTGACGAAATCGGGGGTCACGCTCATGCCCGAATGGGAGTAGCGGCTCTCGTAGAAGAACTCCTGCCACTGACGCACCATGCCCATATAGCCATTGTTGAGCAGGATGATCTTGATCGGCAATTCGTACTGCAGGCAGGTAGCCAGTTCCTGGCTGCACATCTGGATGCTCGACTCGCCGGTGACCACCGCCACCTCGGCCTTGGGATGGGCCATCTGCACGCCAATAGCGGCCGGCAGGCCGAAACCCATGGTGCCGAGACCGCCGGAGTTGATCCAGCGCCGGGGCTTGTCGAAACGGTAGAACTGAGCGGCGAACATCTGATGCTGGCCCACGTCGGAGGTGACGTAGGCGTCGCCCTTGGTGACCTTGTGCAGGACCTCCACCGCATACTGGGGTTTGATCAGCTTGCTCTTGTGGTCGTACTTCAGGCAGTCCATGGAGCGCCACTTGTCGATCTGCTCCCACCACTTTTTCAAGGCCTGCTGCTTCGGCTGCTTGTCACTCTCGGTGACCACCTTCAACATGTCGCGCAGCACCTGCCGCACCGGTCCCACGATGGGCACGTCGACACGCACGTTCTTGGAGATCGACGAGGGATCGATGTCGACGTGGATAATGGTGGCGTTGGGGCAGAACTGCTTGACGTGGCCGGTGACCCGGTCGTCGAAGCGGGCGCCGACGGCGATCAGCACATCGGTCTCGTGCATCGCCATGTTGGCCTCATAGGTACCGTGCATGCCGAGCATGCCGAGAAAGTTCTTGCCGCTGCCCGGATAGGCACCCAGGCCCATCAGGGTCTGGGTGATCGGGAAGTTAAGGGTGTCGACCAGATCGGTGAGCAGCTTGCCGGCGTCGTCGAGCACCACGCCACCGCCGGTGTAGAAGACCGGACGTTCGGCCTCCATCATGATCTTGACCGCTTTCTTGATCTGCCCCAGATGGCCTTTGGCCACCGGATTGTAGGAGCGCATCTTGACCTTGGCCGGGTAGTGGTAGGGGATCTTGATGCCGGGATCGGTGACATCCTTGGGGATGTCGACCACTACCGGGCCCGGGCGGCCGGTGGTGGCGATATAGAAGGCCTTCTTGATCGTCTCGGCC
>JBNLGI010000204.1:0-3125 GCA_050305975.1 Sedimenticolaceae bacterium | reverse complement strand
CATCCTGCATGTACCGGCGGTGATGGCGCTGCTGCTGCTCGACGTGTTCCTGATCTTCCTGTTTCTGAGCATCGGCTCGGCCCGCTACGGCGATGAGGCCGAGAGCTGCTTCCACACCTTCCGCGGCCGTCGCGCCGGCAGTGGCTCGATCGGCATCATGTTCAACAACTGGCTCCACCATATCGAGCAGGTCGGACGCCGGCATCGTTAACTGCCAGTTGCCTCGACCACCCCCCTCAGAGACAATCCTCTGCCATGTCTTTGTTTGTCCGCTTGCTGACCCTGCTGCTCGGTGCCTGGCTCGCCGGCTGCGTCTCCCTCGCCACCGACCGCCTGGCCAACAACCTGTCACAGGCCATGCTCAACCAGACCGATCCCGAGATCGTGCGCAGCGGCGCCCCCGCCTATCTGCTGCTGCTCGACTCCATGATCGCGCAGAATCCGGAGGACCAGGGTCTGCTCTACGCCGGCGCCCGCCTCTACGGCGCCTATGCCGGCGGTCTGGTCAGCGATCCGCAACGCCAGCAGCGGCTCACCGACAAGGCATTGGAGTACGCCCGCCGCGGGCTCTGCCCGGAGACCCCCGAGTTCTGCCGCACCCTGGGCGAGCCGTTCGAGACCTTCGCCCTGGCCCTGGCGCAGGTCGACGAGGACGAGAGCGAGGGCGTCTACCTCTACGCCACCAGCTGGGCCGGCTGGATCCAGGCCCATGCCGAGGCCTGGAGCGCCGTCGCCGACCTGCCCAAGGCGGAGGCGATGCTGCAATGGGTGACGGCCAGGGACCCGGCCTACGACAACGGCCGCGCCCAGCTCTACCTGGGGGTGATCGGCAGTCAGGTACCCCCCGCCCTGGGTGGCAAACCGGAGGTGGGACGCCAGCACTTCGAGGCTGCGATCTCCTTTTCCCATGGCCGCGACCTGATGGCGAAAGTAGAATATGCCCGTCACTATGCCCGACTGGTGTTCGATCAGCCGTTGCACGACCGCCTGCTCAAAGAGGTGCTGGAGGCCGACCCGGTCGCCAACGGCCTCACGCTCAGCAACATCATGGCCCAGCAGCAGGCCGCCAAACTGCTGCAGGATGACTACTTCTAAGGACCCGACCGACATGCTTGCCCGTTTCTCCGCTCTCCTCCTGCTCAGCCTGATCGCCCTGCCCCTGCCTGCCGCCACCACCCTGAAGATCGCCACCATCGCCCCCGACGGCACCAGCTGGATGAAGCAGATGCGGGCCGCCGCCAAGCAGATCGAGCAGGGCAGCGAGGGACGGGTCAAGCTGCGCTTCTACCCCGGCGGCGTGATGGGCAACGACAACAGCGTGCTGCGCAAGATCCGCGTCGGCCAGCTGCACGGCGGCGCCATCACCGGCGGCGGGCTCAGCGCGGTCTACGCCGACGCCCAGATCTACACCCTCCCCTTCCAGTTCCGCGATCTGCAGGAGGTGGACGCGGTGCGGCGGGTGATGGACCCACAGATCATCGAGGGTCTGCACAAGGCGGGCTATGTCAGCTTCGGGCTCAGTGAGGGCGGTTTCGCCTACCTGCTCTCCAACGCTCCGGTGCAGACCACCGACGACATGCGCGGCCTCAAGATCTGGATCCCCGAGGGGGACGAGATCAACGCCAAGATGTTCGAGGCGCTGGGCATCTCACCGATCCCCCTGCCGTTGACCGATGTCATGACCGGCCTGCAGACCGGCCTCATCGACACCATCGCCAGCTCACCCATCGGCGCCATCGCCCTGCAGTGGCATACGCGGGTGAAATACCTGACCCAGGTGCCGTTGGCCTACCTCTACGCCACCCTGGTGATCAAGGAGAAGGCCCTGGCAAGTCTGGATCAAGCGGACCGCGAGCTGGTCACGCGGGTGCTGCAGGAGACCTTCTCCAAGCTGGATGCACAGAACCGCCAGGACAACCGCCAGGCTCTCGAGGCTTTGCAAGGTCAGGGTATCGAGTTCGTGGAGCCCAGCCTGGCCCAGCGGCAGGAGTGGGAGAAGCATGCCAACAAGATGCTGCAAACCCTCTCCTCCCAGGGGCTGTTCGACGCCGCCATGCTCGAGCAGATGCAGCAGCTGATCCAGTCGGTGCGCAGCACCGCCTCCCATCCCTGAACCCCGCCGTCAAGACATCACCATGAAGCGCCACAGGCTGTAGGCGAGAAACGCCATCGACACCAGGGCCCCGGTCAGCGGCAGCCAGTCGGGCAGCGACCTCACCCCTGCCGCCGGCGCCTGCCGCCGATGGATCCTCAGCAGAGCCAGATTCATCAGACTGAAGACCAGCAGCACGATGAAGCTGGTCAGCTTGGCCAACACCTCCAGCGGTTGCCAGAGTGCGAATCCCAACACCAACAGCACCACGATCAGGGTGGCGAAATCCGGCGTCCGACGGCGTGGATGGATATGCGCCAGCCCTCGCCAGAGCCAACCCAGGCGGGCGAGTCCGAACAACATGCGCGAGGCCATGATCATCTGCACCAGCGCCCCGTTCACCACCGCCACCAGGGAGAGGGCGCTGATCAGCCAGGGCTCCCTTCCGGTGACGGCCTGATAGATCAGGGCCAGCGGTGCGTCGCTCGCCGCCAGTGCGGCGGGCGGCAGGTTGAGAATCGCGGTCAGCGCCACCAGCACATAGATCACCAGGGTCGCCAGCAAGGTGAGAACGATGGCCAGCGGCAGTGTACGCTGGGGCTTTACCACCTCCTCGGCGATATTGACCATATCCTCGAACCCGATAAAGGCGTAGAAGGCCAGCAGCGCCCCCAGCAGGATACCGCCCCAGGCCGTCGCTTCGGTGGGTGGCACCAAAGCCGGCCAGTCGATTGTCGATGAGAATAGGGCCTCGCGGCCGACCCAGATCACGATCAGCAGAGCCAGCACCTCCAGCAGGGTGAAGAGGGCCGCCACCCGTATCGAGGCCTCGATCCCCAGATAGGCGATGCCGCCCAGCAGCAGGGGCACGCCCAGCAGCACCAGCCAGTCTGGCAGCTCCACGAAGATGGCCAGGTAGCCGACCGCACCGCGGATGATCCCCGCCGAGGAGACCACCCCCATGGCCACGATCAACAGTCCGAGCAGGGCGGAGAGCCTGGGGATGCCGAAGGCGCGATGCATGTAGAGCGCT
>JBNLGI010000203.1:0-29206 GCA_050305975.1 Sedimenticolaceae bacterium | reverse complement strand
GTGCGGCAAGCCGCACCCTACGGTTTGATCAGGTGTAGGGTGCGGCTTGCCGCACCGAAAGCGTTGCTTAAGTACGTGGCGCTCTTATCTCGCCCCTTTCGCCAACAACACCACCTCCACCGTTTCGATGAGTATGATCAGATCGAGGAAAGGGCCGCTGTTTTTCACATAGTAGAGGTCGTATTCCAGTTTTTTGCGGTTATCCGTCTCGTCCGAGGCGTAGTGATGCATCAATTGGGCCCAGCCGGTAATGCCGGGTTTCAGGCGATGCCGTTCGTTGTAATAGGGAAGTTGCTGGCTCAGCGCCCTGACGAATTCAGGACGCTCCGGTCGCGGGCCGACCAGACTCATCTCCCCTTTCAAGACGTTGAACAGCTGCGGCAGCTCGTCGAGACGGGTCTTGCGCAGCAAACCGCCCAGCCGGGTCACGCGGTTGTCGTTGACTGCCGCCCAGCGGGGACCGGTTTCCGACTCCGCATTGACCTTCATTGAACGGAACTTATAGATGGTGAAAAGTCGGCCGTTCTTGCCGACCCGGACCTGCCGGTAGAGCACCGGATCGCGGCCGATCGAGGAGATCAGGCTGGTTATCGCAATCAGCAGCATCACCGGCGAGAAGAACACCAGCAGACTGAAACTGACCACCAGATCGGTGAGCCGCTTGAGATTCCGCATCATCAGGCTGTGGTAGAAGCCGCTGGAGAAAAAGATCCAGCTCGGATGGAGTTGATCGATCTTGATGACGTTCTCCTCCTTCTCGTAGAAGCTGAGCAGGTCGAGAATTTCGACACCCTTCATCTTGCAGTCGATCAATTCGTTGACGGGCAGGCCTTTGCGACGATCGTCGACGGCGACCACGATCTCATCCACCGCCATGCGATCGACAATCCCGTAGAGATGCTGATCCCGCGGGATCTGTCGGTTATCGTCGATGAGACAGACCGAGTCACCCAGATCCACATACCCCACCACGACGAATCCCAGGTTGGGATCGTCAGTCTGCAGCATCTCAATCCTGTCGGCATTGATGCCGGTGCCGAGCACCAGCACCCGGCGCTTGCGCGAGTCGGCCTTGGTCAGACGCACAAAGGCGGAGCGCAGAATCAGCACCAGCGCGAACGCGAAGAGTAGCGCCAGCAGCAGCTCGTTGAAGTGGAACGAGTATACGCTGAACAGATAGCTCAGAAGCTTGACCAGCAGGCCGCCGATGACGAAGGCGATCAGCAAACGGATGAGAAAGCCCGAGGCCCGCTCCAGCACCCCGCGCTGATAGAGGCCTAGGGCGACCATGGATGCCATCATGACCAGGGTATAGAGTGAAGCATGATTACCCAGTTCGGGCAGGCCCGTGGGATCCGGCGACGCGGCCAGGTGTCGTCTGTAGAAGTCGGCGAACCAGACCGACGAAACGAAGGTGAGGATCTCCAGCAGGGCCAACAGGAGGAAGGACTTGGAGATGAAGTAGCCGAACAGCTTGATCATCGCCAGCGTCCAGACCGTGTTTGACTTGGGGAGTGCATCGAGAGGCTATTTACAACTGCGCATTCTTTTTTGGCCGGGAGCACCCATTCTATACCCTTGACACCTCCGCCACGTCAAGCCGGCTGATGTTGTTGCAGGAGATTCCTCAGCTGCGGCAGCCTGTATCGGGGCCCGTCGTGCAGTATCCGCAAACCCGGCATCACTGGCTGACCGACCCGCTTCCGACGCCAGAAGCCGGGCAGTTGCATGGCCTGATTCAGGGCCGACACCCGGTTATCGCCCCCGTATCGAGCGGCGAGCCCCCTCTGAAAGCCGCCATAGTCCGCCAACGCCACTCCATGCACCAACCAGTAGTAGTGGTTGTGTCCATGGGAGGTCATCACTTGCAGATGGGGCGGCAGCGCAAAGCGATCCGGCGGCATGCCCCGGTCGTCGTCGAGGAACAGCGCCCGGACCCCGCGGATATCCTCATCCCGCCTGCCCCTACCGCTTGTCTGATTGATGGTAACGGCGATGGCGGCGCCCGCGCGGTTAAGCGCCTGCAACTCCTGCCAGCAGTCGTCCAGGGAGCCGTGGATGGCACGTTCCAGGGGATCGAATCCCGCCAATCGGGTGTAGGCAGTGTCGGAAAAGGTTCGAAACGAGAAACTCCCGGCCTCCCTGTCCAGCCGATTCAAAAAGGCCCTCGCCACCGTCTTGTCCGGCTGCAGCGTCTCACCGACGGCGCGAACCCAAAGCGCCACGTGCGAGCGACAGGGATCGGCGTGGAACTGTCGCTTCACGCCCGGCCTGGCGCTGAAAAGGCGTAGGCCCCGTAGCCCACCACCCGCAGCTTGTCGCCAGCGGTGTCACCCGAATTGCGCAGATCGATCAGCTCACCCTGCAGCCCACGCTGACGGGCCAGCATCAACAACCCCGACACCGGGACCCTGCCGCAGGCATCCTCGTATCCCAGCTGTTCCGGATGCAGTGAGACGATCGAGTCCGAGGTTGCCCGGTCCATGCGTTGGGCCGTGGCGTAGTCATGGTAGTGGCTGAGATCGGAG
Organism: Sedimenticolaceae bacterium; assembly: GCA_050305975.1. Lineage (GTDB taxonomy): Bacteria > Pseudomonadota > Gammaproteobacteria > Chromatiales > Chromatiaceae > Thiodiazotropha. The sequence continues at coordinate 26,678 of JBNLGI010000203.1, read as the reverse complement.
CTGATGACGATCAGTGTCTCTGGGCCGCCCCACAGATGCTCCAGCACCTCCGCCACCTCTTCGGCACTGGCGTCGCCGACCACCAGGGGGACCAGCTCGAAATGGTCGAGCAGGAGCTGCAGGAACGGCAGCTGGACCTCCAGCGAGTGTTCGTTGGCGTGCGCCGCATCGAGCTTGATGACCTGGGGCAGCTGCAACACCCGCTGCAGCGACGGCAGATCGATGGGGATATCACCGAGGGGGGTCCGGTAGGAAGTGGCGCCGGTAGCCGCCAGACCATAAAAAGGCACCCGATGGGAGGGTCCCAGCAGCACCACCCGCTCGATGCTGTCCCGTCCCTTGGCCAATCGGGCGTAGACACTGGCGGCCACAGGGCCGGAATAGATATAGCCTGCGTGAGGCACGATGATCGCCTTCGGCAACTCCCCCTGCTGTGCCGGCGCCTCGGCCAGGAACTCGCTGACAGCCTGGCGCAGAATCTCGGGATCGTCGGGATAGAAGAGACCGGAAACGGCCGGTTGTCTGACGCTCATAGCTCCGTCCTCATCTTGTGGTTTGTATAAAGGAACCTCTGCTCAACTGGCCCTGGCCAATCTCACCGGCTGACGACGTGAGCCCCAATGCCCCGGCTGCGCTTCGAAACGCCCCGCCACCGGTGTGCCGCAGTAGGCACATTTTCCCTCCTGTGTGATATGCCAGGCTCCCAGTTCGTACCAATCCCTCTCGATCAGCAGCTCTCCGCACTGATGACACCAGGTGGAGGACTCCTTGCGATCGTGCACGTTTCCCACATAGGCATAGTGCACACCGTGTTCGAGGGCGATGCGGCGGGCCCGCCGCAGCGTCTGGTGGGGTGTCGGCGGATGGTCGCGCATCTTCCAGTCGGGGTGGAAGGCGGTGAAGTGCATCGGCACATCGGGTCCCAGGTTTTCGACCACCCATTGGCACATCTCATGGAGCTCCTTGTCCGAATCGTTCTCGCCCGGTATCAGCAGGGTCGTCAGCTCGAACCAGACGTCGGTCTCCCGTTTCAGATAGACCAGGGTGTCCAGCACCGGCGCCAGATGTCCGCCGGTCAGGCTGTGGTAGAAATCCTCGGTGAAGGCTTTCAGATCCACGTTGGCCGCGTCCATATGACGGTAGAATTCGGCGCGGGGTTCGGGACAGACATAGCCGGCGGTGACGGCGACCGAGAGCACGCCCTTCTCATGGCAGGCCTGGGCCACGTCGATGGCATACTCGTGGAAGATGACCGGATCGTTGTAGGTATAGGCCACGCTGCGGCAGCCCAGTCGCGCCGCCGTCTCGGCGATGGTCTCGGGCGACGCCCGGTCGGCCAGGGTGTGCATCTCGCGGGATTTGCTGATATCCCAATTCTGGCAGAACTTACAGGCGAGGTTGCAGCCGGCGGTGCCGAAAGAGAAGACCGGCGTGCCGGGCAGAAAATGGTTCAGCGGTTTCTTCTCGATGGGATCGATACAGAAGCCGCTGGAGAGCCCATAGGTGTTGAGCACGATCGCACCCTGATAATTCTCGCGCACGAAGCATAAGCCCTGCTGGCCCTCCTTGACCTTGCAAAACCGGGGGCAGAGGTCGCATTGCACCCGATCGTCCGAAATCTTGTGCCAATAGCGGGTTGGGTGATGAACAGACATGGGACCTCCTCGGGATTGAGATCGCCTCTATAGTAGAAATATAGATCCTCCGGCGTCCGCACACAGCATCGCGCCACAGTCGAGGCGGAACGCCTCATGAGGTCGTGGCGGCAAGGCTGGCGATCAATCTTGCCGCTCCCACCGCCGCCTGGCCAAGGGAGATCCCACCATCGTTGGTCGGTACCTGACGGTGGCTCAGCACCTGCAGACCGGCCTCCCGCAGGCCAGTCGTGACGCTTTCGAACAGGGTCCGGTTCTGAAACACGCCTCCCGACAGGGCCAGGGTGTTGACGCTCTCCCGCGCTGCCAGCTGCTGCGCCAGTTCGACCAGACTGTCGGCCAGGCCCCGATGGAAACGCCAGGCGATCTCGGTCGGTTCCACGCCCTGCTTGAGATCGTTCAGCAGGACCGGCCAGAGTGGAGTCGGGTCGAGCAGCTGGAGCGCCTCGTCGTTGACGATTTGCAACCGGTAACCCGGCTCATCCCGATCGACTGACGCCAGGGCGGCGGCCTCCAGCTCGATGGCCGCCTGCCCCTCGTAGCTGATCGACTCCCGGCAGATCCCCAGCAAGGCCGCCACGGCGTCGAAGAGGCGGCCACAGGAGCTGCTGGCGGGCGAGTTGAGCCCCCCCTCCACCATCCGCCGCAGGGTCTCCAGCGGCTGCGCCGAGAGCCAGCGAACGGCTTCGAGCTCTCCCCACTCCTGCTCGACACGCTCCCAGCCGAGGCTGGCCAGGAGCTGACTGTAGCTATTGCGCCAGGGCTGGAGGATCGCCTGGGTTCCGCCCGGCAGCGCCGTCGGCCGCAGTGCCGCGAGTCGCCGATAGTCGGCATAGTCGGCGAGCAGGAACTCCCCGCCCCAGACGGTGCCGTCGGCGCCATAGCCGGAACCGTCCAGCGCCAGCCCCAGAACCGCCCCCCCGTCCAGTGGCCAGTCGTTCTCCGCCAGCACACTGGCGATATGGGCATGGTGATGCTGCACCGTGATCAACGGCAGCTGCAACCGCTGCGCCAACTCGCGGGCATGGTGGGTGGAGCGGTAGTTGGGATGGAGATCGGCCACCAGGGCTTGCGGCCGGTGCGCATAGAGGTCGCCATAGAGGCTCAGATTGCGCAGGTAGTCCTGATAGGAGATCAGGTTCTCCAGATCACCCAGATGTTGGGACAGGATGGCCTCTCCCCGCTTGAGCAGGCAGAAGGTGTTCTTCAGCTCGCCGCCCAGGGCGAGCAGCGGGGGCGCCTCCTCGAATCCCTGCGGAAGGTTGAGCGGCGCCGGCGCATACCCGCGCGCCCGCCGCAACACCCTCGACGCCCGGTCCATGATTCGCACCACCGAGTCGTCGACCCGGTTGATGATCTCGCGATCGTGCAGCAGAAACAGGTCGGCCAGGGGCTGCAGCCGGGACGCCGCCTCCGTGTTGTCGATGCACTGGGGCTCCTCCACCCGATTGCCGCTGGTCATCACCAACGGACGCTCCCATTCGCTCAACAGCAGGTGATGCAGCGGTGTATAGGGCAGCATGAAGCCGAGACTGACCTGGGCGGGAGCGACGCTCTGCGCCAGGGAGGGGTTGTGCCGCCGTTCCAGCAGTACGATGGGAGCCGCTGCCGACTGCAACAGCGCCGCCTCTTCATCGGTCACCCGGCAGAAGCGTGCGACCACCTCCAGATCACGGGCCATCAGAGCAAAGGGTTTGTGGTAACGCCCCTTGCGGCTGCGCAGACGACTCACCGCCGCCTCGTCGGTGGCGTCACAGGCGAGGTGAAAACCGCCGATGCCCTTGATCGCCAGAATACAGCCCTGTTTCAGCTGCTCGCAGGCGATCTGGATCGCATCTCTCCCCGGCGACAGCGGCCGGATCTCCCCTTGCGCATCGCTCAGCCAGAGGCGGGGACCGCAGACCGGACAGGCGTTGGGTTGGGCGTGGAAGCGGCGATCGGCCGGGTCGCCGTATTCGGCCTCACAGGCGGGGCACATGGGAAAATGGCGCATGCTGGTGTTGGCCCGGTCGTAGGGGATGCGCTCGACAATCGTGAGGCGCGGACCACAGTGGGTACAGTTGGTGAAGGGATAGCGATAGCGGCGGTCGGCCGGATCCTCGATCTCACGCAGGCAGGCCGGGCAGACAGCGGCGTCGGGCACCACCCCGGTAAGCACTTCGCCGCCGCGACTGGCGCGTATGCGGAAATCCCCGCCCGTCGGCCTCTCTTCACTGGGCCGGCGTTCGACGGCGTCGATGCGGGCCAGCGGCGGCGCCTCGTCAAGCAGACGCCGGCAGAACGCGTCGAGCTGGGCCGTGGTCCCCGCCACAAGCATCTCGACCCCCTGACTGTCGTTCCAGACCTCTCCGCTTAAGCCACAGTCCCGGGCCAGCCGCCACACCGTGGGACGGAACCCGACCCCCTGCACCAGCCCCCGCACCCGGATGCGCTCTACAACGACAGCATCAGCCATGACCGCTCTCTGTTTCGGTGGCACGGGGAGTAAAGCGATGCATAGGTAGTGACTCGTTCAATCGTCTTGCGGCCATCACACTGAGTAGCCCCCCGGCAGTGTCGCAGAGTTTGTCCAGGTGTCAAAATAGCGGCTGAACTCATCTGCGCAGAGCGCCCGGTCATGATCACCGCCCCAGCCACAACGAAACAACTGGCAACTGAGCTGCATCAGCTGGCGCAACAGCACCGCCACCGGCGACTGCTGCTGTTGTGCGGCGATCCCGAAGCCTGTCGTCAGCAAGCTCGCCAGGTCGCGTCGGCCCTGGCGCCAAGTCATGCGCTGTGGATCGGTGAAGGGGCGCCGGCGGATGTCGAGACCCTACTCAATTCCCAGGCCGGCGAACGTCTTGGTGGCGAACTCGATCTGCTGGTCTACGATGCCTTCTGCGGCTTCGATCCGGATGCCTTCGGCGCCTTGGGAGGCACAGTGCGGGGGGGTGGACTGCTGTTGCTGCTGGCGCCGCCGCTGGAACACTGGGGCGACTATCCTGATCCCGAGCGTCAGCGCATCGCGGTCGCCGGCTACGGGCCCGATCAGGTGGGCGGCAGTTTCCTGCGGCGCCTGGGACAGATCCTGTCGCAAGACCCCTGGGTGGTCAGAGTCGATTGCGGGCAGGCTCTGCCGACACCTCGGCTGCCCGGCGGCAACCCCAGTCTTCCCGCACCCCAGTCCGGCGAGTGTCTGACCCGGGACCAGCAGCAGGCGGTCGAGGCCATCCTGCGGGTGGTCAAAGGCCATCGGCGGCGTCCGCTGGTACTCAGTTCGGACCGGGGACGCGGCAAGTCCTCCGCTATGGGTATAGCCGCCGCCCGGCTGCTGTGCGAAACCTCCTCCCGTCTGCTGGTGACCGCGCCCCGCCGAGGTGCCGTGGACGCCCTCTTCGCTCAGGCGCTGCGTCTGCTGCCCGGGGCCGAGATGAAGCGGGGGGAGCTTCGCTACCGGGGAGGCTGTCTCGCCTACTCGGCGCCGGACCACCTGCTGGCCGAACCCCGGCCGGGCGACCTGCTGCTGGTGGATGAGGCGGCCGCCATTCCCACGGCCCTGTTGCAGGGTCTGCTCGAGCACTATCCGCGTATCGTCTTCGCCACCACCGTGCACGGCTACGAGGGCACAGGCCGCGGCTTTGCCCTGCGCTTCAAGCGCCACCTCGACCAGCGCACCCCCCAATGGCGGGAGCTGCGCCTGGAGACCCCGATCCGCTGGGCCGGCGACGACCCGCTGGAGCCCCTGCTGTTCCGGCTGCTGGGGTTGGATGCCAGGCCGGCGACCGACGCCGAGGTGGCGGCGGCCACTGCCGACAATGTGGAGACCTCGCAACCCGGCGCCAGCGGGCTGGCGGCGAATGAGCCGCTGCTGCGGCAGCTGTTCGGTCTGCTGGTGCTGGCCCACTACCGCACCACGCCCCTCGATTTCCGTCTGTTGCTGGATGCGCCCAACCTGCAGACCCTGCTGCTTCGCTACCGGGATCAGGTTGTCGGCGTGGCCCTGTTGTCGAGCGAAGGGGGCTTCGATGCGGATCTCGCACAGCAGATCTGGGCCGGCAGACGACGCCCCAAAGGCCACCTGCTGGCGCAGTCACTCGCCGCCCACGTGGGGATCGCCTCGGCCCCGTCGCTGAGGGGATTGCGCATCGTTCGCATCGCCATCCACCCGGCGGCGCAGCGGCGGGGGCTCGGCAGCCTGTTGCTGGATCGGGTCTTCGGCTTTGCGCAGGAGGCCGGCTATGACTATCTGGGGACCAGCTTCGGCGTCTCGGAGGCGCTGTTCGATTTCTGGTCTCGCAACCGCCTCGCGCCGGTTCGCCTGGGCCTGAGCAGCGGGACCAGCAGCGGGGACCATTCGGTGTTGATGATCGCCCCGTTGAGCCGCCAGGGCGCATCGATGGCGGAACAGGCCGGGAGACGCTTCGCGCGACAGCTGCCCGCGCTGCTGGGGGATCCCTTGAGCGCGCTCGACGCCGGTATCGGCTGTCGACTGCTGGCTGTATCCAAGGCCGGTGACGAGCTCTCTCTGGACCGGGACGACTGGTCCGACCTGGCCGGCTTCGCCTTCGCCCGTCGCGGCTATGAGACCAGCCTTCCGGCGATCGAGAAGCTGGGGCTCAAGGGTCTCTGCGACAGCAGACTTGACCGCCCGGATCGGGAGCTGCTGTTGCTGCGCGTGGTGCAGAAACGGCCCTGGGCGGTGTGCGCACGCCTCAGCGGAGTAAGCGGACGCGCCGCCGTGGAGGAGCGTCTGCGCGCCATCATGGCGTGCCTCTTCCGACGCTTTGCAGACGAGCCGGCGAGCGCGCTGATCCCGGATGGCGACCCGCCCGCCAAGAGTCTGCACTCAGCCTGAACCAGCCGCTTCAACCCAACCGCGACGATCGACGCAAACGGCGATGCCTCTCAGCAGGTGACCGGGTCGGTACCATCCAGACAGTGGATCTCCACCGGCTTGCCCTTTTTGTGCTGCCGCGGCCAGAGCGCATAGCGGCCGGCACGGAAATCTTCGCCCGACAAGCGGTTGATCAGTCCGATCCCCTGCGGTGACAGCTTCAGCACCGGCAGTCTGCGGCGTGTGCCGTCGACACAGATCCGCTGCCCCTGCTCCAGCTGCCGGGCGATCCAGCCCGGCGTCTTGCGGCTGAGTAGACTGTAGTGGCAGTAGTCCCACAACAGCCACTCGCCCAGCTCGGGCAGCTTTGAGAGCCGCTCCCCCACGAAGCCGCTGACCCGCTCGAACAGAATGTCGGGTTGGAGATTCTCCGTCGCCAAACCCGCCCCCGTCTCCTGCAGCAAGGCCTCGAAGCAGCGGCTAAGGCTGTCCCCGAAGCAGCGGGTCACGAGTCCCGCCAAGGTGGTGCGCAGATAGCCGCTGTTCCAGAGTCGCTCCAACAGCTCCGCATAGCGTTTGAAACGGGCCATTTCACTAAAGCTCAACAGAGGATGACTGAGCACCTCGTAGGGCGGCGACCGGTCCCACCGATAGCCGAGCGCGTCCGCCTGCTCGCGCAGCGGGGTGCCCGGCAGCAGCTTGAGCGTGCCCAGCTGGAGATGCTCGGGGAAGAGCAGGAAGACCCGGTCCAGGGAATCGACGCAGTGTGCGGCGTCCTCGCCCGGCAGACCGACGATGAGATCGAGATGCACCGGGTGGCGATGCATCGCCACCAGCCGGCGGATGTTGTCGAGGGCCTTGGGCACGGCCATCTGCCGATCGATGGCATTCAACACAGGCTCCTGCAGGGTTTGCAGTCCGATCTCGAACTGGAATTTACCGGCTTCCGCCCGCTCGAAGATCGCCATCGCCTGCTCCGATATGCGGTCGGGATTCAGTTCCAGATGAAAGCGCAGACCGGGCGGCGTGGCGGCAAATCGTTCCAGCAGTTTTTGCGTACGCGCCTTGCCGAGGTGAAAACTGCGGTCGAGCAGTTTAACGGTCTTGTTCTGCAGTCTCTCCAGCACCTCGAGGTCGGCTTCGATACGCTGCAGCGGAAATGCCCGCAGACGATCGGTGGCACTGGTGCAGAAACTGCAGCGGAAGGGGCAGCCGCGCGAGGTCTCCCAATAGACCAGCGGTTTGTCGAAACGGCTCTCTCCCGCTCTGATGGGAGATGGAATCGCTTCCACCGGCAGCGGTTGGACGGGATTGCCTAGAATCTGACCCTCTCCCCGATAATGGAGTCCGGAGACCTGCCCGGGCTCACCCTCCCGGTAGAGCAGCCAGCGCACCAGATCGCGGAAGGCGGCCTCCCCCTCTCCCTCGATCACGAAATCGATCGCGCTATGACGCTGCAGCAGCTCTCGACCGCGCGGGCCGGCCTCCGGACCTCCAAGCACGATCCGACACTCCGGCAACAGCTGTTTCAGCAGCGCGGCCAGCCGCAGCGAAGCCTGGATATTCCAGAGATAGGTGGAAAAGCCGATGATCAGCGGCTGAAACTCAAACAGGCGTTCCAGCAAGACCTGATGACTGACATTCGTCAGAGCCTCGAAGCAGCGCATATCGTCATGAAACGGTTCTGATGCACAGAAGGCCCGTAGCGACTGCAGGGCCAGAGAGCTGTGACTGTATCCGGCATGCAGACTCACCAGGGCGATATTGCCTGGTTTTCTCGGGCTTTCTACAGGTGCTTTGATGGGCATACGGGGTATCGTCTGACAGCTGAGGTCGATGCGGGATCGTCATCTAAGCGTAAAAGCCACGGCCATGTAAACCCATGAAGGATGTTCCTGGATTGGAACGCGAAATCGCTCGATTTAGCCTGGCCGCCACGTTATGATTTTCCCCTTCGATAGGTGTCGTGAGCGCCCAAGCACTCAAGTTTGCGGTCGAATACGACGCTATTCTCAAGCTCTACCCCTCTCAGGAAGGATGCGTAATGTTTGATCTTGGTAATGTGCGGATTGGTGTCATCGGCCTCGGCTATGTCGGCCTGCCCCTGGCGGTGGAGTTCGGCAAGAAATATCCGACACTCGGTTTTGATATCAATCAGGCGCGCGTCGATGAATTGCGCTCCGGTCAGGACAGTTCACTCGAGGTCGAACCCGAGGAGCTGCAGAAGGTTCCCCACCTGACCTACACCACCGAGGTGGAAGACCTGAGGAGCTGCAACGTCTTCATCGTCACCGTACCGACTCCGGTCGACCAGCACAAACAACCCGACCTGAGTCCGCTGGTCAAAGCCAGCGAGACCCTGGGCAGGATCATCAAATCGGGGGATATCGCCATCTACGAATCGACCGTCTACCCCGGCGCCACCGAGGAGGACTGCATCCCGGTGATCGAGCAGGTCTCCGGACTGACCTTCAACAAGGATTTCTACGCCGGCTACAGCCCGGAGCGCATCAACCCCGGCGACAAGGAGCATCGCCTGATCAACATCAAGAAGGTCACCTCCGGCTCCACCCCCGAAGTGGCCGACTTCGTCGACGCCCTCTACAACAGCATCCTGATCAACGGCACCCACAAGGCCAGCAGCATCAAGGTCGCCGAGGCCTCGAAGGTGATCGAAAACACCCAGCGCGACGTCAACATCGCGCTGATCAACGAACTGGCCCAGATCTTCAACCGGCTCGGCATCGATACCACCGAAGTGCTGGAGGCGGCCGGTAGCAAATGGAACTTCCTGCCCTTCAGGCCTGGCCTGGTGGGCGGCCACTGTATCGGCGTCGACCCCTACTATCTCTCTCACAAGGCCCAGGCCACCGGCTATCAGCCCGAGATCATTCTCGCCTGTCGCCGGCGTTCCGACAGCATGGGGGCCTATGTGGTCTACACCGTGGTCAAGCTGATGCTGAAGCGCGGCGTGGTCTCGGGCAACAGCAAGGTACTGGTGATGGGCCTCACCTTCAAGGAGAACTGTCCCGACCTGCGTAACACCCGCGTGGTGGATATCGTGGCCGAGCTCGAAGACTACGGCGCCAGCGTCGACGTCTACGACCCCTGGGTCAACCCCAGCGAGGCGGAGCATGAGTACGGTATCCTACCGATCGACAGTCTGCAGGAGGATCACTACGATGCCGTGATCCTGGCGGTGGCGCATCGGCAGTTCATCGAGATGGGGCCGGAGAGGATCCGCGCCCTGTGCAAGCCCGAAGGCATCCTTTACGACGTCAAGAATATCCTGCCCAAAGATGCCGTGGACGGCAGACTCTGAAACCTGCCGAATGACAGGCGGCGGATAGGGACAACAACAATCACGCAAAACCATGCGAGTACTTATCACCGGCGGCGCCGGTTTCATTGGCTCGGCCTTGGCTATTCGTCTGCTCGAACGCGGCGACGAGGTGGTCAGTATCGACTGTCTCAACGACTACTATGACGTTGAACTCAAGAAAGCCCGCCTGGCCCGCACCCTCGACCACCCGAACTTCACCGATCTCAGACTCGAACTCGAAGACCGGGAGGGCATCGACCGGGCCTTTGCCCGCTATCAGCCCCAGCGTGTGGTGAATCTGGCGGCACAGGCCGGCGTCCGCTACTCCATCGATAACCCGCTGGCCTATGTGGACTCCAACCTGCTGGGTTTCGGACATATCCTGGAGGGCTGCCGCAGGTACGCCGTGAAGCATCTGGTCTACGCCTCCAGCAGTTCGGTCTACGGCGCCAACACCTCCATGCCCTTCTCGGTACACGACAACGTGGACCACCCGTTGAGCCTCTACGCCGCCACCAAGAAGGCCAATGAGCTGATGGCACATACCTACAGCCACCTCTACCGCCTGCCGACCACCGGCCTGCGTTTCTTCACCGTCTATGGTCCCTGGAGCCGGCCCGACATGGCGATGCTCAAGTTCGCCCACAAGATCATGCGGGGCGAACCAATCGAGGTCTACAACTACGGCAAGCACCGCCGTGACTTCACCTATATCGACGATATCATCGAGGGGGTGATCCGGGTGCTCGACCGCATCCCCGAACCCAATCCGGATTGGAGCGGGGATCATCCCGATCCCGCCAGCAGCACCGCGCCCTATCGGCTATACAACATCGGCAGCAATCAGCCGGTTGAACTGATGCGCTACATCGAGGCCCTGGAGACGGGCCTGGGCAGGAAAGCGGAACTCACCATGCTTCCGCTGCAGGATGGCGACATGGTGGCCACTTATGCGGATGTGGAGGCACTGATCAGAGATACCGGTTATAAACCCGCCACCCCTCTTGAAGTCGGCGTCAAGCACTTTGCAGACTGGTTCCTGGGATTTTACGGTTACCACCAAGGAAGCGCTGACTGACAGCCGATTGACTTTGTCCTGGTATTCATGACATCGGTGGGGCAGTGCCCCACCCTACCGCCCGATTTGATTGTAGGGTGGGGCCCTGCCCCACCGAAGCGGCGGAAGTTTCGAATCACCTTCGAGCTTGTTGTTCCGCCATCTCTGATGGCGTCCGCTCCCCAGACCAATCAGCTCACACTATTCCGAACAGCGGTGGGTGGCTGCCGGATTTCCGAAATCACAAATCGCTGGATCCTGACTTCACCGCCCGCTGTCTATTCTGAGTTTTCCTGGATAAAAAAACCGGAATGCCGTGGTCACGGACAGGTGCGCGACCTTGTGTTCGTGTGGAGGGGGGATGGTATAGAAAAAAAACAGGCGAGGACCGGACTCTGGAGGCATGGAGAGTACACAAGTCCTCGCCTAGACTAGCGCTTAACACGGAAACGACCAACCGTGAGCGTGGTGTAAGCCTATAGGCTGATCACGGCCGATACATTGACTCAGGTCAATAAACCATGACTTTGGATGGGTTATTCGCCGCCTCAACGCATTGCAGCGGCATCAAGCGCTCTGTTTATCTTCCGATTCCATCACCGCCCCGCCGAAGATCTCGAGCAGACGCGGGATGAAGCGGCGGAACTCCAGGGTCATCAAACTGAAGTGGGCGTCGAAATCCTGGGCCGCGTTGTCGGTTTGATAGTCGGCGGCCTCCTCCTGGATCAGATCGAGAAAGCGCAGGCGTTTCAAGGCCATATCCGACTCGATCAGGCAGGAGAGACGCTCTTCCCAGGCGATCGCCAGCTTCACCACGTCCTTGCCGGCGTCCAGGTGCGCAATCATCTCATCCGCCGTCAGATCCTGGCCTTTGCAGCGTAAAATGCCGGGATCCTCCGTGCGCTCCTTCAGTTCGCAGCTATCGAGCAGTTCGAATCCCGCGTGTCGATCCGGCTTGCGCAGCCATTCGGTCATCACGAAACTGGGCGCCAGTTTGACCTCCAGCGGTTTGACCGGGAGACTGCCGAGGGTCTCCCGCAGAAATGAGATCAGTGCTTCCGCCTTGCCGGCGCTGGCGGCATCGACCAGGATCCAGCCCTGCTGTTTGTCGATCATGGCGTATTGTCTGGAGAAGCGGCTAAAGGCCTTCGGCAGCAACTGTTGGAAGACCTCCTCCTTCAGTTCACTGCGCTCTTTGCGGCCCAGCTTGCGCCCGGCCTCCGCCTCCAGGCTGGCCGCCTTGTCCTCGACGATTTCGTTCACCACCGCCGGCGGCAGCAGTTTCTCCTCCTGGCGGGCACAGATCATCTGGCAGCCCAGGAGTTCGTGCACCAGGGTCTCGCCCTGCCGCCCCAGGGGTTCGTACCACCCGTAAGTCAGCGGGTCGTGGCTGCCGCAGGCTTGGAAGCGCTTCTGCTGCAGCCGGTTCTCCAGGGCTTCGGCGGTGAGATTGAAAGGTTGTTGCAGGAGATAGAGACGCAGGTTCTTGAACCACATTGAACTGTTCCGTGCTGAGACCGAGGCGGGGATTATGGACAAGCCCGGGCCACATATCCAGGACCAAAACCACAGGGCTCAGCGAACGGGCTCAAACCCATCGGGTACTTGTAATTTGCCCCTTTTCGATACATGTTTCGAATAGAGGTCGTGATTCATGAACAGCTCGAACCCCGCCACCCTCTCACCCCAGGAGCGCGAGACCCTGCTGGATATCGCCCGCCGCTCCATCCGCCACGGACTCGACAGGGGAACCCCGCTGCCGGTCAACTGCGAAGATTTCGAGCCGCCCCTGCAGGCTGTCCGAGCGAGTTTCGTGACCCTCAACAGACAGGGCATGCTGCGCGGGTGTATCGGCCACCTGGAGGCGACGCTGCCGCTGGTCGAGGATGTGGCGGAGAACGCCTTCTCCGCCGCTTTCAGAGATCCCCGCTTCCCCCCCCTCGGCGACGACGAATATGCCAGACTCGAACTGCACATCTCCGTACTGACGCCCGCAGAGCCCCTGAACTGCGAATCGGAAAGCGATCTGCTGAAGCAGATGCGTCCCTTTCGGGACGGTTTGATTCTGGCGGAGGGCATCCGTCGCGGCACCTTTCTGCCCTCGGTATGGGAACAGTTGCCGGAGCCGCGGGACTTTCTGCGACATCTGAAACGCAAGGCCGGTCTGCCTGACGACTACTGGTCACCCACCCTGGAAGTCTATCGCTACGAGACCGAGTCGTTCTCGTGAAAGGGGTCAGCTAAGGTGGTGATGCCGGTCTGCGGACAGCTGTATCCGCCGCTGATGGTGGGGCTGGGCCCCAGCCTACACTTCGATCATGACCCAGGTGGGGCCGCCCCACCCTATGGACAAAAGCCTCTCCCCTCTGAGCGTCCAGCCACTCAGTCCTAAGAAATAGTCATACGGCAGTCTCTACCGGAACTCAAGGCGCCGCTTTGAGACAGCGTCCCACGGAACCCTCTGCGCAGGTGGATCCATCCGTCCAGATGGTGTTGCCCAGATTGGCTCCGTTGAAGTTTGCGCTCTCGATCCGGCTGGAGCTGAGATCGGCAAATCGCAGATCCGCCCCGGCCAGGTTGACGCCGCGCAGATCGGTCTCCCGCAGGTTGGCGCCCAGCAGCTGGGCCTGGCGCAGGTCGGCATAGCGCAGATCGGCCCGGCTCAGCTCGGCATAGCGCAAATCGGCGCCACTGAGATCGGTGGCGCTGAGTCTGGCTTCGCGCAGCACGGCGCTGTTGAGATTGGCCCCGGCCAGGCTGGCGGAACCTGCATCGAGACCGGACAGCAGACAGTTGCGCCAGTTCACTCCGGGGGCGGGTGCGGCATCGCATTGAGGGGTATCCCCCTCCTTGGGCAAACCTGTCCATAACGCCAGGCTCACAATGCCGCCAATCAGACACAGCAGCACGACGATGGCCAGCCAGGGAGTGCGCCGTTCGTCCGCGGCACTGGAGGCGTCGCTCTGTTGCCGGCGCTTCAACTCGGCCTGCGCCTTGGTGTCTCCGGCCTCGGCGCGCATCGGCAGCGGCACCACTTCGGGCACCTGAAGCATCTTGACCCACTGCTTGCGGTCACTGCTGATCTGGTCATCCAGTGTGAGTTCGCCATCGAGCAGCAGATGACGTATTTTGGCGCCCGAGAGCGGCCCCATGGGCAGACCCTCATGGCGTACGAACCAGACCTTCGGTTTTTTCTCGTCCTCGTCGCTCATACTCATCTCGCGATCACTTCCTTAATCAGGGTATCGGCCATAACCCTCTGAGATTGAACGATTCCCGAAGCCGGCCCGATCCCCGGGGGTCAGTCATGCAGGGCAGACCCGGGTTACCGAGACCCGGCCGCCGGCTATACTTGGCTTCAGCTTGCCGAAGAGATGCGATGCAGATACCGATCACCCAAATCCTGCTGCCCAGCTCCACCCAGACCTCACGGGAACCCTTGCTGCAGAACCTGAAGCCGGGACAGCTCCTGCAGGCCACCGCCATGAGCGGCAACATCGATGGCCGCCTGAGTCTGCAGATCGGGGTCACCCGCCTGATCGCCGAGACCCAGCTCAGCGTGCGTCCCGGCCAGTCGCTGACCCTGCAGGTTGTCACTACCGAGCATACGCCAGAACTTCGGGTATTGCTGCCGGCGACGCTGGAATCCCTCAAAGCAACGGCCTTGAAGAGTCTGCTGCCCCGACAACAGCCACTGCCGGAGGCCTTCAAAGCCCTCGTGCAGATCATTCAGGCATCGCCCCGGGAGCGGATCCCACCGGCGGTCAGGGAGCAGGCAGCCGCCCTGCTCAACCGGCTCCCCGCTCCCAGTGATCCGGGTTTCAAGAACCAGCTGCAACGCGCGTTGACTGACAGCGGCCTGCTGACCGAGCCGAAACTGCTGCGCGGCGTGAATCCAACGGCCGACATCAAACCGCAACTGATCCGTCTCATGCAGAGGATCGTTCAACTGCTGCCGGAAAACCGCCTGTTGCAGGCGAATCTGGACCCGAAACTGCTCCCGGCGCAACCGAAGATCTCCACCGAGCCCCTGCCCGACAGCAGCGTCAAACTCCTCATCGGTCTGCTCAAGCATCTCGACGGCGCCGTGGCCCGGATCCAGACCCATCAGCTTGCCTCCCTGCCCCAGGAGGACCCGGCCCGCCAGATCTGGCAGTTCGACCTACCCATACGCAATGGGGAGGATATCGATCTGTTTCAGATACGCATCGGACGCGAAGACGGCAGCCGCTCAGCCGCCGAGGAGGAGACGGTCTGGAGCTTGACCCTGCATATGGATCTGGCCGCGCTCGGGCCGATGCGGGTTCAGCTGCGACTGCAGGGAGAGAAGCTCTCGACCCTGATCTGGAGCGCACGCCCCGGCACCAACAATCTGGTGCAGAGCCGTCTGGCGGAGCTGCGCACGGCCTATGAGCAGCGCGGTCTGACGGTAGAGCGGCTGGAAGCCCATGTGGGCGTGGTGGAGTCGCGGGACGAACTCCCGCATGACGGTTCCCTGCTGAACGAAAAGGCCTGAACATGACCGACATCGAGCACGAAGGTCCCGATCTCGCCATCGCCCTCAACTACGACGGGGAGAACGCCCCCCGTCTCACCGCCAAGGGGCAGGACGAACTGGCCCGGCGTATCGTCGAACTGGCCCGGGAACACGAGGTGCCGCTGCACCAGGATCCGCAGCTCGCCGCCCTGCTGTCGCAGATCCCCCTGGGCGACGAGATCCCCGAGGCGCTCTACCGCGCGGTGGCGGAGGTGATCGCCTTCGCCTACATGCTGTCGGGTAAGCGGCCACCGGGGTATGAGGATGTCTGATGGATCCGTGCTGGAGAGAGCGTTGAGGCAAGCCCTGCGGGAAGTGTGAGAACGGTCTTCTTCAGCCAGTGATCGGTGGGACTTGGCCCCACCCTACCCGGTTCCTGTAGGGTGGGGCCCAGCCCCACCAAAGCACCAGTTACTCCTCCATCGTCGCCAAGGCCGGCGTCTTCTCCTCCGCTCCTCCCCGCAAGGCCTCGATCAGGGCGGCGACGAGAATCAACAGCGCCCCCGCCCATTCCAGCAGCGCCATCCGCTCGTCGCCGATGAAGGTGGCGGAGACCACCGCCGCTACCAGCTCCAGGATCAGGATCACCGAGGCGCGTCCCGCCTGCAGGTGGGTGACCCCGTACTGCGCCCCCAGATTGGCCGGCAGCAGCCAGGCGAAAGCGTAGAGCGCCACCCCGCCCCAGGCCGGCGGAGTTGCCGATACCGGCCAGGTGGCGCCGGTCACCAGCAGCGCCACTCCCGCCAGCCCCGCGCATCCCAGGAACATGGCCGAGAGCTTGGCCGATAGGGCGAGACCCTGCACACCGCGAAACACCAGATTGTTCATGGCCAGGAGAAACCCGGCCAGCAAGCCGAAGAGTTCGAAACCACGGGGAAGGGTGTGCAGGATGTCGACGCCGCCCAGCACCAGCCAGGCGCCTGTCAGCGCCAGGGCGACACCGAGCCAGCGCAGACCGTCGATCCGCTCGCCCAGCACCAGCCGGCCGCCCAGCACCCCCCACAGGGGCAACAGGTAGAAGAGCGCCATGGCGCGCACCACCTCGCCGTAGATCATGGCCAGGGTGAAGGCGAGGTTGGCGCCGCCGCCCAGCAGGGCGATCAGCAGCAAGGGACCGGCATCCTTCCGATCCCCCATGCGCCGCAGGGCGAACGGAAGGGTAGCGAGGCTCAACAGCGTGAAGGTAGTGCACGCCAGGAACAGACCGTCGAAGCCCGCCTGGCCCAACGCCTTCAAGGGGATCCAGGCACAGCCCCAGAGCAGCGAGGCCGCCATCAGGGAAACCACGTAGCGGTTCATCGGATCTGTCTCTGCAGGAATCCGGTGAAGTGCTCCCGCTCCCGCTGACGCATCCAGTTGTTGATTTGCCACAGATCGCCCACCGGCTCCTCGCTGAAGGGGATGTGATGCAGATAGCCGTCGGGGCCGAACTCCGGCGTCATGGTGGTGAGAACGCAAGCGTTGGCGATCTGTGCCCTCCAGACCGTCTCCCACCAGCGCTGGTGGGACGCCAGCGCCTCGGCGTAGGCCGGGGCGGCGGGATGGGGCACCTGCGGTCCCTGGTCGTAACCGACGCGGGCGTGGATGTGGACCACCTGGGGCGCGATGGCCTCGATCACGTCGCGTTCGCTCTCCATGAGCCGTTCGCAGACCACGCACCAGTGGCTGAAATCGGCGGTCAGTCGCAGCTCGGGCAGATCCTCCGCCAGGCGCCGGGTGATCCACGGATTGAACAGCGAACGGCTGCGGTGGGTCTCGAAGGCTATCGCCAGGCCGTGGCGGTCCGCCAGCTCCATCGCCTCCCGGAAGAAGCGCAGGCTCTGCGCCTCCGACCAGGCGTCGCAGCCGCCGATGCAGTTGACCTTCAGCGGCCGCAGCTCCCGGCACGCCGCCAGCCCCTGCTCGAGCGTGACCAGATGCGCCTCCAGGCTGGCGTGCCGCTCCGGCACGTAGCTGCCGGCGGTGGTGATCTCGGCGATGTAATCCAGCCGTTGGGCCGTTAGCGCCTCGCCCAGGGCCGCCCGTTTCGCCGGATCGCCCGGGGCCTGGCCCTCGATGCCGTCGAAGCCGGCCTCGGCCGATTCGGCGACGGCCTCGGCCGGATCGCCCTCATAGCCCCAGAGGGTGCGGAAGAGTTTCAGTTCCATCGCGTCGGGCCCTAGTGCGCGGTGACGAAGGAGACGCCGAGCACGCCGACGAACTCGCGACTGTCGCCGACCGGGCTGTCGGGATCGTCGCCGTGCAGCACCCGCCGCACCCGGTAGCGGTGATAGCTGCCGAGCAGCGGCCCCAGTGGCAGGCTGTGGCTATCATGCTCGGGAAAGGCCTCCCGGTGCAGCCGTGGCAGGTCGTACCAGGGCAGATTGGGTTTCAGGTGGTGGGCGTTGTGGTAGCCGAAGTTGAGGGTCATCAGGTTGACCCAGGGATGGCCAAGACAGAGATTCGAATAGGTGTTGCGCTGTTCGAAGGCGCGGTCGGCCGCCTTGCCCTTTTTCGGCTCCCGGCTGTCGAGCGCCGGCACCACCGGATAGGTGTGCTGATGCACGTCCATGAAACGGATCGCGTGCAGGAACAGCAGATAGCCCAGGGGATAGGCGAGCAGGATGGCCGGATTGATCGCCGCCAGGGCGGCGAAGAGGCCACCCCGGATCAGCAGTTGCCTCAACACCCTGCCCCGCCGATGACGTCGTGTCGGCAGGACAAAGGGCAGCACCAGCACCAGCCCGTGCATCAGCAGATCGACGGCGGGGACATAGGCCCACTCCAGCATTTCGATCGTCTGGCGCAGCACGGGATGTCGCTCCAGCAGCACCCGGTAGTCGTAAGCGATGACGTCGGCCCTGTCCACGTGGTGACGCATATGTTTGCGCCGGATATCCCGGTAGTCGCCGTAGCCGCCGCCCGCGAGCCAGCTCAACAGACTTCCGAGCAGGCGGTTATGAAGCGGGTCGGCGAAGATCGTGTTGTGGGTGCACTCGTGGATCAGGTAGGCGCCGATCACCAGGCCGTGGGCCAGTGGCAGGCTGCCCGGCAGGGCCAGGTACAGCGGTTGGGTGAGCATCAGCGCCAGACCCAGAGCGTAGGCACTCAGGGCATAAGCCAGGGCCAGCAAGTGCAGCCAACCCCGTTCCCGGTCACGCAGCAGGCGCATCTGGACCTCCCTCCGCCCAAAAGCGGCGCCAGCCGCCGAAGCGGGTGATCTCCCGGGACTCGCCCAACACGTAGGACTCGCAGAGGAAACCGATGATCCGGCTGCCATCGGCCAGCTCCACCCGGCCCAGGCCGAGGGGCGCGGGGATCTGGTCGAGAAAGTCGCCCAGATTGACCACCGGCAGCTCCCACACCTCCAGCTCCACTGCGGCCCCGCCTTCGGATCGGACAAGCCCGGGCCGGTAGGGAGGCCCGCCCGGCAACAGATAGAGCCGGTAATCCGGCGATGTGGTGGTCTTCTGCAACAGCCGCCCGCCCCGCTCCCGCAGCTGGACATTGAGCGGCAGCCCCTGCATATGGGCACCGCAGACGGCAATCGGCAAATAGCCGGGCCGGCTGCCGGCTGTGGCCGGTGACGCCTCCAGCGGCAGGCCGGTGGCTCCGAGGGTATCGACGAGCTGGCCATGCAGCCGCGAGCCGATACCCAGTAACGCCTGATCGGTGAAGGCCGGGGCGAACAGAGTGACTCCGTTGGGGAGTCCGTCGTCACGGAAGCCCGCCGGCACTGCAGCGGCGGCCAGGTCGAGCAGGTTCATGAAGTTGGTGTAGGTGCCCAGGTTGCTGTTGAGCCGGATCGGATCGGCTTCCACCTGATCGATGCGGTAGATGGTCCCGGCGGTGGGCGTGACCACGAAGGCCACCCGTTCCCAGACCTGCTCGCTCGCCCGCCGCAGCTCGGCCAGACGGTACTGGGCGGCGAAGGCCTCGGCGGCGGTGCCCGCCGCCCCGCCGCCGATGATGGTGCGGGTCACTTCCAGCAGGGCCTCCGGCCTCTCCTTGATGAGCGGCTCGGCGGCCAGGTAGCGCTCAGCCACCCAGGGCCCCTCGTAGAGCAGCCGGGCCGCCTCCAGGAAGGGGGCAAAGTCGATCTCGACGGGTTCGCCGCCGAGCGCCTGCAGCCCCTCGATGGCTTTGCGGAAGATGCCTTCGCTTTCCGTGTCGCCAAAGAATTCCAGTTGCGAATCAGCCGGCACGCCGAATCTGAAGCCGGTTTCCGGAATACCCCGCCCCAGCAGCGGCGGCTGCAGCGGCCGCGCATAGGCGTCGGTCTCATCGTAGACCGCCACCACCTGAAACACCCGGGCCGCGTCCCGGCTGTCGAGGGCGAAGATGGAGACCGCGTCGAGGGTGCGGCAGGCCGGCACCACACCCCGGGTCGAGAGCAGGCCCCGGGTCGGTTTAAGCCCCACCAGGTTGTTGAAGGCGGCCGGCACCCGGCCGGAGCCGGCGGTGTCGGTACCGAGGGCGAAGCTGACCTGACCCAGGGCCACCGCCACCGCCGAGCCGGAGCTGGAGCCACCGGCGATGTAGTCGCCATTGAACGGGTTGCGGCAGACGCCGTAGGGGGAGCGCACGCCCACCAGCCCGGTGGCGAACTGGTCCAGGTTGGTCTTGCCGATCGGGATGGCCCCAGCGTCGATCAATTGCCGCACCACGAAGGCACTCTGGGCCGGCCGGTAGGCGTAGTCGGGACAGGCTGCGGTGGTCGGCAGGCCGGCCAGGTCGATGTTGTCCTTGACGGCGAAGGGGATACCGTAGAGGGGATGGGTCTCGGGCGAGGCCCCCTCCAGGGCGGCGACGTAGCCCTGGAGCGCTTCCCGCTCGAATCGGCTGATCCAGATCGGGTTGTCGCCGGCCGTCCCGATACGGGCGAGTACGGCGTCGATCACCTCGGCCGGGGTGAAGCGCCCCTCCCGGTAGCCGGCCAGCAAAGCCTCGATGGCGAAGCTCTGTTTTGTATCGATGCTCATGACGCCTCCAGCTCCAGTATGATCACCGCTTGCCCGGCCGAGACCGGGCTGCCCTGGGCGGCCAGCACCTCCAACACCGTCCCCGCCTCGTCGGCGGCGATGGTGATCTCCATCTTCATCGCCTCCATGACGACCAGCGGGTCGCCCACCGCCACCTTGTCGCCCGGTTTCACCGTCAGCTCCCAGACGCTGCCGGTCACCGAGGAGGCGACCGCCAGGCAGCCGGGGGGGATCTCCAGACCGGCGTCGGCGGCGCTCACGTCGTCCGGCAGGTCGCTGGCGTAGTCGGTCTGGCCGGCAGCCTCCCAGCGTTGA
This sequence comes from Sedimenticolaceae bacterium, assembly GCA_050305975.1. Lineage (GTDB taxonomy): Bacteria > Pseudomonadota > Gammaproteobacteria > Chromatiales > Chromatiaceae > Thiodiazotropha. The sequence continues at coordinate 6,015 of JBNLGI010000203.1, read as the reverse complement.
CGCTCGGCCTCGAAGGCGGCCTGCTGGCGCTGTTTGAAGGTCTCGATCTCAGCCGCGTTGTCCGCCAGGAACTGCCGGTAGTCGCGCAGCTTGAGACGGGTCTCCTCGATGCGCAGGTTGAAGCGTCCCAGGGGGAACTCCTCGCGCATCCGCATCAGCTCCTCTTCGGAGACGGGATAGAAACGCAGCTGGTCGAAGAAGCGCAGCAGCCACTGCTTGCCATCGGTGAAGTCGCGGGTCTGGCGGTAGCGATTCCACATCTGCACCGTGCGGCCGACGAACTGGTAGCCGCCCGGCCCCTCCATACCGTAGACGCAGAGGTAGGCGCCGCCGATGCCGACCGCGTTCTCCGGGGTCCAGGTACGGGCCGGGTTGTACTTGGTGGTGACCAGCCGGTGGCGCGGATCCAGTGGCGTGGCCACCGGCGCGCCCAGGTAGACGTCGCCCAGCCCCATCACCAGATAGCTGGCGCTGAACAGGATCTCCTTGACCTGCTCGATCGACTCCAGCCCGTTGATGCGGCGGATGAACTCGATGTTGCTGGGGCACCAGGGGGCGTCGGCGCGCACCGACTGCATGTACTTGTCGATGGCCAGCCGGGTCGAGGGGTCGTCCCAGGAGAGCGGCAGATGGACGATACGGCTCGGCACGCTCATCTCGTCGATCGACGGCAACTCTCGCTCCGCTGCCATCAGCCGCGCCACCAGGTCGCTCTGGGCGATGATCCGGCTGTCGTAGTGGATCTGCAGGGAACGAATACCGGGAGTGAGATCGAGCAGGCCGTCGATGGCCTGCTCCCGCAGCCAGCTCAGCAGGGCCTGGACCCGGAAGCGCAGTTCCAGATCGAGCACCAGTGGGCCGTACTCCACCAGCAGGTATTTGTCCCCCGACTGGCGGTAGCAGACCGCCGGGATATCCCCCTCGGCCTTGCGGCGGGCCACCACCGGCGAGGTATCCGGCTCGATCTCCTGCGTCACAGGTGGCGCATCCACCGTGGGTCCGAGGCGCAGGATCCTCTCGTCCTGCGCCTGCTCCAGGCGCACCGCCTCCTGGTAACCGACCGGTTTGAAGCGGATGCGGTCCCCCGGCGAGAGCTGTCCCATCTTCCACAGGTCGGCGCTGACGATGGTGGCCGGGCAGACGAAGCCGCCCAGGCTGGGACCGTCGGGGCCGAGAATCACCGGCATGTCGCCGGTGAAGTCGATGGTGCCGATGGCGTAGGCGTTGTCGTGGATGTTGGAGGGATGGAGGCCCGCCTCGCCGCCGTCGCTGCGCGCCCACTCGGGCTTGGGCCCGATCAGCCGCACACCGGTGCGCGAGGAGTTGTAGTGGACCTCCCAGTCGGTGGCGAAAAAGGTTTCGATGTCGCCGTCGGTGAAGAAGTCGGGCGCGCCGTGGGGTCCGTACATGACATGGATCTCCCAGCTGCGGCTGTATGCCGGGATCAGCTCGACCGGCAGGCTGCCTACCGGCTCGCTCACCGGCGCTCCTGGGTCGATACGCAGCACATCCCCCAGCTGCAGCGCCCGCCCGGCGTGACCGCCGAACTGACCGAGGGTGAAGGTGGCGCGGCTGCCCATGTATTCGGGCAGGTCGAAGCCACCCTGCACTGCCAGGTAGGCGCGCACACCGGCCCCTTCGACGGCGCCGATCTTCAGCACGCTGCCCGCCTTCACCGGCAGCGAACGCCAGAACGCCAGCGGTGCGCCGTCGAGGGTCACCTGCATGGCCGCGCCGGTCAGCGCGACGGTGCAGTCCCGGTTGAATTTCAGGGTCGGGCCGTTGAGGGTCATTTCCAGACCGGCCGCTGCCGGCGGATTGCCCACCAGCCGGTTGGCCAGCCGGAAGGCGAGTGCGTCCATCGGTCCCGAGGGTGGGATACCCACGTCCCAGTAGCCGGTGCGCCCCGGATAGTCCTGCACCGTGGTCTGGGTGCCGGAGGCCAACACCTCGATGGTGGGAGCCTGGTAGCTCACCCGGTCCAGATAGCGGGTGTAGTGCTCGGCCTGAATGAAGGCCGGGTCGTCGACGATCTGCCGCAGGTAGTCTAGGTTGTTCTCGATGCCGTAGAGGGCGCTGCGCTCGAGTGCTTCCAGCAGCCGGTCACGCGCCGCCTCGCGGCTGTCGCCCTTGACGATCAGCTTGGCGATCATCGGGTCGTAATAGGCGGGCACCTGGCTGCCGCTCTCGACCCAGGTATCGATCCGCACGCCCGCGTCGAAGCGCACCTCGGTGAGCAGACCGCTACTGGGCTGGAACGCCTTGCCCGGGTCCTCGGCATAGAGGCGGACCTGGATCGCCGCACCCCGGGGCGCATGTCGATAGCTGTCGAGGAAGTCTCTCTCGCCCGCCGCCAGGCGCACCATCCAGCTCACCAGGTCGATGCCGGTCACCTCCTCGGTGACGCCGTGCTCCACCTGCAGGCGGGTGTTCACCTCCAGAAAATAGAATTCCCGGCTGCGGGTGTCGTAGACGAACTCCACGGTGCCGGCGGAGCGGTAGGCCACCGCCTCGCCGAGGCGCACCGCCGCCTGCATCAGCTGGCTGCGTTGCAGATCGCTGAGTCCGGGGGCCGGGGTCTCCTCCACCACCTTCTGGTTGCGCCGCTGCAGGGAGCAGTCGCGCTCGCCCAGGGCCACCACCCGGCCCTCGCCGTCGCCGAAGATCTGCACCTCGATATGGCGGGCGTACTCGATGTACTTCTCCAGGAAGATGCCGCTCTGGCTGAAGTTGTTGAGCGCCAGCCGCTCCACCGTGTGGAAGGCCTCGCCCAGCTCCGCCTCGCTGCGGCAGAGCTGCATTCCGATACCGCCGCCCCCGGCGGTGCTCTTCAGCATCACCGGATAGCCGATGCGCAGGGCCTCGCTTTTGGCTTCGTCCAGATCGCTCAGCAGGCCGGTGCCCGGCAGCAGCGGCACCCGGTTCTTCTCGGCCAGCTGGCGCGCCGTGTGCTTGAGGCCGAAGTCGCGCATCTGTTGCGGGGTCGGGCCGATGAAGGCGATCCCTGCGGCTGCGCAGGCCTCGGCGAAGGCGGCGTTCTCGCTGAGGAAACCGTAGCCGGGATGGATGGCGTCGATCCCCTGCTCCTGAGCCAGCTTGAGGATCTTGCCGCTGTCGAGATAGCTCTCCGAGGCGGGGGGCGGACCGATACAGAAGGCCTGGTCGGCCTGGGCCACGTGGGCGGAGTGGCGATCGGCCTCGGAGTAGACAGCGACCGAGGTTACCCCCATCGATTCGAGAGTGCGGATGATCCGACAGGCGATGGCGCCCCGGTTGGCTATAAGAACCTTGTTGAACATGGTCTCGCTCTTTGCGGGTCGTCCCGTTCTTTTCTTCTCGCGACAGGTCGTCCTGCCGGAGTTTTCATTCAGCCTGTTTGGTGGGGCAGGGCCCCACCCTACCCGATTGCCGTAGGGTGGGGCCCTACCCCACCGAGACCAGCCGGCCTTAATCCCACACCAGTACCTCCACCGGCGTAGGATTATAAGCATTGCAGGGATTGTTGAGCTGGGGGCAGTTGGAGATCAGCACCAGCACGTCCATCTCCGCGCGCATCTCCACGTAGCGGCCCGGGGCGGAGATGCCGTCCTCAAAGGTCAGCCCCCCTTCCGGCGTCACCGGCACGTTCATGAAGAAGTTGATGTTGCTGGCCAGGTCCCGCTTGCTCATGCCCTGGTCCCACTCGGCCAGGGCCATGATGAAGCTGTCGCGGCAGCTGTGCATATGGCGCTTGTCCAGCGCGTAGCGCATGGTATTGCTCTCGGCCGAGCAGGCGCCGCCCAGGGTGTCGTGGCGGCCGCAGGTGTCGGCGGTGATCTCCAGCATCAGGTTGCCGGCGTTGGAGAGCAGCTTGGTGCCGGTGGTCAGGTAGAGGTTGCCCTGGGCGCGGATGGTGTCGTTGGCGCTGTAGCGCTCTTCCGGGTCCTCGGCGTTGTAGAACAGGGTGTCAACCGCCTGGTTGCCCTCCAGGTCGAGGATGCGCAAGGTCTGCCCCTTGCTGATCCGCTTCATGAAGGGTTCGCCGGCGGGCACCACCTGGCGGAATCGGGCGTCCTCGGGACGGTATGGGCTTTCGATCAGGGTCGTGCTCATGGGACTCACACCTCGAGGTAGTAGCGTTCGGTGTTGATGAAGGCGCGCTGGTTCTCACTGCAGGCGTTGCGGCAGGCGTCGTCGGCCGGCGCGGGCCCCGTGTGGATGGCGCTAAGCTTGACCGGCTTCGGGCGGTAGTCCGGTGCGGTGTCGAGCGGATGGGGGGCGGTGGAGAGCACCACCAGGCAGTCCATCTCGAAGCGCAGATCCACGTGGTCTCCCGCTTTGGAATTGCCTTCCACGAAGGCCATGTTGCCCGCCTCGTCCACCACCACCTTGCTGAAGAAGTTGATGTTGGAGACCAGGTCGCGGCGTCCCAGGCCATACTTGCCCAGCTCGTTGATCAGGCTGTCGTAGGCGTTCATGTAGCGGTCGTTGCGCTGTTGCTGGTAGGTGGTCCGGCCGTACTTGGCTTCGATGATCGCCGCCGTGGAGAGGCCGCTGATGGTGTCGTGCCAGCCGCAGCTGTCGGCGGTGACGGAACAGAGCACCCGCCCCATGTCGGAATGGCAGACGTTGCCGGTGGTGAGAAAGGCAGTGTGCTGCCCCTTCAGGGTGTCGGCCATGTTGTAGCGCTCCAGCTTCTCCTCCTGGTTGTAGAACAGCGCGGAGACGTTGACGCCGCCCTCCAGATCCGTCAGACGCAGGGTCACGCCGCGGCGCAGCACGCCCGACCAGTGGGCGCCGGCGGGCACCACCTCTTCCCATAGTGTCTTGCCTGTTTCACTCATCGTGTTGTCCTCTTCGTCGGTCTGGCGTCAGGCCATCACTAACACTTTTCCCAAATAGTCGTTTTACTCAACCACTGCATCAATGACCGGTTGTAGTTTTCAGTGTTGAGTTCGCTGCGCTCATGGGTTGTTGGGTTTCCCGCTCCGGCAGATGCAGCTGCGGTATCAGGGTGGCATTGAGCTGCAGATTGCCCGAGATCACGCCCCGGTTGGTGATCATCTTGTCAGCCAGCAGCTGCAGCTCGGCAGCCGGGCCCTGCACCAGGATCACTTCCATGGTCTGGGAGTGCATCAGGTGCACGTGCAGTGAGCTGATCACCTCCTTGATGTGCTCGTGCTGCAGGTCGGCCAGCAGCTTCTGCAGGCGCGGTGTGGAGTGATCGTAGAGCAGCGTGATGGTGCCGGCCATGATCTCGTTGCCCAGCTCCTTCTTGTAGTCGGTCACCTGCCGGCTCACCATCTCGGCGATGGCCTGGGAGCGGCTCTCGAAGCCGCGCTCACGGACCATCTCGTCGAGCTGCGCCGACAGGGTGTCGGGCAGCGAGATGCTGATGCGGGTGATGTTTCCATTGCTCATGATCGGCGTCCTCTGCTCAAAACAGGTGGCTGTAGCGTTCGATCTCCCACTGGGAGATGGTCTGGTGGTAGGCGGTCCACTCCTGTCGCTTGTAGGTGATGAACTCGTCGCGCAGCGCCTGACCCAGGGTCTCGGTGACGAAGGGATCGGCCTCGAAGGCGTCCACCGCCTCCTGCAGATCCCGCGGCAGGAACTCGATGCCGCGCTCGGCGCGCTCCGCCTCGCTCAGCTCGTAGAGGTTGTCCTCCTGGGGTGCGCCCGGATCGATCTTGTTGCGGATGCCGTCGAGCCCGGCCATCAGCAGCGCCGCGAAGCACAGATAGGGGTTCGCGGAGGGATCGGGGAAGCGGGCTTCGACGCGCTTGGCCTTCGGAGATTCCGCCCACGGGATCCGCACGCAGCCGGAGCGGTTGCGGGCGGAATAGGCGCGCAGAACCGGGGCTTCGAAGCCGGGGATCAGGCGCTTGTAGGAGTTGGTGGACGGGTTGGTGAAGGCGTTGAGTGTCTTGGCGTGCTTCAGGATGCCGCCGATGAACCACAGCGCTTCCTGGGAAAGATCGGCGTACTTGTCGCCGGCGAAGAGCGGCTTGCCGTCTTTCCAGATCGACATGTTGA
>JBNLGI010000202.1:0-6023 GCA_050305975.1 Sedimenticolaceae bacterium | reverse complement strand
GTTTGGTGGGGCAGGGCCCCACCCTACAGACTCGGGTAGGGTGCGGCTTGCCGCACCGGGTAAATTTGAGTCAACCTTCGAATCCACCTTAACTCCCGCGCACATCCAATTCATCCCCTTTGACAATCCCTGAATACCTCAGAGAGGTTCTCGCAGCAGTGATGAAAAACCCTCTGCCAAGACTCATGACGTGAGCCTGTGCCTATGTGATAATCCGGCCTCGAAACCCGTTTCAGAATGCGCCTGACAGGGAGTCGGGCGAACACCAATAGACACAGATATCACGAGGTAGATCGAATGGATGAAAACCGCGCAAAGGCGCTGAGTGCAGCCCTGGGACAGATCGAGAAACAGTTCGGCAAGGGTTCCGTGATGCGCATGGGCGATACCAGCGCCATTCGCAACATCGAGGCGATCTCGACCGGTTCCCTGGGGCTCGATATCGCGCTCGGTATCGGCGGTCTGCCCAAGGGCCGCGTGGTGGAGATCTACGGACCGGAGTCCTCGGGCAAGACCACCCTGACCCTGCAGGTGGTGGCCGAAGCGCAGAAGATGGGCGGCACCGCCGCCTTCATCGACGCCGAGCACGCGCTCGATCCCCAGTATGCCGAGAAGCTCGGCGTCAACGTGGACGAGCTGCTGGTGTCCCAACCCGACACCGGCGAGCAGGCGCTGGAGATCACCGACATGCTGGTGCGTTCCGGCGCGGTCGACGTGGTGGTCATCGACTCGGTGGCGGCGCTGACCCCCAAGGCGGAGATCGAGGGCGACATGGGCGACTCCCACGTCGGCCTGCAGGCGCGCCTGATGTCCCAGGCCCTGCGCAAGCTGACCGCCAACATCAAGCGCACCAACTGCCTGGTCATCTTCATCAACCAGATCCGCATGAAGATCGGCGTCATGTTCGGCAGCCCGGAGACCACCACCGGCGGCAACGCGCTCAAGTTCTACGCCTCGGTGCGCCTCGACATCCGCCGCATCGGCTCCATCAAGAAGGGCGACGAGGTGCTCGGCAACGACACCAAGGTCAAAGTGGTGAAGAACAAGGTCGCTCCGCCTTTCAAGCAGGTGCAGTTCGAGATCATCTACGGCGAGGGCATCTCCCACGAGGGCGAGATCATCGAGCTGGGCGTGCAGCAGGGCATCGTCGACAAGTCGGGCGCCTGGTACAGCTACAACGGCGACCGCATCGGCCAGGGCAAGGAGAACGTGCGCACCTTCCTCAAGGAGAATCCCGACATCGCCAACGAGATCGAGACCCGCATCCGCGCCGAGCTGCTGCCCAGCAAGGAGCAGTCAGAACCTGAGCTGGTCGAGGCCGAGGCCTGAGCCTGGAGTCCGCTGCCGATATCGAGGCCGCCGCAGTCCGACTGCTGGCGGCCCGCGAACACTCCCGCCGGGAGCTGAGGCAGAAGCTGCTCCGGCGCCAGGCCGATCCCGATCTGCTGGAGCCGGTGCTCGAGCAACTCCAGCAGGCAGGTCTGCAGAGCGACGAGCGCTACGCCGAAGCCTTTATCGAGAGCCGTATCAACAAAGGTCAGGGACCGGTCCGTATCCGCCGGGAGCTGAACGAACGGGGCATCGGCGCCGAGCTGATCGACCGCTTTCTGGAGGTCTACGACGGCGAGTGGCGGGATCTGCTGCAGCAGGTCCACGACGCCAAGTTCGGCCGCGGACAGGTGCGGGAGGGCCGAGAGCTGGCCAAGCGGGCACGCTTTCTCGAATACCGGGGCTTCCCCGGCGAAATGATCCGCAGCTTTCTGCTCGATTAAGCAGGGTCTTGCCAGGTCATTACCGAGCGCTCAATTCTTGAGCCGTTGGCCTGCACTTCGAATCAGGCGAGTTGGTGGGGCAAGGCCCCACCCTACCCGAGCCCTGTAGGGTGGGGCTCGGCCCCATCGGAGAGCCGAATCAATGCGTAGGGTGCGGCTTGCCGCGCCCGAAGGAAGTGCCCTTGGGGTGCACCTCATACCCGGATTCATGGTCATTAATGGTGCGGCAAGCCGCACCCTACGCTCTGCTCATTTCGTGGACCCAATGCGATATTTCGCGACTATCGTGGCCATTTGCCCGACGAGTCATAGCCTCCTTGCCCGACCCTGACAGCCCCAGGGTGATTCCCCTTGAAACCATCGCCCCGTCAGTCAGAATGGAAAGCGAGTCAGCAGCGATTTTGCTCAACGAATACGGGCATTTCTCTCCCGTTCCTGTTATCTTTCGCTGTTTGTGTACCCGCTAATCCAGTGCTCAGAACTCTATGAAAACCAGCGCCGAAATCCGCCAGGCCTTCCTGGACTATTTTGCCGATCACGGCCATGAAGTGGTGCCCAGCAGCCCGCTGGTACCGCAGAACGACCCGACCCTGCTGTTCACCAACGCCGGCATGGTGCAGTTCAAGGATGTCTTCCTGGGCCGGGAGAAGCGTAGCTGTCACCGCGCCACCAGTTCCCAGCGCTGCGTGCGGGCCGGCGGTAAGCACAACGATCTGGAGAATGTGGGCTACACCGCGCGCCACCATACCTTTTTCGAGATGCTGGGCAACTTCAGCTTCGGTGACTATTTCAAGCAGGACGCCATCAGATATGCCTGGGAGTTCCTCACCCAAACCATCGGTCTGCCCCCTGAGAAGCTCTGGGTGACCGTCTACGAAGAGGATGACGAAGCGGCCGACGTCTGGCTCAAGGAGATCGGCGTCGATCCCGCCCGCTTCACCCGCATCGGCGACAAGCCCGGTGGCAAGCGCTATGAGAGCGACAACTTCTGGTCCATGGGCGACACCGGTCCCTGCGGCCCCTGCTCCGAGATCTTCTACGACCACGGCGAGGGGATCTGGGGCGGCCCCCCCGGCACCCCGGAAGAGGACGGCGACCGCTACATCGAGATCTGGAACCTGGTCTTCATGCAGTACAACCGGGACGCCGACGGCAGCATGACCGAGCTGCCCAAGCCCTCGGTCGACACCGGCATGGGCCTGGAGCGCCTGGCCGCAGTGCTGCAGGGGGTGCACAGCAACTACGAGATCGATCTCTTCGCCAACCTGATCCAGGCAGCCGCCCGACTCACCGGCTGCGACAACCTGGAGGAGAAGTCCCTGCGGGTCATCGCCGACCACATCCGCTCCTGCGCCTTTCTCATCGTCGACGGCGTGCTGCCCTCCAACGAGGGACGCGGCTACGTACTGCGGCGGATCATCCGCCGCGCCATCCGCCACGGCTACATGCTGGGTGTGAGCGAGCCCTTCTTCTTCAAACTGGTGGAGCAGCTCTGCACCGAGATGGGCGAGGCCTATCCGGAACTGGTGGCCCAGCGCTCCCAGGTGGAGCGGGTACTGCGCCTGGAGGAGGAGCGTTTCGCCGAGACCCTGGAGCAGGGCATGAAGATCCTCGAAGAGGCGATTGCCGGACTCCAGGGCAAAGAGATCCCCGGCGAGACGGTGTTCAAGCTCTACGATACCTACGGTTTCCCCATGGACCTGACCGCCGATATCGCCCGCGAGCGCGAGCTCACTGTCGACCAGGCCGGCTTCGACAAGGCCATGACCGAACAGCGCGAGCGCGCCCGAGCCGCCAGCCAGTTCGGTGCGGCCGAGGTTTCGTCTCTCGATCTGGAGGGGCAGACCGAGTTCACCGGTTACGAACTGCTGGAGGACCAGTCCAGCGTAGTCGCCCTGCTGCGCGACGGCCAGCAGGTCGACAGCCTGCAGGCGGGGGAGACCGGCATGGTGTTTCTCGACCGCACCCCCTTCTACGCCGAATCGGGCGGCCAGGTCGGCGACATGGGCGTGCTGATGGGCGACGGCGTGCTGTTCGAGGTGGAGGACACCCGCAAGCAGGGGGGCGACTTCTTCGCCCACATCGGCAAGCTGGAGGAGGGGAGTCTGAAGGTGGGCGTCCGTGTGACCGCCCAGGTCAATGCCTATACCCGCCAGGCCACCCGGCTGAATCACTCCGCCACCCATCTGATGCACGCGGCCCTGCGCGAGATCCTGGGCACCCACGTGGCGCAGAAGGGCTCGCTGGTGGACCCCGATCGCCTGCGCTTCGACTTCTCCCACTTCGAGCCCATCAGCCGTGAACAGCTACAGGCCATCGAACAGCGGGTCAACGAGGAGATCCGCCGCAATCATCCGGTCGAGACCAATCTGATGGACCTGGAACAGGCCAAGGCCTCGGGCGCCATGGCCCTGTTCGGCGAGAAGTACGCCGACGAGGTGCGGGTGCTGCGCATGGGCGACTTCTCCACCGAACTCTGCGGCGGTACCCACGTCAACGCCGTGGGCGACATCGGACTGTTCAAGATCATCGCCGAGAGCGGCATCGCCGCCGGCGTGCGCCGCATCGAAGCGGTCACCGGCCAGCGTGCCATCGAGTGGATGGAGGCCGACGAGGAGCGGGTGCAGCGGGTGGCCGAGATGATCAAGTCAGGCCGTGAGGAGATCGAGGACAAGCTTAGCCAGATCCTGGAGCGCAACCGCAAGCTGGAGAAGGAGCTGGAGCAGCTGAAGGCGAAGCTGGCCAACGCCGCCGGCAGCGATCTTGCCGGCAGCGCGGTGGCGGTGGGCGAGGTGAAGGTGCTGGCGGCTCATCTCGAGGGCGCCGATCCCAAGTCCCTGCGCGATACCATGGATCAGCTGAAGAACAAACTCGGTTCCGCCGTTATCCTGCTGGCCGCCGTGGCTGGCGGCAAGGTCTCCCTGGTAGCCGGCGTGACCAAGGACCTGACCGGCCAGTTGAAGGCGGGCGATCTGGTCAAGCTGGCGGCCGAACAGGTCGGCGGCAAGGGCGGCGGCCGACCTGACATGGCCATGGCCGGCGGCAGCGAACCGGATGCTTTGCCTCAGGCCCTAGCGCTGGTGGAACCCTGGGTCAAGCAGCGGCTGGGAGTGGATGAGGCCGGGTGACTCAGGCCGGATCAAAACGGTAGGGTGGGGCCCAGCCCCACCAAAAGACCGCGCTTGACCGCCGCAGCCTATAGCCTGGATGGAGCGAAGCGGAATCCAGGGATAGCCAGGCACGGCGAACCCCCGGATTCCGCTTCGCTCCATCCGGGCTGCTTGCTGTCTCATTCGCTCTGCGGTGCGGCGAGCCGCACCCTGCACATTCTTCGGTAGGTAAAGTGGCTAAGCTCTGGTCTTCCGGTGGGGCAGGGCCCCGCCCTACCGAATCTGGCCGGTTCCACTCCGGAGAAGATTATTGTTTAATGGGCCGCTTTTTATCATCGGCCAAAACGCTCCATAGGAAGTTGAATTGAGATGGCACTGATCGTGCAAAAATACGGCGGCACCTCCGTCGGCTCCATAGAACGCATTCTCGCGGTGGCGGAGAAGGTCAAGCGCTACCACGACCAGGGGGACCAGGTGGTGGTGGTGGTCTCGGCCATGTCCGGCGAGACCAACCGGCTGATCGCCCTGGCCCGCGAGATCGACGAATCCAACGACCCCCGCGAGATGGACGTGCTGGTCTCCACCGGCGAGCAGGTCACCATCGCCCTGCTCAGCATGGCGCTGCAGAAACTGGGTTGTCCGGCGCGCTCCTACACCGGTGGTCAGGTCCACATCCTCACCGACAGCGCCTACAGCAAGGCGCGCATCCGCGACATCGACGGTGCCCGGGTCCTGGCCGACCTGGAAGCGGGCAAGGTGGTGGTCATCGCCGGCTTCCAGGGCGTCGATGAGCATGGTCATATCACCACCCTGGGGCGGGGCGGCTCGGACACCACCGCTGTCGCCATGGCCGCCGCGCTCAAGGCCGACGAGTGCCAGATCTACACCGACGTGGACGGCGTCTACACCACCGATCCGAGGGTCGTGCCCAACGCCCGGCGGCTCGAGCGCATCACCTTCGAGGAGATGCTGGAGATGGCCAGTCTGGGCTCCAAGGTCCTGCAGATCCGCTCGGTGGAGTTCGCCGGCAAGTACAACGTCCCCCTGCGCGTCCTCTCCAGCTTCGAAGAGGGCGAGGGCACACTGATCACCTTTGAGGAAGAGAGCATGGAACAGGCAAAGATTTCCGGTATTGCCTTCA
>JBNLGI010000201.1:0-5063 GCA_050305975.1 Sedimenticolaceae bacterium | reverse complement strand
CCGCCCTGGTTGACCGCCACCGCGGTGTCGTTGGCCACCTTGAGGAAGGGCACCACGCCCTGGGACTTGCCGTTGGTGCCCTTGATGTGGGCGCCGAGGCCGCGCACGCGGGTCCAGTCGTTGCCCAGGCCGCCGGCGAACTTGGAGAGCAGGGCGTTATCGCGCACACTGCTGTAGATGCCGTCCAGGTCGTCGGGCACGGTGGTCAGGTAGCAGCTGGAGAGCTGCGGGCGCAGGGTGCCGGAGTTGAACAGGGTCGGCGTCGAGCTCATGAAGTCGAAGGACGAGAGCAGGTCGTAGAACTCGATGGCGCGGGCCTCGCGGTCGATCTCGTTGATGGCCAGGCCCATGGCGACGCGCATGAAGAAGGCCTGGGGCAGCTCGAAGCGGGTGCCGTGTTCGTTATGGATGAAGTAGCGGTCATACAGGGTCTGCAGGCCCAGGTAGGTGAACTGCAGGTCGCGCTCGGGCTTGATGGCGGCGGTCAGGCGCGCCAGGTCGTACTGGGCCAGGCGCGGGTCGAGCAGTTCCAGCTCCACGGCGCGTTTGATGTAGCCGTTGAAGTAGTCGGCGTAGCGCGCGCCCATCTCGGCCTGGGTGCTGACCTGGGTGTCGAGACCGAGGAATTCGAGGGCTTCGCGACGCAGGATGTCGAGCAGCAGGCGGGCGGCCACCTGGGAGTAGTTGGGCTCCTGGTCGATCAGGGTGCGGGCGCTCATGACGAAGGCCTGGGAGACATCGCTCTCCTTGACGCCGTCGAACAGGTTGCGGCAGGCATCCTGCAGGATACGCGCGGCATCGACCTCCTGCAGACCGTTGCAGGCCTCCTGCACCAGGGCTTCGAGCCGCTCGGTGTCGATGGGGCGGCTGCTGCCGTCGGCCAGGGTCACGTTGACCCGGTGCTGCTCGGGGATGCCCTCGGCCTCGGCGCGCTTGGCGGCTTCCTCCAGGCGCTTCTGGTTCTGGCGCTCGCGATAGAGCACATAGGCGCGGGCCGCTTTGTGCTCGCCGGAGCGCATCAGGCAGAGTTCCACCTGGTCCTGAATATCTTCAATGTGCACAGTGCTGCTTTCGGGATTGCGGCGGGTCAGGGCATTGACCACCTGTTCGGTGAGCTCCTTCACCAGGTTGTGGATGCGGCTGGAGGCGGCGGCATTGCCCCCCTCGACCGCCAGGAAGGCCTTGGTCATGGCGACACTGATCTTGCTGGGGTCGAAGTGGGTCACCTTGCCGTTGCGGCGGATCACCTGCAGGCCGCCGCTGGCGGTGGGGCTCGCCTCGGGCAGGCTATCGCTCTCGACGGGCGGGCGGGTGACTGCAACGGAAGGGTCGGTATGGGATGCCTGTGTCGCCATCTCTGCTCCTGAAATTAGTGTCGGGTAGCCGTCGGGCGCCGGGAACGGGGAGGTTCGGGCCGCGCTCTGCTACTGGGTGGTTATTGACTCGTCCGCAGGGTGTCGTAGGTATTGTTCCCTGCCGGAAACCGTTGTCCGAATTGCATGGTGGTCGACCCCGGTTCCCCTATGCCGCCTTGCGGGCTGGCGTGATTCTGTTTGGCCGATTCGGCGGAAGGATTCTATGCCATCTGTCTCGAACCGGTAAACACAATATATATCCTATTTGACCTATGTCAACCACAATATCTTGTGCATGAAGCTGTGGAAAAGGGTTGGCTGGATGTGTGTCTTCTGTGGATAAGCTCTGAGTTTTTTGAGCTTTTAGAAGGAAATCATGCAGTTAGTCGAGGGCTTGGGGAGATGGGGAAAAGTGGGCGATCCATCGCCTCTTGGGGGGCTCCTGTGTTGAGGGGCGAGGGCGTCGCGCGTAGCCTTTATTCCCTCGCGAATTTCGGCAAGGTATAGGTGGGGCAGGGCCCCACCCTACCGGTGTGGATCCAGGACGGGGCTCTGCCCCGCCCTGCGTGTTTGCCCGAAAGTCCGATGGCTGCTGCGGGAAAACATGCATTGGCGAGGGTGGACGATTTGGGCGGTCACTCAAGCAAATGGTTGGCAACCTACTGTAGATTGCGTATTGTTGATTGAGGTTCGGTTCACCGGACCGGAATACCAACAATACATATAAAGAGATGATGAGGAGTTGTACCCATGCTTGTCAGTGAAATCATGACGCGTTCGCCCAAGACCGTGGCGCCCGACGCCAAGCTGCTGGAGGTGGTCTCCCTGATGTGCCTGTTCCGCTACAGCGGTCTGCCGGTGGAGGACGAGCCGGGCCATATGATCGGTTTCATCGCCGAGAAGGATGTGTTGCATCGCATGTTCCCCACCCTGGAGGACTTCAAGGACATGATGGCGGCACCTGACTACGACAATATGATGTATCAGTACAAGGACGTGGTGAATCTGAAGGTCTCCGACGTGATGACCGAGAACGTGATCACCGTCAGCCCCGACATGCACATCCTGAAGGCGGCCACCGTGATGGTGCGCCACAAGTTCCGCCGTATCCCGGTTGCCGACGCCGGCAAGCTGGTGGGGATGCTGAGTCTGGGCGATATCCACAAGGCGATCTTTCAGCAGAATATTTCCAACAACATGTACTGAGAGCCTGTCGGCGCGAAACCCGCAGAGAGTGTTCGCAAATAGGAAAAGCGGTGCCGGGCGCCGCTTTTTTTTATGGGCCGAGGATATTGGGTAGCTCTACTGTCTCGTCTCCAGACGAACGGTGCGGCGAGTCGCACCCTACACACCGGTCAAAGTCGTAGGGTGCGGCTTGCCGCACCATTGGCTATTCGACAGGCCCTGCTTGGCTCTGTATGCCCGGGGCTCAGAATTCGCCGGTCGCCCCCGCCACCATCACGTCCAGCATGGCCTGATTGACGCGAATGGCGATCTCGGTCAAATCCGGCGGCAGCAGCTGGCTGTTGATGAGCATGTCGAGATTGAGCATCATCAGCCAGAGTTTGCCGTCCTTGTCCTCAACCATGGCGATGCGGCAGGGCATATAGGCGGCGTAGATGGGATCGTGCAGAATCATTTTGCGCGCATCCTCCGGGTTACAGAACTGGAAGATATCGAGATAGGGGGTCTTGAGTCCACGCGCTTCCAGCTCCTTGGAGACCTGCTGACGGGCGACGAACTTGAGGTTGATCTCCGCCGCGCGCGACATCAGGGCCTGGATCGCATCTTCCCTGGAGACGCCATCCTGGAGGCTCATCTGTACCACGGTCTGTTTGATGTCGGTGATGTTGATTTCCGGTTTGTCGCCGGCCTGTGTCGAGGCGATCGCCACCAGGCTCATGATCACGGTCGCTGCCAGTGTCTGAATCAGTTTCATCTTTCTCTCCCTTTTTTAATCCGGATTATAGCGGCCGGTCAGTTTCGGTTATTGGGCGCCAGTGAGGAGACATAGGCCAGGATGGCTTCGATGTCCTGATCGCTGAAGGCGTCGAAGGTCTCGTCCTGCGGGTCATCGTCGTGTACCCGTTTGTCCCACTGGAACATCTTGATCTGACGGAAGAGATAACGCGGATACTGAAGCGCCAGCGCCGGAATGCCTTTGCGCGACTTGCCCATGGCGTTCTTGCGGTGGCAGCTCTTGCAGTTGTCTTCGTAGATCTCCTCGCCCTTGGCTAGGTCACCGGTCCATTGGGGGATGTAGTTCAACTGCGGGTCGATCTTGCTGAGGTTGATGCTCTCGTAGTAGGCGGCGATATCATCGATATCCTCTTCACTGAGAGAGTGGAGTTCCGAGGTAATGACCATGCGCGGATTGATGCGCTCTCCAGCGATGTAGGCTTCGATCTGTTTGGTCATGTAGCCGGCAGGCGTGCCGGCAAGTCGCGGCGATGCCGGTCCCGGAGTGCCCTGTCCGTAGTGGCCGTGACAGAGTGCGCAACTTCTCGTCTGCTTGCGTCCGTTTTCCAGGTCCACGCCCGGTGAGACTATCGGGAATGTGAGGAGGAGGGTGAATAATAGTCGTTTCATTTGTTATCGCTCCCGCTTATTGTTGGTCGTTGTTTTATTAATTATCAGCCGTTATCTGGGCCTGCAGGATGAAGGGTTCTCTCGGGACGGACGTAGAGGGACCCGAATGGGATTATCAGGCGTGAATCTATCTCCTTAAAAAGCTGGGGGGATTGAATTTTTTTGTGCTTTTTTACGGCTGTCTGCGTGCTTTTTATCGTGCGTTTCGATACAGCCTGCCGCATTCTGACAAATGAATTTCACAGATTCAATTGCGGATGTTTTCACTGTTTCATGGGATTCTTATCTACTGAAGCCTCATTCTTGCTTTATTGTGTGTGTGCTGTTGCCTCGCTATAGTTAGAAGCAGTAACGGTGCAGTCATAACAATACCTACAAGTCGAACAGCGGTCGGCAGATCAGGGTGCGGAATCTCCTAAGCTCCGGGTAGCACTGCCCTTCCAGCGCGATCGCCATGAAATTGAACACTTTGGGAGCTCCAATGCGCAATGCCATTATCGCAGCCTCACTACTCACCCTGACCCTGATCGCGCTAAACGTCTCGGCCGATACCGCGGATGCGGCGATGCGGGAGTATGAGCAGGCGTTGAAACTGACGCCGAATCCCGATAACGGGAAGCGTGTCTATCGGACCTGTGCGGTCTGCCATACCCCGGAGGGCTGGGGTCTAGAGAGTGGCGCCTATCCGCAGGTGGCCGGGCAGTTGCAAACCGTGATCATCAAGCAGCTGTCGGATATCCGGGCCAGAAACCGTGACAATCCCACCATGCTGCCCTTCACCTCGCCGCAACTGCTGGGCGGAGCGCAGGAGATCGCCGACGTGGCCGCCTATATCTCGAGGTTGCCGATGACGCCCTACAACGGAGTGGGGCCCGGAAATGATCTGGTATGGGGCGAACAGCTCTACAAGGACAACTGTACCGAGTGCCACGGAGATCTGGGAGAAGGAAACCTGGAGGATCATATCCCGGCCATCTATGGACAACACTACCGCTATCTGCTGCGCCAGTTCGAATGGATCAAGATGGAGCGTCGGCGCAACGCCGACAGGAAGATGGTGAAGCAGATCCACAATTTCACCCATCGCGATATCAGGGCGGTGCTCGACTATGTGTCGCG
>JBNLGI010000200.1:0-7219 GCA_050305975.1 Sedimenticolaceae bacterium | reverse complement strand
CGCTGAAACGCGAGTTCAGCGGCGTGACGATCGACTGCAGTCGGGGCGTCATCGAGAGTCGGCGCATCGCCTGTGAAGCGGGCAAGGTCATGCTGCCCGATTCCCAGCTCGATGACGCCAACATGGGCATGAGTTTCGAGTTCGACCCGGTCAGCGGGAGGCTGTCCGGCAAGCTGGATGGGGTCGCTGTCGCCGGCGGCTCACTCGACCTGCAGTTCCGATTCGAGGCCGAGAGTTGGGACGCGCGGCTGAAGGCGCGTGGCCTGCACGGCCAATCCCTGACTGCCCTCTGGCCGGATTTCGAGCCTCTCCTGGCGGGCTGGAGCCTGGCCGGCAGGCTCGATCTGGAGGCGGAATTCTCCGGCCGGGGCGACCGGCTTGGCAGCGCCGGCTGGCAGGGGCGGCTGTCCGATCTGAGCCTGGGAGACCCGTCCGGCGCCTATGCCGGTGAGGGGCTGGCATTCGCACTCGACGGCCAACTCGCGGCATCGACCGAGGGTTGGCGAGTCGAAACCGGATTGAGCCTCGAACGCGGGGAGTTGCTGACCCCCGTCTGCTACCTCGATGCCGCGGCCCATCCTCTGCAACTGGAGGCCCGGTTCGGGCTGGCTTCCGGTTTCAAGCGCCTGCGTCTGGATGATGTCCGGCTGCGCCAGCCCGGCCTGCTCGATCTCCAGCTGGAGGCCGAGCTGTCGCTTGCGGAGCAAACCTCGTTCGAGCGACTCAAGCTGCAGCTGGCGCCCTTGCCGGCGGGGGAGCTCTATCGGGAGCTGCTGCAACCGGTGCTGGCCGGCACGCCCTGGGGGCGCTTCGAGATGGATGGAGAGATCGATCTCGCCCTCGATCTGCAGGACGGGGCCCCGAGTCTGGAACTCGGTCTGAAGGGATTCAGTCTCGACGACATGCCGAACGATGACGCCGTGAGACGCATGGGGCTCTACGATGTGAACGGCCGTCTCTACTGGCGCCGCAGCGGGAGCGCCGAGCGCTCCCGGCTGAGCTGGCAGTCGGGCCATCTGCTGGAGCATATCGATATCGGCCCCGGCCAGATTGAATTCCAGTCTTCAGGCAAGGGACTCAAGCTGAACCGGCAGGCCAGGATACCGCTGCTGGACGGCGCGCTGGTGGTCGACCGGCTCGAGCTGGCGGATCTGGGGAGTGCGTCGCAGAGTCTCCAGTTCGACGGCTTCATCGAACCGATCTCGATGGCGGCCCTGAGCCAGGCTCTGGGCTGGATCCCGCTCTCGGGCAAGCTGTCGGGCATGTTGCCCGGTCTGAAATATGAACAGGGGCTGCTGAGCGTCGATGGCGTGCTCCTGGTCAGGATCTTCGACGGGGATATCCTGATCAAGCATCTGAAGACGCGGGATCTGTTCGGCGTCTATCCCCAGCTGAGCGCCGATATCGAACTGCACAACCTCGATCTCGAGAGCCTCACCCACACCTTCTCTTTCGGACGCATCACCGGCCGGCTCGACGGCTATGTGCGCGAGCTGAGGATGGAAGACTGGTCACCGGTGGCGTTCGACGCGCGATTCTTCACCCCGGAGGGCGACGACTCCCGCCATCGCATCAGCCAGAAGGCGGTGGACAACATCTCCAACCTGGGTGGCGCTGGCATGTCCGGCGCGCTGGCCCGCTCCTTCATGCGCTTCTTCGAGGAGTTCGGCTACAAGCGCATCGGTATCGGCTGCAGGCTGAGCAACGGCGTCTGCGACATGGTCGGCGCGGGGCCCGCCAAGCAGGGATACTATCTGGTGGAAGGCAGCGGCATTCCCCGCATCGATATCATCGGCTTCAACACCACCGCCGACTGGAGCAGCCTGGTCGAACAGCTGAAGCAGATCGCCGCCTCGGAGGGGCCGGCGGTCGAGTAGACAATTGATGTCGGGGACGGCTTGCCGCACCATACGAGCAGAGAACTGAATCTAACCCTGGATGTCTCAAAAGATCAGAACAAAGGAGCCTGCTATGAAAGCCGTTAAGTATTTCTTCGTCGCTACGCTATTGATACTCACCGCCTGCGTCACCATCAACATCTACTTCCCGGCGGCGGAGGCCAAGGAGGCGGCGGAGAAGATCGTCGATGACATCCTCGGCGACGAAGCGCCGCAGCAGGCTCCCGGCAAGGACGATCAGACAATGGATCTGCGGGCGCTCGAACAGGGTTACGCCATGACCCTGCTCGATATCCTGATCCCTCCTGCGGAGGCGGCGGGCGCGGTGAAGTTCGACGCCGACACCCCCGCGGTGCACAAGCTCCAGGCCGCCATGAAACAGCGTCACGCCCAGCTCAAGCCTTTCTATGAGAGCGGCGCCATCGGTTTCACCCAGGACGCCCTGGTGGGTATCCGCGACCTCAACGCCGCATCCCTGAAGCAGCGGGGCCAGCTCAAGAACCTGGTCAGTGCGGAGAACAAGGATCGCAACCAACTCTACAAGGAGATCGCCCGCGCCAACGGCCATCCCGAGTGGGAGAAGGATGTACGCGACACCTTCGCCAAGACCTGGATCGGCAATGCGGGCAAGGGGTGGTGGTATCAGAAAGCCCAGGGGGACTGGGTGCAGAAATAGACCAGGCAGACGGGCATGTCATGCATCTGCCGCACCAAGCACATCTACCCATAATCAACGTTACGGCGGCAAGCCGCATCCTGGCTGGAGTTGCTGTGTCGGGTGCGGCTTGCCGCTCAGGGTCTTCCTCTCTACAAAGTCTGCGCCGACGAGCCGAATCATCTTTGTGGCTCTGAATGTGGATTTGTCAGGGTTAGGTCAAGACGCCAAATTGGCGGCATTACAAGAAGAATGACCTCAGGTGATCACTCATGTGATGCGTGTCGGTTGGCACTAGCCTACCAGTACAAAGGTAAAGTGAAGGCGGCAAGTACGGGGTTCTAATCCGTGGGCTGTCATGACGTGCCGGTACGGGATCCGGATCGCCCATGAAGCAGAACAGCATGGAGACGTTCATCCCCTCCCGTCGCGCCGCATGGATCAACGGTGGGCCTGATCCATTACTCCGAACCGGGAGAAAACGCAGCAGGAGATGCGCAATAAACTGCGCCCCGGGGGGGCAGGGTCGCGGCCATGGTCTATGCTTCAGCAGAGTGCAATGGATTCTTTTCCATACCGGTCTCCATCATCCGGCGTCCCGCCCAGTTGCTCCGCCCCTGACTGGCCAGCCCGGTCCCTTTAGGGGACAGCCCGAGGTATTGGAACAAGCGCTCGCGGATGCAGGCTTCAAGGATATCCACGTGGTGCGGGGCGACACGCCAGTGCGCCTGACCAGCGCCGCCGAATGCCTGCAGTTCAAACAGGAGTCGTACGGTGCGCTGCACCAGATGCCGGGGGCGTTTCCGATATCGAGATGGACGGGTCCTGGGAGGAGATCGAACAGGCTCTTCGTCAATTCGAGAAGGCGCGTCAATTCGAAGGTCCCTGCAAGATGTTGATCGTGGTCGGCACCCGCTGAAGAGAGGTCCGCATGACAAAAATCGCCGTAATCCAACATGCACCCAGCGTGCTCGACCGGGAGGACACCCTCGACAAGGCGTGCCGTCTCATCACAGAGGCCGCCGCCGAGGGCGCGGAGCTGATCGTGTTTCCCGAAGCCTTCGTGCCCGGCTACCCGGCCTGGATCTGGCGGCTGCGTCCCGGTGGCGACTGGGGAGTGAGCGAAACCCTCCACCAGCGTCTGCTGGGGAATGCGGTCGACCTGGCCAGTGACGACCTGCAGCCTGTGCGCAGGGCCGCCGGCGAAGCCAAGGTCACGCTGGTCATGGGGATCAACGAGCGTGATGGCCGGGTGGGACGGTCCACCCTCTACAACAGCGCGGTGGTGATCGGTCCCGACGGGGCGATACTCAACCACCACCGCAAGCTGATGCCGACCAATCCCGAACGCATGGTGTGGGGCTTTGGCGATGCCTCGGGCTTGCGCGCCATCGATACGCCGGTGGGGCGTATCGGCGTCCTCCTGTGTTGGGAGAACTATATGCCGCTGGCGCGTTTCGCCCTCTACGCCCAGGGTATCGACATCCATATCGCGCCGACCTACGACAGCGGCGAGGGATGGTTGGGAACCCTGCAGCACATCGCCCGCGAGGGCGGCTGCTGGGTGATCGGCGCCGGCGTGGCGTTGCGCAATCGGGATCTGCCGGACGATCTTCCCGAGCGGGATAGGCTCTATCCGTCCGGGGAGGACTGGATCAATCCGGGCGACTCGGTGGTCATCGCTCCAGGGGGTGAGCGGGTTACCAGTCCGTTGCACCAGCAGCAGGCCATTCTCTATGCCGAGATCGACGCGGCACAGGCGGCCAGCGCGCGGCGTACCTTCGACGTGGCCGGGCACTATGCTCGTCCCGATGTGTTCACCTTGAAAGTCGATCGTCGGGCCCAGTCACCCATCGAATTCGAGAGCTGACCGAGTCTGCCGTCGATCAGCGCCGCTTCCTGCAGTTGCTTGCCGCCATCCGTCCTTTCGAGGGCGTTCCCGCGCAGCTGCTGCAAAACAGGGAAACGGCACGGCGTGGCCATTGGCGATTCATTCCTGGCGCAGGAGGATGCATTCGTCCACAACAGTTTTCAGCTCTGTCTGCCGGATGATTCGTACATGTAGTAACGTCAAGTTTCTGTCGGGAAGCTGACGAGGTTATCAGGAAAAAATGACATCGATCTATAATCGATGCAGGTCTGCTTCGCGAGCGAAGCTGACATTGAGGTGGATTTCAGTACTTCTGGAAAGCCGACATTAACGATTAGCGAACCGGCGTAGGCGCGTCAGCGACGAAGTCCGAGTTGCGCTGCTTGTTATGCGATGTTTCTATGAACTCCTGGCACACTTTGGAGACACCGCACTGAACAGTGGAATCTCCGTCTGTGGTTATCCAAACAAAATGCGCTGATTCGTTGACGAATTATGGGTGTCCTATCTTTCACTATAGATTACAGTGAGTCTCTGGCTACTACCATTTATGGTCATATAGATACATATAATCCTTTTTAGTACCAAGGTGTTTATCATAAATCGCTGGATACAGCATACCTTTAACTAAGTCGTAGCGGATATACAACAAACCGCTCCAGTGCTTCTGTAGCGTAACTTTTTCTAAATATTCCTTTCCTTCGATAAAGCTACGTTTCTCGCCATAATACCAATCACCACCAAGGTGCAATAGAGGAAACCACGACCAATGAGCGTCCCACAATGACAACACCTCATCATCCATATAGCCTGTGTCATAGTAAATGCTTACGCCAGGTCCACCTTCAGTCCAAGGATAAAAGTATAATCTCTTGAGTGGCCTGAGGTCGTATTCATATTGATAATTTTTTACTCTGTAATCGTAGTATTCGTATGCCGATGCCATTGCCGGTATGATCAAAGAGAGCATACAGAACAATGCTCCTGTCATCGCTAGCATTGCGTAATGCTATTTATGTGTATTGCGATTTCTGTCTTTTATGTATTTTGAAACTGATTTCCTTCTCATTACTATCACCCTATCGGTATGACGGTTGCTATGTGATTTCCTATACTTAGTAGTTTGTTGAGCTTGCTAAATTGAACAAGTTAAAAAGTGCCTGTATTTCTTGTGAGTAATCTACTTGCAAACACTGGCTCGTAAATTATAAGACACTCAATAATTGGAAAGTGGTCGTTACATTCCTTATTCAGCGGTGAGGGCGATCAGACCTCAGTAACGATTTTCGCTACTCGGTTTGGAAACAGAGCTAATAGGGGCGAATTTGCCCACATTTTGACAAAGCCATCCCACTCCGCCGGGCGACAACAACGGTATTTGACCGAGAGACGAATCTATCCGGTTTCTAACAACGCGCGACTGCTGCTGATACCGTGAGTCCAGCGCCGGTTGAGTTGGCGGCAGGTGGCGCGCAAGGCGTAGACCCCACCGACTAGGTGTTTGAAACGACTCTCGAAGTGCGTGGTGAGGTGGCGCCACTGGTTGGGATCGATGGACAGGCGCTCCAGAATTGCCGGTAGCTCGGCGTTGATGGCGCCGCGCTTGCCTTCCCGAAATTGCCGCCCCGTCCAGTCCACCAGTTCCAGATAATCGGTCAACCGAAACGGCAATCCTGTCGGTTGGTTCTCACGTGGGTTGCCGATGAAGGGCAGCAGCCCTTTGACCTGTTGCTGCGGGTGGTTGGGGATGGCCGCCTGCCGCGCATGGGCGATACGACGCTGGACCGAAGTGAAGTCCGAGGTTTCGGGCGTTTCGGCGACTTGTGCCCGGATGGGGTTGAGATCCACATAGGCAAGACTTGCGGCCAGCGCCTTCTCATCAAGCACAGCCTGGCTGGTGAATCGGCCCTCCCAAAACCGCCCCGTGCACTTATCTTCGGCATTGGCTTGCCGTGCGATGTTCTCATTCATACAGCGCATGAACCAACTGAGATCCATCAACCGATCGCGCCACTTGTCGATACATTGCTTGAGCACCCGCTGTTCCTCGCGGTGCAACGGTTCCCCGGCCAGAAATCGCCGGGAATAGAGCGTCCCTTTGAATAATGCGTGCCAGCGTCTGATCACTTCGCGCGCATCCCAGCCCGAGGCCCGCTCCCGGTCCACATGCAGCACCGCGTGGTAGTGATTGTGCATCACCGCGTAGGCGGCGACGTCGATGGCGAAGACCTCGGCCAAGGTTAACAAGCGTTGTTCGATCCAGGCGCGGCGGTGCTCGTAGGAGCGGCCCGAGGCGGTATCTTCCCCGCACAGGAAGGCGCGGCGCACGCAGCGCGAAACGCAGTGGTAGTAGGGTGTGGCCTCCAGCGAGACCAGGGCTTTGCGGGGTAGGGGCATGGCAGCAATCCTTTGCGCGTCAATAGGTTGGGTTAAGTTAACGGTGGAGCGGTAGGGTGTCAATCTTGGGTGAGATTGCCGGGGGCAATTAATGGGTGTCCATAAAAAAAGGGCAATTAATGGGTGTCCATAAAAAAAACGGCAGCGCTGGTGCCGAAACCACGGGTGAACCTGACGCGTTTCCATGGGGTATTCGCACCGAACAGCCAGTACCGGGCGCGGGTGACGCCTGGCAAGCGTGGTAGGGGAGGTTTGGCTGTCGCGGCGGCGGAGGCAGAGGAACCAACAGCAGCGGAGCGGCGAGCCTCGATGACCTGGGCGCAGCGCCTGAGGCGGGTATTCAATATCGACATCGAAATCTGTTCGGCCTGCGGCGGGTCGGTACGGATTGTCGCGTGT
>JBNLGI010000199.1:0-13815 GCA_050305975.1 Sedimenticolaceae bacterium | reverse complement strand
CAGCTTCGTCTCCTTCATCGGCGCCCTGGCCATGACCATGTCGCCGGTGAAGAATCTGATCCGCATCAACGAGCAGCTGCAACCGGGGCTGGCCGCCGCCGAGAGCGTGTTCGAACTGGTCGACCAGGAGCCCGAGGAGGATCGGGGTGAGACCAATCCGGGACGCGTGCAGGGCCGTATCGAGTTCGAGCGGGTCAGCTTCCGCTATCCGGGTGCTTCGCGAGCGGCCATCGACGACATCTCCCTGACCATCGAGGCCGGCGAGCGGATCGCCCTGGTCGGACCCTCGGGCGGCGGCAAGAGCACCATCGCCAACCTGATTCCCCGCTTTTACAACCTGAGCGAAGGGACCATCCGCATCGACGGCATCGATCTGCAGACGATGACCCTGAAGGACCTGCGGCGCAATATCGCCCTGGTCAGCCAGGAGGTGCTCCTGTTCAACGACAGCGTGGAAGCCAACATCGCCTATGGCGAGATGCGCGGATTGCCGAGATCCAAGGTGGTGGAGGCGGCGCAGGCGGCCTACGCCATGGACTTCATCGAGAGGATGCCGGAGGGACTGGATACCCTGATCGGCGAGAAGGGGGTGCGGCTCTCCGGCGGCCAGCGGCAGCGGCTGGCCATCGCCCGCGCCCTGCTCAAGGATGCGCCGATCCTGATCATGGACGAGGCCACCTCGGCCCTCGACAACGAGTCGGAGCGCTATATCCAGCAGGCGCTGGAGACCCTGACCCACAACCGCACCACCCTGATCATCGCCCACCGCCTCTCCACCATCGAGAATGCCGACCGCATCCTGGTGATCGAGGGCGGACGTATCGTGGAACAGGGCGCGCATGCACAGCTGATGCAGCGGCAGGGGGTCTACCGGCGCCTCTACGAAACCCAACTCTCCGGCGAGGCGGCCGCGTCATGAGCCGGGTCGAGCGGGAGATCGACTTCTCGAGCCTCAAACGGGTGCTGGTCGTCAAGCTGCGCCACCACGGTGACGTGCTGCTCACCACGCCGCTGTTCGCCCTGCTCAAATCCCGCCACCCCCAGCTCGAGATCGACGCCCTGGTCTACCGGGATACCGAACCGATGCTGGCCGGACATCCGGCCATTCACACCATCCACTGCATCGACAAGTCCTGGAAGCGGCTGGGCACGCGCGGACACCTGGAGCGCGAACTCGGCCTGATGCGAACGCTGAAGTCGCAGGGCTACGATCTGATCATCCATCTTACGGAGAGCTGGCGCGGCGCCATCCTCAGCCGCTACCTGAAGCCGCGCTACGCCATCAGCCGCCGCTACTCCTCGCGGCGCTCGAAACTCTGGCTGAACAGCTTCACTCATCACTACAGCGCCCCCGGCGGCAACCGCCGCCATACGGTGGAGATCCACCTGGACGCCCTGCGCCATCTCGGCCTTCAGCCCACGGAGGGGGAGAAGCGGCTGCAGGTGGTGGCGGGCAGCGAGGCCGAAAGCGCCCTGGACGAAAAGCTGAGCGCGCTGACGCCGCCCTGGATCGTCATCCATCCCACCTCCCGCTGGCTCTTCAAGTGCTGGCCCGAATCGCACATGGCGGAGCTCATCGAGCGGCTGGCCTCACAGGGCCGGCGCATCGTCATCACCGCCGGTCCCGATGCCCGCGAGCTGGCGATGGTGGAGCGCATCCTGAGCCAGGTGACCGAACCCGTCACCAACCTGGCGGGGGCGCTAAGCCTGAAGGAGCTGATGGCGGTGATCGGGCGCGCTGAACTCTTCATCGGCGTCGACTCGGTGCCGATGCATATCGCCTCCGCCACGCAGACGCCCACGGTGGTCCTGTTCGGCCCCAGCGGCGAACACGAATGGGGCCCCTGGCAGAACCGGGCGGCGGTGATCACCTCCTCCCACCCCTGTCGCCCCTGCGGTCAGGACGGCTGCGGAGGCGGCAAGATCAGCGAGTGCCTGACCCGCATCGAGACCCGGCGCGTGCTGGAAGCCGCCGAGGCCCTGCTCGATGGCTGACGGGCCGCTGCGCATCGCCCTCATCCGGCGCAGCTACCGTCCCGACGGCGGCGCGGAGCAGATCATGAGTCGCACCCTCAACGGTCTGCGCGCCTATGGCGATCTCGACCTCTCGCTGATCTGCGAACAGTGGCAACAGAGCGATGACGTTCGTCACTTCCCGATATCGCGCAAAGGTCTGGGCCGGGTGGGCCGACACCGTCACTTCGTGCAACAGGTCAGCGCAATCCTGCGCAAGCGGGAGTTCGATCTGGTGCAGAGCAACGAGCGCCTGCCCGGCTGCTCCCTCTATCGAGCCGGTGACGGGGTGCACGCCCAGTGGCTGGCGCGCCGCGCCGCCGTCGCCTCGCCGCTGCAGCGGCTGTGGCTGCGCATCAGCCGCTTCCACCGCTACATGGTGGAGACCGAACGGGTGATGTTCACCCACCCGGCGCTGCGGCGGGTGATCTGCATCTCGCAGATGGTACGGGACGACATCCTGCGCCACTACCCGGTGGATACCGACAAACTGCGGGTCATCATCAACGGCATCGACCTGCAGCGCTTCTCGCCGGCAGCCGACGCACAGACGCGGCAAGGTCTGCGCAACGAGCTGGGGCTGACCTCCGCGCCGCTGCTGCTGTTCGTGGGCTCGGGCTTCGAACGCAAGGGACTGGCCCCGCTGCTGCACGCCCTGTCGGCGCAGGGCAGCGACTGGCATCTGGCGGTGATCGGCCGCGACAAGCGCCAGGCGCGCTACCGGCGGCTGGCCGAGCGTCTGGGGCTGCAGCAGCGGGTCCGCTTCGCCGGTGTGGTGCCCGATGTCACCCCCTACTACCGCTGCGCCGATCTGCTGGTCCACCCCTGCCTCTATGAGCCCTTCGGCAATGTGGTGCTGGAGGCGCTGGCCTGCGGCCTCGGAGTGGTGACCAATCAATACTGCGGCGCGGGAGAGTTGATCGAGAGCGGCGTCAACGGACAGCGCTACGACGCGGAGACGGACGATGCCCTGGAGCGGGCCCTGGAGTGGGCACGATCCGACTATGACAACTATCGCGAGGCCGCCCGCGCCAGCGCCGAGCGACACCCCATCGAGCGCATGGTGGAGGAGATGCTGGAACTCTATCGTGAACTGCTCGAAGTCAAGGAGGGGGCGCCGGTTTGAGTCGCCTGCCCGCCCGCCTGCTCACCTTCGGCCGGGTCGGCCTGCGGGCTCTCGGCCATTTTCGCCGGCGCGCCCCGGCGACCCCCGGGCGTATCCTGATCGCCCACCACCTGCTGCTCGGCGACACCCTGATGCTGACCCCGCTGCTGGCCAAGCTGAGGCGGCAATACCCCGGGGCCGAGATCGCCATGACCATGCAGAAGGCGATCGCTCCGCTCTATTCCGGCCGCCCCTACGGAGTAAAGCCGCTCCCCTTTCATCCGGCCGACCGCCGTTCGCTCTCCCGCTTGTTCGCCAGCGGCCCCTACGACCTGGCGCTGGTACCCGGTGACAACCGCTACAGCTGGCTCGCCTACGCCATGGGCGCCCGCTGGATCGTCGCCTTCGACGGCGACCGGCCGGGCTACAAGAGCTGGCCGGTGGATGAACTCCATGCCTATCCGCAGACGCCGACGCCCTGGCCCGATGCCAATTGCGGCTTGATTCCCGGCCCGATGCCGCCGCCGATGGCCGATGATGACTGGCCACCACCCGCCGCCGCGCCGCTGCCGACCCTGCCGGAGAACTACGTGGTGTTCCATGTGGGCGCCAGCTCCGTGCTCAAGCTCTGGCCCGGCCAACGTTGGCGTGCGCTGGCCGAGCATGCCGCCGCAAAGGGCTTGCAGGTGATCTGGAGCGGCGGACCGGGTGAACAGCGCTACGTGGAGGCGGTCGATCCCGCTGGCCGGTACCAGAGCCTGGCAGAGACACTCGACCTGGCCCAGCTATGGCATCTTCTGAAAGGGGCACGCGCCCTGGTCTGTCCCGATACCGGGGTGGCCCACCTGGGACGCATCACCGCCACGCCGACCCTCGCGCTCTACGGCCCGGGTTCCGCCCAGCTCTACGGCGAGAGCCGTTTCTGGCGCTCCGAACGCTATCAGGCCCTCAGCGAGCCCATCGATTGCCGCGACCAACCGCTGCTGTTCAAGCGGGAGATCCCCTGGGTGCGCCGTTGCGCCCGCAGCCCGGCAGAGTGCGAACGTGACGCCGCCTGCATGGCGCTACTGAGCCTCGAGCGGGTACGCCAGCAGTTCAACCAGTTGCTAGATTGATCAGGGCACCCGGTTCAGGGATCGAGCGCCTTAGTGCCAGACCGTCGCTGGCTTGGCCACCGCCACGTTGACCTCAGTCGAGACTCAACGCTGGCGTCTGTAGCGCATGAAGACCGACTCCATACGCTCCAGCATCAGATCCCGGGAGAAGCGTTCGCGGGCATAGTGGTATCCCGCCTCGGCCAGCCGTTCCCTTAGCGCATTGTCATCCACGAGTCTGCGAATGGCGCTGGCGATGGCGGCTCCGTCATGCGTCTTCACCAGCAGGCCCGTGACTTCGTCCTCGACCGCATCCCGCATGCCGCCAACCGGTGTGGCGATGACCGGAAGCCGGCTGGCCATGGCCTGCATCACGGCTTGTGACACGCCTTCATCGCCGTAGGAGGGCAGGACAAAAAGGTCCATGACGTTCAACCAGGATTCCGGGTTGTCCTGCTGACCCACAAAGCGCACTTTGTCCCCGATATCCAGGTGCTCGCAATGCTGTTCCAGTTTTTCCCGATAAGGGCCCTCGCCAACGATCAGGAGTTGGAGAGTCTGCAGATCCTGCAGCGAGGCAACGGCATCCATCAGGTAACGATGCCCCTTCCAACTTCGCAGCGTGGCGAGAATACCGACAACGAACTTGTCGGAATCGACACCCAGCTGCTTTCGCGCCTGTGACCGGTCTCTGGGCCGGAATCGCTCCAGATCGATTCCGGTGGGCACCGATGTCATGCTGTCCAGACGGAAACCGTTGTCTCTGGCCAACTGCTGCCGCAGGGGTTCTCCGGTCACCACAATGTGCTCGACCGCTTTCTGATAGAGCCAGCGCGTGGTCAGATGGGTATTGATGGGGGAGGAGACATGCCGCGTTCTCACCACCGGCGCTGGATCGCGCAACAGCAGATTGGCAACCGCTACCAACCAGGCGTCAGTCGAGCTGTGGGTGTTGATGATATCGATCTCCTGGCCATGGGCGCCGAGCCAGCGCCATATGGCCAGAAGTGCGGACAGCCTCTTTCGTTCGATAGGCAGGGCAATGGGCTCGATCCCATAGCGTTCGGCGACAGCGTAGATATTCGAGGACTGCGGAGCGATGAGACTTACCCGATGCCCCCGCGCAACCATGCCGGCACTCTCTGTGAGTATCCTGATCTCCTGACCGCCCCAGCCACAGGAGCTTTCGGTATGCAGTATGTGCATGGTTCAAACGGCTCCTTTAGAGATAACCGCGGAGTACCGAAAAGACGGCCTCCTCATCCAATTCATCCAGGGGTTCGGCATGCAACAGCCGATGTTCGCCCCGGGGCGCCCATTCGTGCCCCCTGCCGTAGCCGAACAGGCAGACGGACGGCCGTCCGAGCCCGGCCGCCAGATGTATGGCGCCGCCGTCGCTTCAGACCAGGGCATTGATCTGAGCCAGCCCCCCACCAGTTGGCGCATTTCCCCGGGCAGCGGAAGGAACCAGCACCCAGCGGTCGTTCACTGCCCGCATGATCCGCTCGGCAAGCCGGGCTGCCGCCATGCGGGACAGACATGTCCCTGGAGGTAGGTGGTTGCCGTCTTGTGTAACCCCACATGACTGACGATCTTCATGACATTGGTTGGGACCTACTCGCATGACCGGTGTCGCCGCCCTGTACTGACTGCATCCGCTGGAGGTGGCCGACATAGATACCGAGGTGGGCAAAGAAGAGCCAGAGGTTCGCCCCGGTAAAGAAATAATCGAGACTGTTTTTCACGAACACCGCGACCAGCAAGGCCAAGCCGGCTAAGACATAGGGAGGAGCACCGTCCAGGTGCAGCCTTCGCAGCAGGAAAATGGCCGGCAGGCCGAAGATGGCGAACAACACCACCAAGCCGAGCGGGCCCATCTGATCGAGATAACTCAGGACGATGTTGTGAGCGTGGTAGATTTTTGGGCCCATGTCCGGAATCGTCTGGTACCACAGGTGATCGGTCTCATGACCATAGCCGGTTCCGGTGAGTGGATTGTCGCCGAGCTTCTCCGCCACCGACATGTAGATGATCGAGCGGTCGTCGAAATAGCCCAGGCTGCGACCTTTAACCCCGGCGACCTTGGCGGCCAGACCCACGGAGACGACACCGACAACCATCAAGGCAAGCACCGGCCTCCAATGCAGTCGTCGCCGATGATAGGCCCGAACGGCAACCGCTGTACCGCCGGCACAGATCAGGGTCAGCCAGAATCCGCGACTGTGCGTCAGATAGCCGCCCAAGATCAATCCAATCAACGCAAGGATCGCCGCTGCGCGTAAGAACCGGTGTCCATCGCTGGTGGCGGCGACCAGCAGGGGGATCAGTGTAATGGCGGTGGTGGCGTAATCTCCCAACGCCGGAAGGTAGCCATGGACCCAACGGTCGTTGCTCGCGATGGTCTGTATTGCGAGACCCGTGAGAATAAAAGCACTCACGACGGTGGCCCAGCTGAACACGGGAAAGGCATCCAGTCGTCGGACCAGGGTGAAAAAGATAAAGTACACCAGTGCCGAGCGGACGATTTCGTGGTTGATGGCGTCGACAGAAGCCGTGAAATCGACCGTTGTGAAAAGCGACAGGCAGGCGACGGCAAACCAGACAATGAAAAGCAGTGCCAGCGGCAGTCGCTTGGCCTCGTGCTGCATCCAAAAGAGTATCGCGACCACCAGAGCCAGTACCACGGATATACTGCGAATGGCAGTAACGTGTCCCAGCGGCAGCACCACGAGGTAGATCACACCACAGATCAGGCCAATTCGGCTGAACAGTTCGGTGACGCGATTGGATAACGAACTAATCCCTCTCACCAGATCGGATCCTGTGTATTCATTGGTTTTCATGCTTGGCTAGGAACTGAAACACCCACTTCATTCATTTCGATTCTTGTCACCGGCGATGGACTCCGAGTCGCTTACCAACTGGCTGAAATGATCGCTACCGTTTTGTGAGTCCTTGGCTGCCGGTAGAGTTCCGACCCGGTAGGGTACCACCGTCCGAAGAGCGATTCGGACGCAGTCCCACCGCCCCGCCGATGCAAAGCAGCAGTCTGTGATTGTGTTGGCATTGAGACTGGATCATTTACCGCTTCTGCACAGGGCGAAGCGGTAAGCGGCCTCGGTGGTGTCGATCAT
Source organism: Sedimenticolaceae bacterium (assembly GCA_050305975.1). Lineage (GTDB taxonomy): Bacteria > Pseudomonadota > Gammaproteobacteria > Chromatiales > Chromatiaceae > Thiodiazotropha. The sequence continues at coordinate 6,469 of JBNLGI010000199.1, read as the reverse complement.
TTTCTCGAACGTAAAGTGCTCCAGACAGTGGGCATAGCCCTTTTCCGCCATATCCCGGCTCTCCGCGGGATGGTCGTGGATCCAGGCAATGATCTCCTCCAGGGTCTGGGCATCCTCCGAGCTATGGGCGTGTACGATGTCGATCCCGTACTCATCGATAGCGCGCATGGTACGTCGCACTGCCGCGAGACTCAAACCCTTGCGCATGGGTATCTCCACAGTGGGGATCCCCGCCTCCTGTGCATGCCGCATGATGCCGCTGCCGGGCTGGCAGGCGATGCGCATCCGGTAGCCCTTTTTCATCAGCGCCAAGGATTCGGCGACGATGCGGATCGCCTGGCCGCCCCCACCCTCGGGCCACTCTGTATGCAATATTTTCAAGGGCATGCTTGTATCCGGTACTCCGGTCGGTTTTACAGATAGTGCTGCAAGGCGGAAAAGACCTGCCCGGGATCCAGCTGATCCAGGGGTTCGGCATGCAGCAGCCGATGCTCGCCCCAGGGCGCCCATTCGCGCCCGCCATCATAGCCGAACAGGCAGACGATCGGACGTCCGAGTCCAGCCGCCAGATGCATGGCCCCGCCGTCGCTGCAGACCAGGGCGTCCAGCTGGTCCAGTCCCGCCACCAATTGGCGCAGCTCCCCGGTGGCGAAGGCGATCAGCGCACCCTCTCCCCCCGCCTCGCGCAGGATCCGCTCGGCGAGCTCGTCATCCCCGGGGTGGCGCTTGTCGGCCGCCGAACCCGGGCTCCAGAAGAGCACCACCGGCCGGCCACTCTCCGCATGGATCATTCGGATCAGCGCCAGATGATGCTCCACCGGCCAGCGGTTGCAGGGCTTGCGGGCGCTGATGTGCAGACCGACAGGCCTGACTCCGGCAGGCAGTCCCGCCGCCGCCAGCCGCGCCGCGGCCCAGGCCCGCTCCTGCTCGGAGACGACGACCTTGAGCGGACACTCGGTCTGCTTGGGAAATCCGGCCAGCAGAAAGATACGCTCCACCTGATGCAGCCCCACCAGCGCGGTGGGCGAGATGGCATGGTCCAGTCCGAGGGAGCCATCGTCCACGCCCATGATGCTCCTGGCCCCGACCTGGCGGGCCAGCTTGAAACCGTGGCGATCCGTGGCCGGTGTCGCCAGAATCGCCAGATCGACCCCCTGACGCCGCAAGCCTCTCAACATGCGGAAACGCTCCCAGTAGATGGCGAGGGTGCTGCGATCACCGCGATGCTTGCGCTTGGTATAGGTGTAGAGGGCATCGATATCGTCGTTGCCTTCCAGTACCGCGGCGTTGTAGCTGTTGGCCAGCACGCTGATGCGGGCCTGCGGATGACGCTGGCGCAGGGCCGTCAGCAGCGGCGTGGTGCAGACCAGGTCGCCGATGTTGTCGCGCCGGATCACCAGGATGTGGTCGGGATGGTGATCAACGCTCACGCGCCACCCCGCAGTGGGTCATCAGCTCGACCGCCTTGGCATATTTCAGCATCGTGTTCATGCAACCGATCGCGATATGCACCAATCCCGGTACGCCGTCGAGAAAGCCGAGGCGCAACAGGTAGAACTTGATGAAGCGTACCAACGGACTCAGCGCCACCTTGGCGTAGGGCGCCGCCCCACCCCGATCCGCAATCGCTTTCGCCTGCAGCGAGGTGTAGTGGTTCTGCTTCTCCAGGTAGCGGGCGAGTGACTCCTGGGATTCGTGAAGCAGATCGCCTTCGAGCCGGCCGACCTGCGTTTCGCAGACGACCCGCTCATGCACCGCGTCCTCGCTCCAGTTGGCGTAGCGCCGATCGAACAGCCGCAGTGAGAGGTCGGGATAGCCCTCCCCATGTCGCAGCCAGCGCCCCAGGAAACGGTTGCAGCGCGGCATCTCATAGGCCTTGCAGTCCGGTTGCCGCAGGGTGCGCGCAATGGAGTCGGCCAGTGGCGGTGTGATCCGCTCGTCCGCATCGACACAGAGCACCCAGTCATGCATCGCTTGCGCCACCGCGAAGCGTTTCTGCCGCCCGTAGCCCAGCCAGGTCTGCTCCACCACCCGGGCCCCGGCAGCCCGGCAGAGTTCAGGGGTGCCGTCGTCACTGCCGGAGTCCACCACCAGAATCTCATCGCAAAAGGCGAGGCTGCGCAGGCAGTCGCCGATTCTCTCAGCCTCGTTGTATGCGATGATGACGGCACTGAGTTGCGGGGTGGTCATGGCTTGACGTCGGGTCCACGGGATTCAGACGAGGCATGATACCATCGCTCAGCCTCGCTGTGGGGTCGGGACCTCTACCCGCCAGGTGCCGGTTGACAGTGGCGGAAGCCGATCGATAGAGTGCCCGCCAAGCCATCACTTCAGGGACAATCCTCGCCCGATGCCTACCTGTATCCAGATCAATCTGCAACAGCACTTCGGCGGTGGCGAGGTCTACACCCGTTTTCTCTGCGAAGCGCTGATCAGTCGGGGCTGGGAGGTCGAACTCTACGCCCATCGTGCGGCCGATTTCTGGCACCGCCTCGACCTGAAAGGCGCCCGTATCCACTTTGTCGACGACGCCACCGAGATTCCCGGACAGATCGGCGACACCGGCGCCCCCAGGCTGTTGATCGCACATGGCCCGCCTCCCAAGGCGATCCACGACGCCCTGCAACACAGGGGATCGCTCTGCGCCATCGCCCATATGCCGGTGCACAACCGAAGCGTCGAGGGTTTTGCCGGACTGCATCGCGTTTTCGGCGTCTCACGCTATGTGATCGACACCTTGCATCAGAAACAGGTCTCACGGGTCCACCCGGAGCCGCTTTACGGCGTGGCCGACCTGCGCGGCGGTCAACCCTCCGACAAGCTGCCGCTGGTTCGCACCTCCCGCTACGATTGGGATCTGCGCAAGGGCCGCGACCGGCTGCTCTCCTGGCTCTACCCCATCTACCAGGCACTACGGCCACAGGTAGGCTACGTGCCGAGAGCGGGCATCACCCTGGGGATCGTTTCGCGCATCACCACCATCAAACAGTTCGACAAACTCTTCACCCTGCTGGCGCCCAGCATCGCCGAATTCCCACAGCTCCAGCTGGAGATCTTCGGCGCCGGCGGCTACGCCTCGGTGCGCGATCTGCGCAGGGCCCTGAAACCGATTGCCGCACAGACCCGCTGGTGGGGCCACCAGCAGCAGGTGGCGGCCGTCTACCCCCGCCTCGACTACCTGATGACCGGGCTGCCTGAGCGGGAGGCGCTGGGGCTCAATGTGCTGGAGGCGGAGGCTTGTGGTACACCGATACTGGCGGTGGATGGCGGCCCCTTCAGGGAGACGGTCGTACCGGGTCAAACGGGTTGGTTCTACACCGACCCGCGGGAGGACGGCGGGGCGGATTTCAAGGCCCTGATCTCCCGACTGATCCAATCAGAGGAGCGGCTCGATCCCCGTACAGCCCGGGATCACCTCGAGCGGTTTTCCATGGGGGCCTTCGCGGAACGGGTGGATCGCATCTTCCGTCAAGCGCTCGAGTACAAGTGAGACTCAGGCACCACACATCGGCCGGCCGCTTCATTCAACCGGCCTGATGAGCTCCTGGAGTGTACTGAAAACCGCCTCCGCATCGAGCCGTTGCAGACAGACGGGCTCGCCAGCAGCCGCCTCGGGGCGGGCACAACGCCGTTTGAGACAAGGCACACACTCCAGATCGGCCTGTACGATCCGCTGCGCGGCCCCGGCCACCCCGGTGAGGGCCACATCGGTCGGTCCATAGAGAAAGACCCCGGGGCGCTCCAGCGCCGAAGCCAGATGAGCCAGCCCCGTATCCACGCCGATCACCCCCGTGGCACCGGCCAGCACACCGGCGAGCCGGCTCAGCTCGAGTGCCGGTAGCACCTCCGTACCCCGGGTCGCGGCCAGCCGCTGCGCCCGCCGCCGCTCCTCCGGGTTGCCCCAGGGCAGCAGCACCCGGTAACCCGCATCGCCCGCCAGCTCCGCCAGGCGCTGCCAATGACTCTCCGGATAGTGTTTGCTGAGCCAGGTGGTTCCATGCAGAAACACCAGATAGGGGGCAGGGTAAGGCGTTGCCGGCAGACGCGCGGTATCCACACCGTAGCTCAACGACGCCTTCTCCGGTTCGTATTCCAGCGCCTGGGCGAACAACGATCGGGTGCGCTCGATGGCGTGCCGGCCTTTGGCCACCGGCAGGGGATGGTCATAAAAACGGGACGCCAGCGGTTCCCGCGCCGACAGCCGGTCCAGCCCGTAGCTGGGGCCATCGGCGAGGCGGGTGATGAAGACGCTCTTGAGCAGACCCTGGGCGTCGATGACCCGATCGTAACGATGCTGCGACAAGGCCAGCCGGAAGGCCGACCATTCGCCGCTGCGCCAGGCCCGCCAGGGATGTTTGCGCCAGCGGCGCAGGGCTACGGGAATCACCCGCTCGACGGCCGGATGCCAGGCCGGTATCTCGGCGAAGCTCTCCTCCACCACCCAGTCGAAGCGGAGGCCGGGTATCCGGGCAGCGGCATCGGTCACCGCCGGCAGGGTGTGGATGACATCGCCCAGGGAGGAGGTCTTGATGAGCAGCACCCTCATGCCAGCAACTCCTCCAGTGCGGCGACGACCTGCGAGGCCGGCAGCCGGTTCAGACAGTCGAGATGACCCAGGGGGCACTCCCGCTTGAAACAGGGGCTGCACTCGAGGCCGAGCCGCACGATACGCGAATTGCGGTTGAGGGGCGGGGTGAAGCCGGGATCGGTGGAGCCGTAGACCGCCACCAGCGACCGCTGCAGGGCCGCCGCCACATGCATCAACCCCGAGTCGTTGCTGACCACCCCGTCGGCCAGAGCAAGCAGGGCCACGGCCTGGGCCAGCGTGGTGCGTCCACTCAGATCGGCGCAGCGGTCTGCGCTCAGCCGGTTGATTTCGCGACAGACCTCCGCGTCCTTGGCGGAGCCGAACAGCCAGACCCGCCAGCCCCGTTCCAGGTAGTGTCGCGCCAGCTCGGCATAAGCCGCTGACGGCCAGCGTTTGGCGGGACCGAACTCGGCGCCGGGGCAGAGCGCCAGCAAGCTGCCGGTCTCGTCGCCGAGCCCCAGTGCCTGGAGCGCCTGCGCCACCTCGTCCGCATCCACCTGCAGACTCGGCGCCTCGATGGCGGGCAGCTCGTCGGCCTCGGCGGGCGCCGCCAGCGCCACGAAGCGCTGCACCATCATCGGCAGGCGCTGCTTGTCCAGGCGTCGGATGTCGTTGAGCAGACCGTATCGACTCTCGCCGACCCAGCCGGTGCGCCTCGGGATGCCGGCAAACAGGGGGATGAATGCGGATTTCAGGGAGTTGGGGAGCAGGATCGCCTGGTCGTAGCCCCGCTGCTTCAAGCTGCGACCGAGCCGCCAGCGCTTGCCCAGCCCCAGCTCGCCGTGCCCCAGGGGCAGGTCGATGATGCCGTGCACCTCCGGCATATGCTGCAGCAGAGGGCGGCTCCAGGCCGGCGCTAAGACATCGATGACCACATCAGGGTGACGCCGCTTGAGGGCCTTGAACAGGACCTGCGCCATCACCATGTCACCGGCCCAGGAGGGACCGACGATCAGGATGCGCATCGCCGGATCGCCGTCACTGGGTAACCGCATCCTGTCAACCGGCCCTGGAGTCGATGCCGCTGGGGGTCAGTCGGAGAGCTGGTAGCGGGCCCCGCAGTAGGGACAGGTGGCGCTGCCGCTCTTTTCGATCGGCAGGTAGACGCGGGGGTGCAGCCCAGCCACGGCGTCGCCCGGTCGCGGGCAGCTCAGCGGCAGGTCGTTGCGGGTGACTTTGATGGCTTCCCGTTGCGGGGTTTGCTGTTCAGCCTGATTCATGCTCGTCTCTCCTCAAACCAGCGCCAGCCAATCCTGATGGCTGTCGAGCCGGCCATGCACCAGATCGAAATAGGTCTTCTGCAGCTTTTCGGTGATCGGACCGCGGGCGCCGTTGCCGATGGGCCGGTTGTCGACCTCGCGGATCGGCGTCACTTCCGCCGCAGTGCCGGTAAAGAAGGCCTCGTCGGCGATGTAGACCTCGTCGCGGGTGATGCGTTTTTCCACCACCTCGTAGCCCATCTCCCCGGCCAGTTCGATCACCGTCTTGCGGGTGATGCCGTCGAGGGCGGAAGTCAGATCGGGGGTGTAGATGACGCCGTCACGGACGATGAAGATGTTCTCCCCCGAGCCCTCCATGACATAGCCCTCGGCATCCAGCAGCAGGGCCTCGTCGTAGCCGTCGTGCAGGGCCTCCTGCAGCGCCAGCATGGAGTTCATGTAGTTGCCGTTGGCCTTGGCCCGGCACATGGTGATGTTGACGTGGTGGCGGGTGAAGGAGGAGACGCGGATGCGGATCCCCTTCTCCATGTTCTCCGCCCCCAGGTAGGCGCCCCACTCCCAGGCCGCCACCATGCAGTGGACACGCAGGTTGTCGGCGCGCAGCCCCATACCCTCGGAACCGTAGAAGCACATCGGCCGGATATAGGCGGAGTCGAGGTTG
>JBNLGI010000198.1:0-5713 GCA_050305975.1 Sedimenticolaceae bacterium | reverse complement strand
GGAGAGCATCGCCCTTACAAGGCGAGGGTCGCAGGTTCGATCCCTGCAGCACCCACCATCCGGAGCGGTAGTTCAGTTGGTTAGAATACCGGCCTGTCACGCCGGGGGTCGCGGGTTCGAGTCCCGTCCGCTCCGCCAATTCAAAGCAGAACGGGGTATCCACTGATACCCCGTTTTTGTTTGTAAGCGAGAGTCTGCTGGGCCTCAGAGCCGCAGAGAACAAGTACGAGTCGAACATCATGCTGCAGAATATCCGAGATAAAGCCCAAGGCTGGATTGCATACGGTATCGTTATCCTGATCAGTGTGCCTTTTGCGCTCTGGGGTATACAGGAGTACCTGGGTATAGGGTCTGAGCCGGTGGTTGCCAAGGTCAACGGCACGGAGATCACGGAGCGCGCCCTGGACTCTCAGTTTCAACTATTTCGTCAGCAGTTGCGCGAGCAGCTGGGCAGCGCCTATCGGCCGGAATTGTTCGATGACGTCCGGATGCGTCGAGAGGTGCTCAACCGCATGATTCGCGACGAGTTGATCGAGCAGGTCTCCTACGACATGGGGCTGCGTGTGAGTGACATCGAGGTGAAGACCGTCATGCGGGGCATGGAGGTTTTCCAGAAAGACGGTCGCTTCGATCAGCAGACCTTCGAACGGGCGGTGCGCCTGCAGGGCCTGACACCGGCCGGATTTATGGAGCGCGTGCGCAAACTCCTGCTCTCGCAGCAGCTTTCCAAAGCGGTCGGGGCCAGTAGCTTCGTCACTCAGCGCGAGCAGAAACAGGCAGAGCGGCTGATGAATCAGAAGCGGGAGTTTTCCTACTTCGTGATACCGGCTACCGACTACCTGGTGAAGACTCCCGTCGACGATGGGGAGATCGAGAGTTACTACCAAGACCATCAGGATGAGTTTGCCGTGCCCGAACGGGTCAAGCTCGACTACATCCATCTCGATGCGGCCACCGCCGGCAGTACCCTCGATGTCGGTGAGGATCAACTTCAGCAATACTACGACAACAATCAGGACAAGTTCGGGCTGCCCGAGCAACGCCGGGCAAGCCACATTCTGATTCAGGTGGCGGAGGACGCCGATGAAGCGGCGGTGGCTGAGGCGAAGGCGAAAATCGACGCTTTGAGCGATCGACTGGCGCAGGGCGAGGATTTCGCCGAGCTGGCCAAGGCCAACTCCCAGGATCCCGGTTCGGCCGACAACGGGGGCGATCTGGGTTACTTCGGCAAAGGTGTGATGGATCCCGCATTCGAGGCGGCGACTTTCGCCTTGGCGCCGGGGCAGGTCAGCGAACCGGTGCGCAGCGGTTTCGGTTTCCACCTGATCAAACTGGTCGATATCAAGTCGGGCGATGTGAAGCCCTTCGCAGAGGCCCGGACGGAGGTCGAGAAGGCCTATCGCAAGGCCGAGGGAGAGCGCCTCTATTTCGAAATGGCTGAGCGTCTCGCCGATCTCAGCTATGAAGATCCGAGCAGCCTCGAGCCGGCCGCCAATGCACTGGGATTGACTGTCCAGCACAGCGACTGGATCACCCGCGACAGGGGAGAGGGTATTCTGGGTTCGCCCAAGGCGCTCGCCGCCGCTTTCAACGAAGACGTGCTGGTGGGTCACAACAACAGCGAACTGATCGAACTCGATACCGAAAGTGCGGTGGTGCTTCGTGTGGTTGAACACCAGGAGGCGTCAACAGAGCCGCTGAGTGGGGTACGGGACCGTATCGTCGAACGCCTGCTGCAACAGAAAGCCGAAGCCCAGGCTCAGGCGGATGCGGACAAGCGCAAGCAGGAGATCGAGTCCGGAGCCTCTCTGCAGCAGGCCGCTGGCGAACTGGCGGTGACCGGTCCTCTGACGCTGGCGCGTAGCGACCGTTCGCAGCCGCTCGGTCTGATCAACGCCGTCTTCACCAGCGCCAAACCGTCCGCAGGAGCCGTCAACGTCGACAGCGTACGACTGGCCAACGGCGATGTGGCCGTCTTTGTCCTGCAGTCGGTGAAAGAAGGTGACGCAGGGGAGGAGGGTATCGGCGCGGTCCTGGCGCAGGGCCTCGGCAGGGAGCTGGAGCGCAGTCTCTACGATCAGCTGGTGGCCGATCTCGAAGCCCACGCGGATATTGAAATTCTGCTGAATAAGAGCAGCGAATAGCCCCTTCGATCTCTGGCGTTCGTCTTATCCTACGAGGTAATGGTGGGGCAGGGCCCCACCCTACCGCTTGATTCAGGGTGTAGGGTGGGGCTCTGCCTCGGCAAAATGGCGACTAAGTCAGCGCCTTTCAGCTCAGACCATGCCCACGATGTGGTAACCGGAATCGACATAGAGAATGTCGCCGGTGATGCCCGAGGCCAGGTCGGAGCAGAGGAAGGCCGTCGCATTGCCGACCTCCTCGATGGTGACGTTGCGTCGCATCGGATTCTTCTCCTCCGCTTCGTCCAGCATGCCCTTGAAACCCTTGATACCGGAGGCGGCGAGGGTACGGATGGGGCCGGCCGAGATACCGTTGACGCGGATACCCTCGGGACCGAGCGAATCGGCGATGTAGCGGACACTGGCCTCCAGGCTGGCCTTGGCCACGCCCATCACGTTGTAGTTGGGGACCGTGCGCACGGCGCCAAGATAGGTCATGGTGACCAGAGCCGCCTTGCGCCCCTGCATTAGCGGTCGCCCCGCCTTGGCCAGGGCGGCGAAGCTGTAGGCGCTGATATCGTGGGCGAGGGCGAAACCATCGCGGGTGAGGTTGTCGAGATAGCTGCCCTCCAGGTGGTCACGCGGGGCGAAGCCGATGGAGTGGACGATACCGTCGAGACAGCCCCACTCCTTCTCCAAGGTGCCGAAGAGTTCGGCGATCTGCTGATCGTCGGTCACATCCAACGGCAACTCGATCTTGGCGCCGAATTTCTCCGCTGCGTCATCCACACGCTTTTTGAGTTTGTCGGTCTGGTAGGTGAACGCCAGCTCGGCGCCCTCCCGATGCATGGCCTCGGCCACGCCCCAGGCGATGGAGCGGTTGCTGGCGATGCCGGTGACGAGGATGCGTTTGTCTTGTAAAAAGCCCATGGAACAGTTCCTTGGTGAAGTGATCGAAAGGAACGCGGTTAGCGGGCGCAGCAGTGCCCATGACGTTCGAAAGTTGAACCGGTAAAGGTACCGGAATTTGCCATCTGCGAAAAGTGCGGGTTGGTGCTTGCCCGTGGGGCATACGCCGCCTTTCAAGGGCCTGGAAAGCATAATAGACTCTGTAACTTCAACGATATCAAGCCAGGAGTGAGGGGGAGACCAGATGCAGCGTCGACTCAACGGTCGGGACATCCTCTATTTCGGTGGCCTGGGGGTGATCCTGATCACCCTCATCCTCGCCATGTACATGATCGACCGCCAGTGGCAGAAGATGGCCGGCATGGAACAGCTGATGCGCGAACAGGCCAACGATCTCAGAGAGATCGGCAGTCAGGTGAGGAATCTGGAGTCGCGTCTCGGACAGGGGGTAACGCTGTCGGTTGCAGGGAGCGATGCGTCGGAACCGGTCGTGCCTCCCGCTTTCCAACGCGCCTATGAGGCCAGCCGGCAAACCGACTATGCCGAGGGCGACTGGCTGGTTCAAGCCTTCGGCGTCAATCTCAAATCGCTCACGCCTTTCATCTCGGCCGATGCCTACTCCTCCGATGTTCAAGGTTACATTCTGGAGAGTCTGTTGATCCGCAATCCCGAGAGCCTGGAGTGGGAAGGACTGCTGGCGAAATCCTGGAGCGTGAGTGAGGATGGTCTGACCTTCGTCTTCAAGCTGCGTGACGGGGTGACGTTTTCAGACGGTGTTCCGCTGACCGCCGACGACGTGGTCTTCTCCTTCGACTTCATCATGAACGAGGCGATCCAGGCACCCAGGGAGCGGGCCTACTACTCGAAGATCGAAGCGGTCGTGGCGCTCGACAAGCTGAGCGTCAAGTTCCAGTTCAAGGAGCCCTATTTCAACGCCCTCTCCCTGGCCGGCGGGCTGTCGGTAATGCCTAAGCACTTCTATGCGCCCTATCTGGAGAAACCCAACGACTACAACCAGTCCAAAGGGTTGCTGCTGGGTTCAGGTCCCTACCGCCTGGAGGATCCCAGGAACTGGTCGCCCGACAAGGGGATGGTGGAGCTGCGGCGCAATCCCCGCTACTGGGGTCCCATTCAGCCCTCGTTCGAGCGTCTGATCTGGCGGGTGATCGAGAACGACAGTGCCCGTCTGACCACCTTCCGCAACGGCGATATCGATACCTACGGCTCGCGCCCCATCGAATATCGCAGGTTGGTCGAGGACAAGGATCTGGCCAGGAAGGCGGAGCATTGGGAGTACATGAGCCCGGTGGCGGGCTACACCTACATTGGTTGGAATCAGCAGCGCGACGCAGAGGCGACCCGTTTTGGCGACAAGCGGGTGCGCCAGGCGATGACCTACCTGATCGATCGTGATCGCATCATCGAGGAGATCTACCTCGGGTACGGCGAGGTGGCGCTCAGTCCCTTCAACGCTACCAGCAAACAGCACGACCCGGCGCTTTCACCGCGCACCTATGACGAGAACAGGGGAATGGCGTTGCTGCGGGAGGCCGGCTACGAGGACCGCAATGGAGACGGGGTCCTGGAAGATGTCGCGGGCAGTCCCTTCGAATTCGAGCTGGTCTACTTTCAGGGCAACGAAGACACCGGTCGCATGGTGCTCTTCCTCAAGGACATGCTGGCCCGCGCCGGCATCCTGCTGAAGCCCAAGCCCACCGAATGGTCGGTGATGATCGATCTGCTCAACAAGCGGGACTTCGAGGCCATCACCCTGGGCTGGACCAGCGGGCTGGAGACCGATCTCTACCAGATGTTCCACAGCAGCCAGATCGAGGGTGCCGGTAATAACTTCATCAACTATCGCAATCCGGAACTGGACCGGCTCATCGATGAGGCCCGCGCTACGGTCGACGAGGAAAAGCGCATGCCTCTGTGGCAGGCGGCGGAAGACCAGCTGTTCGAGGATCAACCCTATACGTTCCTGATGCGACGCAAGAGTCTGGTCTTCATCGACCGGCGTATCAAGAATGTGGTGAACACCAAGGTGGGACTCAATCTGGGCAATCTGCCGATGGAGAACTACGTACCGGCTTCGGAGCAGCGCTATCAACAGTAACCGGACATGCTGACCTATCTTCTCCGCCGCCTGCTGTTGATGTTTCCAACCCTGCTGGGGATCACCCTGGTCGTGTTCGCGGTCATGGCCGCTTCCCCCGGGGGTATCAGCGCCAAGAGTCTGGTGGAGGGCCAGAACCTGGACCCGGAGGCGAAGAAGGAGATCGAGGCCTACTACAACCGGCTCTACGGTCTCGATGACCCGGCCTGGATGCAGTATCTGCGCTGGCTCAACAACGCCTCCCCCATTGGCTTCACCTTCGATGAAGAGAACACGCTGAGCGGCTTCTCCTTCAGCAAGGGGTCCGATCTGGGGCGCAGCTTCCGCTACGGTCGCCCGGTCACCGACCTGCTGTCCGAGCGGGTGCCGATCACCGTGCTGCTCAACGTGTTGAGCATCCCCATCGTCTACCTGCTGGCGCTGCTGGTGGGCGTGCGCGCGGCGGTGGAGCGGGGGCGTTCCTTCGATGTCAGCAGCGGCATGGTGATGCTGGGGCTCTGGTCGGTGCCGACCATGCTGGCGGGGGTGCTGCTGATCGGCTTCTTCGCCAACGAGCAGTACTGGC
>JBNLGI010000197.1:0-62395 GCA_050305975.1 Sedimenticolaceae bacterium | reverse complement strand
TACCGTCATGGCCGTTGTCTACCTCGTGGTGGGCGCTTTGGTTGGTGTTTATATCGCTGCCGAATTGGCTTGGCCGTTTCTCAATCTCGATCTTCCATACACATCATTCGGGCGTCTGCGTCCATTGCATACCAATGCGGTCATCTTCGCCTTCGGCGGATGTGCATTGATGGCGACATCCTATTACAGCGTACAACGTACCTGCGGTGTCCGGCTGTGGAGCGACAAGCTGGCCTGGTTTGTCTTCTGGGGCTGGAATCTGATCATTGTTCTGGCGGTTGTCAGCTATCCGCTCGGTATCACTTCGGGTAAAGAGTATGCCGAACTGGAGTGGCCGATCGATATCCTGATCGCGGTCGTCTGGCTGGTCTACTCCTTCAACTTCATCATGACCCTGGCAACCCGTAAGTCGTCACACATCTATGTGTCGAACTGGTTCTTCCTCGGCATGATGGTGATGATCACCTATCTACATGTGGTCAACAGTCTGGCAATCCCCGTAGACCTTTTCCGTTCATACTCCGTTTTCTCCGGTGTGCAGGATGCCATGGTGCAGTGGTGGTGGGGCCACAACGCGGTGGGCTTCTACCTGACCGCCGGTTTCCTCGGCATCATGTACTACTTCGTGCCCAAGCAGGCGGGTCGTCCGGTCTACTCCTACCGTCTGTCGGTGATCCATTTCTGGGCGCTGATGTTCGGTTATGTCTGGCTGGGTGCGCATCACCTGCAGTACACCGCGTTGCCTGACTGGACCGGTTCTCTGGGCGCAGCGGTCTCCCTGGCCATGATCATCCCCTCCTGGGGTGGCGCGGTGAACGGCATGATGACCCTGTCCGGTGCCTGGGACAAACTGCGCACCGACTACATCCTGCGCTTCCTGATCATGTCGCTGGCCTTCTACGCCATGTCCACCTTCGAGGGTCCGGTCATGTCGCTGAAGACCGTCAACGCACTCTCCCACTACACCGACTGGACCGTCGGCCACGTGCACTCCGGTGCCCTGGGCTGGGTGGCCATGGTCGCCATCGGCGCCATCTACCACCTGATGATGCGTACCTTCCACACCGAGATGTGGTCCATGAAGCTGATCAACGCTCACTTCTGGACCGCCACCATCGGCGCGGTGGTCTACATCGTCGCCATGTGGGTGTCCGGTATCATGCAGGGCCTGATGTGGCGTGCTTATGATGAGTACGGCACCCTGGCCTACACCTTCGCTGAGTCTGTCGAAGCCATGCATCCCTACTACGCCATGCGTGCCGTGGGCGGTGCCATCTTCCTGCTCGGTGCAGTCCTCATGCTGATCAACGTGCTGATGACTGTGAAGAAGTCGGTTGGTGAAGGTAGTCTGCAGCAGGCCCGTACCGCTGCGGCCAGTGCTTAATTCAAAGGGGGTTTCGCAAAATGGCGAATGAAAACCAATCATCAAGCTTTCAGGAGAAGATGGAGAAAAACGTCTGGCTTCTCCTGGTGATTCTGGCATTGGCTCTGTCCGTGGGCGGTCTCGTCGAGATCGTGCCGCTGTTCACGATCAAGAGCACGATGGAATACAACGCAGCACCTGAACTGGTCTGGCAGCGTCAACCTGGTCAGACTCTGCACGACCATAAAGCCGGTGACGGCATGCGTCCCTATACCGCGCTCGAGTTTGCGGGCAGAGACATCTATCTGAGGGAAGGCTGCTACGTTTGCCACTCCCAGATGATTCGTCCGTTCCGTGACGAGAAAGAGCGTTATGGTCACTACTCGCTGGCATCGGAGTCGATGTACGACCATCCGTTCCAGTGGGGCTCCAAGCGTACCGGTCCCGACTTTGCCCGCCTCGGCGGCAAATATTCCGACGACTGGCATCGCAAGCATCTGCGTGCGCCTCGATCCGTGGTTCCCGAGTCCGTCATGCCCAACTACCCCTGGTTGAAGGATAATTCTATCGAAGGTAAGGATATGGCCACCCGCTTCACAGTTATGAGGCTGTTGGGTGTGCCTTACAACGACGAAGATATCGCTTCCGCCAATGGTGAGTTGAAAGGCAAGACCGAAGAAGATGCTTTGGTGGCCTATCTGCAGGTCTTGGGCACCATGGCAAAGATCGACGAAAACAAGGTATACCGTGAGTAGTCTGAAAGAGTACTTTCATACTGATTGGGAGGCGATGACCACCAATGATTGGATCGGTCTGACCATGACGGTCGTCGCCTTCGTGCTCATGGTAATCGTGTATTTCTACGCATTGCGTCCGAAGAACAAGGAAAAGCTGGAAAAGAACCGCTTTATCCCGATGGACGACGATGCAACTGATAGCGGAGACAAAAATGGCGGACAATAATCCTTTTCCGGGTGAGAACAACACCGGACATGTATGGGACGATAACCTCCGGGAGCTGAGCAATCCCCCTCCACGCTGGTGGATGATCGCCTTCTGGGCCTCGGTTATCTGGTGGGTGGCTTATGGCATTCTCTACCCCATGTGGCCGACAGGTGCCGGCTTCACCAAGGGTGTCATGGGCTGGACTCAGATGGACGAGTATCAAAAGGGCGTCGATGAGGTCGAGGCTGTGCGTGCGCAGTTCGAGAACCAGATCAAGAGCCTGAGTGCCAAAGAGGTGCTGGCCAATCCAGGTCTTTCCGACTACGTCGTGGCATCTGCCAAGGTGTTGTTCGGTGACAACTGTGCGGCCTGTCATGGTGGCGGTGGTCAGGGTAACGTGGGTTTCCCCGTTCTGGCTGATGACGATTGGCTCTATGGTGGATCCATCGAGAACATCCAGCAGACCATTACCAATGGTCGCAAGGGCATCATGACCGCCCACGGGAAGATCCTCTCAGACGCCGAGATCGACAGTCTGGCGGAAGCCGTTCTGGCAGGTAACCCGACATCCGATCCCAACTTTACCCAGAAAGGCTGTATCGCCTGTCATGGTATGGACGGTAAGGGTATGGCAGTACTTGGTTCGGCCAACCTGACTGACGGTATCTACCGTTTCCGACCGACCGAAGGTCAAACCCAGCTCGACAGCATCAAATACACCATCAAATACGGTGTAAACGATGCAACCGAACCGAAGACTCGAGAGGCTCAGATGCCCGCTTTTGGTGACAGGCTGTCTGCAGATGAAATCAAGAAGCTGGCGGTCTATGTTCATAAGTTCGGCGGCGGCCAATAACAGGGCAGCGCGAACGGGCATTTTTTCCATCAAAACTGTGTGAGGCATTGCCTCACACAGGAGTCAAAGTAAGGGGATTGCTATGAACGGAGATGCAGTATTCTGGGGTTCCATCGCTACGGTTGTCATCGCTGTGGTGATTGTCGTTTTCCTCGCCTTCAAGGTCAGGAACCTGATCAAAAGCGATGCCGAGAAACACGGCAACTGAACGGCCGCTAGCCGGTCAGACGAAAGGGGGGGTTAACCCCCCTTTTTTATTGTGACAATTCAGTTCGGCTGTGGAGGAACTGTATCGATCAGGCCGGGATATGACTAGATGGATGCCCATGTGTTATTGATAAAACGCATTGGCCAGGAATCGAAAGAGTATATATGATTATCCTAATTTACGCCCCCTGAATTACAGGAGACAGACCGTTGAGCGAGATAAACAACGCGTCATCCAGAGATAAAGCGATGGATGACCTGTATGAAGAGTCGGTACATTGGCATCTGAACACCGGTGATGAAACCATCCATGCCAAGCGTATGGGCGGGTACTGGCGTAAAATCAAATGGCTCACGGCGGCAACCTGGATCATTTTCTTTATCGGCCCCTACTTTCAGTGGGCTGGTCGTCAAGCCGTTCTCTTTGACATCCCCAACCGTCAATTCCATATCCTGGGCGTGACCATCCTGCCGCAGGATTTCTGGATGCTCTCCCTGACTCTGCTCTTTTTTGCGCTTCTGCTGGCGGTTGCCACTGCCCTGGCAGGCCGGGTCTTTTGTGGATTCTTCTGCTTTCAGACGGTTTGGACGGATGTCTTTACCTGGATTGAAGACAAGCTCGAGGGCACTCCGCAAAAACGTCGAAAGCTCGATGCATCACCAATCAGTTTCAGCAAGATTCGCATCAAGGCCGCCAAGCATCTTCTCTGGCTCGTGATTTCCGCTTTGACGGGTATCAGTTTCGTAGCCTGGTTTTATGGGGCCATCGACTTGTGGCGTGATCTTTTCACGTTTCAGGCATCCACTGTCGCCTACGGTTTTATTGCACTGTTCACTGCAGGCACATATGTACTGGCAGGTTATATGCGCGAGCAGGCCTGCTTCTGGCTCTGCCCTTATGCCCGTATACAGGGGGTCATGATCGACAAGACGACCGTGGTGCCTACCTACGATTATCATCGCGGCGAGCCCCGTGGGCGGATCAAGAAAGGGGAGTCGGAAGAGGATCGGACCACCGGTGACTGTGTGGATTGCAAACAGTGTATTGCCGTCTGTCCGACGGGTGTCGACATCCGCCACGGTCAGCAGGAAGGCTGTATCATGTGTGCGCTCTGCATCGACGCCTGTGACGAGGTGATGGAGAAGGTCGGTCGACCCAAGGGTTTGATTCGGTACGAATCCTACGAGGCGTTGGAGGCGAACCAAAAGCCGCTTCCGCTCTACAAACGACCGCGTGTATGGGTCTACTCCGCAATCATGTCGCTGGCCGTGATCGGCATCGTCTACGGTCTCACTTCACTCGCGCCGCTGGAGCTCAAGGTGATTCATGCGCGGCAGCCGCTGTTTGTGCTGCAGAGCGATGGCTCGATCCAGAACAAGTACACCTTGAAGATCCTCAATAAGATGGGTGAGGATATCTCCGCCACGATCAGCGCCAGCGGACCCACGGGTCTGGTGCTTGTGGATGCCGATAAGCCGGTTACGGCTCGCCATGGGATGGTGACTTCTCACACCGTCTTCGTGAGAGTTCCACAGGAAAATCTCGAACAGGAGACCACGCCCATCATCTTCAAGGTGCAAGGCGAGTATGACGAGAAGATGCTTGAGGGAGACCGCAAGAGCGTCTTCATCGGTCCACGTTGATCGCGATCTGTTGTATCATATGGCATTTCCCGGGGGGGTGGGCGTCGTGTCCGCCCCCGTGCCTTTAACGAGTCTTCTAAGTTACCGCTATGGCAGATAAAAACTCCGCATGGCATAGTCCCTGGGTGATCGCCTGGGTGGCTATGATCGTGATCTTTTTCATCATGAACGGGATCATGGTCTATCTGGCGCAGACCAATAATCCCGGACTTGTGGTCGAGGATTTCTACGAGCGCGGGCAGGATTATGAAAAGAACATGCTCAAGCGCCAGGCAAGAAATCCCGGATGGCAGATGAAGGTTGATCTGCCCAGAAAGATCGGTGTGGATGAGGTGGTCACCTGCCGATTCACGGTCAGGGACAAGGAAGGTGCAGCTGTCGATCCGACGGCCGTGGTTTTCTACGCTTACCGCCCATCGGATGCGAAGCAGGACTTCAGTGTGCCGATGCAACAGGTCGGGCCAGGCCAGTACGAGGCCGAAGTCCGTTTTCCGCTGTTGGGCGCCTGGGATATCCTGGTCAGCGCGCAGCACGGCGAGGATGAGTACAACACACCGAAACGGATCGGCGTCGGTATCGATTGGGTGCCTTGAGCCCCGATGTGTTCGTTTGACAGTCGGGCCGCCCAAATCCCGTGGCCTGCTGAGGGTGCCGTCTGATGTCTGATGAGGCAGGGTCTTCACGCGCCTGTTTTCACTGCAGCCTGCCGATCCCGCCCGAAGAGGTGGTTACCGCCGAGATCGAGGGCGAGGTTCAGGAGTTTTGCTGTACCGGCTGTAAGGCGGTCTGTCAGGCCATCTACGATGCCGGGCTCGAGGGCTTCTACCAACGCACGCCGGAAGGCGCCTGTCTGGCGCCGCCACCGGAAATTCCCAAGGAGCTTGCGCTCTACGATCTGGACGAAGTTCAGGAGGAGTTCGTCGGCGATCTGGGCGAGGCACGGGAGATCCACCTTCTGATCGAAGGTATTCACTGTGCCGCCTGTGTCTGGCTGATCGAACATACCCTCAATGCCATGACCGGAGTCGTCTCGGCGCAGGTCAACCTTTCCGGCAAGCGCCTGCACGTCAAATGGCACAATGGCCAGGTAGCACTCTCCAAGATCATGCAGCGACTGGGCCAGATCGGCTATGCCGCCGTTCCCTACGATCCGGAGCTGGCCGAAGGGGCGCTGAAGCGACAGAACCGTCATCTGCTCTACCGCATGGCCTTTGCCGCCTTTGGCATGATGAACCTGTTGTGGATCTCCATCGCGCTCTATGCCGGCGCCAGTGAGGGTGAGTTTCGCGGCATGTTCCACTGGATCGGTTTTGCCCTGGCGACGCCGGTCCTGCTCTACTCCGGATTTCCTTTCTACAAGGGGGCCTGGTCTGGCCTCAAGAATTTCCATCTGGGGATGGATCTGCCGATCGCGATCGGGGCGTCGATCACCTATCTCTATTCGGTCTATGTGACAGTCACCGGCAGTCAGCTGGGCGAGGTCTACTATGACACGGTGGTGAATTTCCTCTTTGTGATCCTGGTCGGCCGCTATCTGGAGGCGATCTCCAAACGCCAGGCGGTGGCCGCGACCCAGCGTCTGCTCGACCTACAGCCGCGGGTTGCGACCCTGCTGCTGGAGGATCGGGAGAAGGTGGTGCCGATCCGCGCTGTCAATACCGGTGATGTGGTACTGGTCAAGCCGGGTGAGCGGATTCCGGTGGACGGCGTGGTGCTGGATGGCACCAGTGGTGTCGATGAGTCGATGCTCACCGGCGAGTCGCAGGCCGTGCTCAAGGGTGTCGGAGACGAGGTGGCTGCGGGCACCATCAACAGTCACGGCGCACTGCAGATCGAAGTCAGGGGATCGCTGAAGAACACCGCTCTGGGACGCATCATCAGTCTAGTCGAGGAGGCGCAGGCATCGAAGGCGCCGATTCAATGTCTGGCGGACCAGATCGTGCCCTGGTTCGTGGCGGTGACCCTGGCCTTGGCCACCCTGACCTTCCTGTTTTGGGTGAACACCGACTTCGAGGTGGCGCTGCTGGCGGCCACCTCGGTGCTCATCATCACCTGTCCCTGTGCCTTCGGACTGGCCACTCCCATGTCCATTGCAGTCGCTTCCGGACTGGGCGCGAAATATGGCATCCTGGTCAAGAACGGCGAGGTGCTCGAGACGCTCTCGGCTATCAACCACATCATATTCGACAAGACCGGAACCCTGACCGAGGGTGGTCTCTCGGTGGTCGCGATTCATGGGGAGGCCTCTGGCTGGAAGGAGTCGGATGACGCCTGCCCCCCGGAGATCGCCTCGTTGATGAGCCGTCTCGGCGCCATGGAGAGGTTTGCCGAACATCCGTCGGCCCGAGCGGTGCTCGACTGGCTGGAACGGCGGGAGCTCGATCATCGCCAATACAAGGCGGAGGAGTTTCGCTATAGACCGGGCCAGGGCGTCTCCGCCCGTGTGGCCGGCGAGCTGCTTCTGGCCGGCAATCCGAGTCTGATGGCCACCAGTGGCGTGGCTACCAGCGAGCATTTCGACCGTCTCGCCTGGGAGATGGACGGGCGCGGCGTGGGTTCGATTCGTGTGGCTGTGGATGGGCGCCAGGTAGCGCTGATCGCCATCGAGGACCGGCTGCGCGACGACGCGCGCGATCTGATCTCCGCGCTCAAGCAGGAGGGCCTCAAACTGACCCTGCTCACCGGCGACCGCCGCCAGGCGGCGGAGGCGATCGCGGAGCGTCTGGGTGGGCTTGAAGTGATCGCCGAGGTGTTGCCGGAAGAGAAGGACCAGGTGGTAAAGTCTCTGCAGGCGGAAGGCAAGCGGGTGGCGATGGTCGGGGACGGCGTCAACGATGCGCCCGCCCTGGTTCGCGCGGATGTCGGTATCGCCATGGGATCGGGTACCGATGTCTCCATCGCCAGCGCCGATATCGTATTGATGAGCAGTGAGCTCGAAAAGGTGCGTCTGGCCATCGGACTCTCCCGGCGCACACTGCGCACCATCCGTCAGAATATCGGCATCTCCATTCTCTATAACCTGATCATGGTGCCCCTGGCCATGGCCGCGATCGTCACCCCGTTGGTGGCGGCCATCTCCATGCCGATGAGCTCCCTGGCCGTGATCGGCAACTCCGCCCGTATCCGCACCCTGTTCAAAGGTGTTAAGGTAAGGTCATGAAGCGCGACGAGGGCATGGTGTAATGGAAGTCATCTACGGCTTGATACCCGGTATGATCCTACTCGGTCTGGCTGCCGTGGGGGTGCTGTTCTGGGCCGCGCGCAGCGGCCAGTTCGACGATTTGGAAGGCGAGGCACACCGCATCCTGATGGATGACGACCTGAAGCCGAAAAAGAAAAAAGCGCCCAAACAGCGCATGCCGGATGCCGAGGATCAGGAATAGTCGTTCAAACTGTTCCTAAGCTTAGCCAAGGGGGCATTTCTGCTCCGGTTTTAATCCTGTACCGGCTGGTTCTCAAGATAGCGCCGGTTGTTCTCTTCGAAGCGGGCGACAAACCCGTTGATCTCACTCAACGGCATGTACTGAATCAGTTCCTTGCCATCCGCATTGAGGCCGATGCTGACTCCCCGGTCCGGGTAGATCCAGTGGATGATTCCGGTCTCCAATTCGGTAAGCTTCTGTGCCGGCTGGCCGAAACGGCTGCTCACCAGCGCCTCGTCCAGATTGGCGTAGGGAACGTAGTTGATCAGACGGATCGGCAGCGTGCTGACCAGCGTGCTGTCTTCGCTGCTCAGCTCAACCTTACGCGTGGTATCGCTGGAGCGGCTGATGCGGCTGCCGCGGTTGAACAGTGCGGCCAGCGTGGTCTCATTGGCATCGAGCACCAGGATGAAGTCGGCTCTCAGACCGCTGAGAAAAACCCGCTCGAAGTAGGCTTCCAGTGCAGGTTTGCCGCTTTTATCGACAAAGAGGTTGATCTCCCCTTCCATTTGGAACACGGCTCTGGCATCGGCCAGGGTGCTCTTGCCCAGTGTCAGTTTGAACACCTGTACTCGATTCTCGGCAGTCAGATGGATATCCCAGGGGAGTTTGGGGTCGGGGTCGACCTGGCGGCCGCCCGGAAGCAGGATGGCGAGGGCAATGGCCACCAGGGAGAGGGAGATGACCCAGAAAATGATCTTTTTTTCCATCTGTACGGTTGTCCGAGATTGAGGATTTTTGCTGTGAGGCCGTAGTGGTTGGGTTGAGTTTGGCTGCCAGGTCGGCCTGTTACTGAGTTGACGCAGCAGGGACTGATTCTACTATGGGAAGCGGTCTTTGGTTCATAACAATTCTCAAACAGCAGCCCTGGATGGGTGTGGTGTCGGGTCTGGTGCTGTTCGCACTTCTGTTTTGGTTAAAGAAGTGGCTGGCCAAGAAACTCATGCCAGATGTGGAAACGGACTGACTTCTCCCGCCAACCGGTGGAATCATTGGGGTTTGCCATAGATGCATTTACCCCCGGCTGATGGTAGCCTCCCCTCGCTGTTACATATTTATGACCGGCAGGACGGGCTGTAACCATGAAATTCGAAATTTCTGACGAGCTGACACGACAGGCCAAGATTCCGCACGATATTTTTCTCACCAACCTGATCGGAAACCATATCCTCTGGTTTGTGGCCGCTCTGGGCCTGGTGCGCTCCTATTGGCAGCCCTTGGCGCTGGTTCCTATCGTATCGCTTTCGCTGCTGGTCTATACCCTGTGGCGGGCCAAGCGGTCGCGGCGCGAGGATCACTGGTATGTCATGGTTCACTGGCAGATTGCGGCACAGCGCAGCCGCTTTTTCATCTATATGCTGCTGGCGGTTCTGGGTGTCAGTTTCCTGGGCTGGATCGGCTACACCTACCTGGGCATGATGAAAGTGGCCGTGATGGCCATGATCGGCGGCATCGGGTTGCTGCCGATCATGGTCACGGTGCTGATTCTGATTCTCATGGAGTCGGATGCCCTGCATCAGGCGTCGTTGCACAAACTCTCCGAGCGGGTTGTCGCAAAGTTTCCGCCGCCGCAGGATGTGGTGGTCCTGGAGGAGGATGCCGAGAAGGCACCGGCCAGCACGCCGGATGCCGACGTCAAATCATGAACAGTGCCGCTGCCACCCTGCGCCCTTCCGTCATCAGGATATTGTAGGTGCGGCAGGCCGCGGCCGTGTCCATCACCTCGAATCCTATACGCTGATGCATCAACGGTTGTGACAGGGACGGATGCGGGAAGTGTTGTTGCCGGCCGGTTCCCAACAACACGATTTCCGGCCTCAATGCCGCCAGCTGTTCGAAATCAGCCGTCGCGAGTTCAGACACCGAAGCGGGCGTCCAGTCGGCGATGACCTGGTCCGGTAGAAGGATCAGGCTTTGTCGATAGCGCTTCTGGTCGATGATAATCTCACCCGTATCGTAGTGCTGTATGGTGTAGCCGTCGCCGCTGGTGTCGAGCATGAATTTCATGCTGCCGACCATACCGCATTCGTCGCTACGAAAAAAGCTGCCGGTTACGTGATTTAATTGATCTTTAGCAGGCTGTCAGTTAACTTTAATCCCTTTGGACCCAGCAAAAAGTCGAGGTTTTCGTGTCCACGCCAGAGATGGAAGAGTTCCATAGAATCAAGCGGTTACCGCCTTATGTTTTCGCTATCGTCAATGAGTTGAAGGCAGCGGCGCGAGCGCGTGGCGAGGATATCATCGATTTTGGGATGGGCAATCCCGACCAGCCGACACCGCAGCACATCGTGGATAAGCTGTGCGAGGTGGCCAATCGCAAGGATACCCACCGCTATTCCATGTCGAAGGGCATCCCCCGCCTACGCCGGGCCATGTGCAACTGGTACAAGAACCGTTACGGGGTCGAACTGGACCCCGAGACCCAGATGATCGCCACCATCGGCTCCAAAGAGGGACTGGCGCACCTGGCACTGGCCTGCATGGGGCCGGGCGACTCCGTGCTGGTACCCAATCCCGCCTACCCGATCCACCCGTATGGATTCATCATCGCCGGTGCCGATGTACGGCACGTACCGATGGTGCCGGGTATCGATTTCTTCGATGAGCTGGTGAGGGCGATCAAGGACTCCTGGCCACGGCCAAAAATGCTGGTGCTCAACTTTCCCGCCAATCCGACCACTCAGTGCGTGGAACTCGAGTTTTTCGAGAAAGTGGTGGAGATCGCCAAAGAGTACAACATTTGGGTCGTGCACGATCTGGCCTACGCTGACATCGTCTTCGACGGTTATGTGGCCCCCTCGATTCTGCAGGTGCCCGGAGCCGACGAGATTGCGGTAGAGTTTTTCTCACTCTCCAAGAGTTACAATATGCCCGGTTGGCGGGTCGGCTTCATGGCCGGCAACAAGACGCTGGTGGCGGCACTGGCGAGAATCAAGTCCTATCTCGACTACGGGACCTTTACGCCGATCCAGGTAGCGGCCATAGCCGCTTTGGAAGGGCCGCAGGATGTGGTGAAAGAGATCAGCGATATGTATCAGAGTCGTCGCGATGTCCTCTGCGACGGTCTCAACAATATCGGTTGGCAGGTGCAGCGGCCGAAGGCGACCATGTTCGTCTGGGCGCCGATCCCGGAGCCCTATCGGGAACTGGGCTCTCTGGAGTTCTCCAAGAAGCTGCTGAAGGAGGCCAAAGTGGCCGTCTCCCCGGGGGTCGGTTTCGGTGAGCATGGTGACGACCATGTGCGTTTCGGTCTGATCGAGAATGAACACCGTACCCGTCAGGCAATCCGCGGTATCCGCGACATGTTTCGTCGTGATGGATTGATCCAACCCTAGAGAAAGATAGAAAGATAGCCAGGAGAATGAGCTTGAATCCAGTCAAAGTGGGTCTGTTGGGACTGGGCACCGTCGGCGGCGGCACCCTCAGGGTTTTGACCCGGAATGCCGATGAGATCGCCCGCCGTGCAGGACGTGGTATCCAGATTACCCATGCAGCAGCCAAGGCCTACGACCCGAAACTGTTACAGGGCGTCGAGGGAATGGAGCTGACCGATGACGCATTTGCCGTGGTGGACAATCCCGAGGTCGAGATTGTGGTCGAGCTGATCGGCGGCTATTCACCGGCACGCGAACTGGTATTGAAGGCGATTGAAAACGGCAAACATGTGGTGACAGCCAACAAGGCGTTGATCGCTCTGCATGGAAACGAAATCTTCGCAGCCGCTCAGAAGAAGGGCGTGACGGTCGCTTTCGAAGCGGCCGTGGCCGGAGGTATCCCGATCATAAAAGCGGTTCGAGAGGGATTGGCGGCCAATCGCATCGAGTGGATCGCCGGCATCATCAACGGCACCGGAAATTTCATCCTCACGGAGATGAGGGACAAGGGGCGCGAGTTTGCGGATGTGCTGAAAGAGGCCCAGGCCCTCGGATATGCCGAAGCTGATCCCACCTTCGACGTCGAAGGCATCGATGCTGCGCATAAACTGACCATTCTGGGGTCGATTGCATTTGGTGTGCCCCTGCAGTTCGATAAGACCTACACCGAGGGGATCACTCAGATCGAGCCACAGGATGTCGAGTACGCGGCTCAGTTCGGCTATCGAATAAAACACCTCGGAATCGCGCGAAAGAGTGAAAAGGGGATCGAGCTGAGGGTACATCCAACGATGATTCCCCATCGTCGGCTCATCGCCAATGTGGACGGTGTGATGAACGCCGTGCTCGTCAAGGGAGATGCTGTCGGTCCCACGCTCTACTATGGCGCCGGTGCCGGTGCCGAACCCACCGCATCCGCGGTGGTTGCCGATTTGGTCGATGTGGCGCGTGTGCTGACTACCGATCCGGAAAACCGGGTGCCTCACCTGGCGTTCCAGCCGGGCGAACTGGTCGATTTGCCGATTCTGCCTATCGATGAGGTGGAGACTGCTTTCTACTTGCGCTTGCAGGTGCAGGACCGTCCCGGCGTGTTGGCGAAGATTGCCGGTATATTGGCCGACGAAGGTATCAGCATCGAGGCGATTCAACAGAAAGAGCCGGCCGAGAACGATACCACGGTGCCCTTCGTGATGCTTACGCAGAGGGTGCTCGAGAAGCAGATGAACCAAGCCATAGCCGCCATCGAGCAGCTCGACAGTATCGCGAGTAAGGTGATGCGCATCCGGGTCGAGCGCCTGGATGGCTGATAGAGTGATGATCACAGAAGTTTTGAGAAACGCCTGCCACGGCAAAAGCGCGTGGCCGGTGTCGAGAGGTTAGCACTATGACGTTCCGTCCCCGTTATACAGGTTTGATCGACAAATACCGCGACAGGCTGCCGGTTCATGACGATACCCGCATTATCAGCCTGGGCGAGGGTAATACGCCGTTGATCAGGTTGCAGAACATACCTCGGGAATTGGGTAAGGACGTCGATATCTATGTCAAATATGAAGGCCTGAATCCTACCGGTTCGTTTAAGGATCGGGGTATGACCATGGCGGTCACCAAGGCCGTGGAAGAGGGGAGCAGGGCAATCATCTGTGCTTCCACAGGTAATACATCCGCCGCAGCAGCCGCTTACGCTGCGCGGGCGGGAATCACCGCATTCGTGCTTATTCCCGACGGAAAAATCGCCATGGGCAAGCTGGCGCAGGCAATGATGTACGGTGCCGTCACTATTCAGATCAAAGGCAACTTCGACGACGGGATGCAGTTGGTCAAGGATGTTGCCGAACACGCCCCTGTGACTATCGTCAACTCCATCAATCCCTACCGTCTTCAGGGGCAGAAGACCGCTGCCTTCGAAATCATCGAGGAGTTGGGGCATGCGCCAGACTATCACTGCCTGCCAGTAGGGAA
Source organism: Sedimenticolaceae bacterium (assembly GCA_050305975.1). Classification (GTDB taxonomy): domain Bacteria; phylum Pseudomonadota; class Gammaproteobacteria; order Chromatiales; family Chromatiaceae; genus Thiodiazotropha. The sequence continues at coordinate 48,622 of JBNLGI010000197.1, read as the reverse complement.
CGCCGGTAATATCACTGCCCACTGGATCGGCTATTGTGAATACTCCTGTTCTTCGGGAGATCATGTCACCGAGGCCTGTGCCTATTGCGGCGGGAAATGCAAATTTGCCGGTGGAGCGATAACCGGAAAACGACCGAAAATGGTGGGCTACCAGGCTGCCGGATCGGCACCTTTCATGCGTGGTGGACCGGTCAAGGATCCGGAAACTGTTGCAACTGCGATTCGTATCGGCAATCCCCAATCCTGGCAACAGGCATGGAAGGTGCAGGAAGAGTCAGGCGGTTGGTTCGATGAGTGTACTGATGAAGTGATCCTGGCAGCGCAGAAGTTGCTTGCAGAGCGTGAAGGCATATTTTGCGAGCCGGCATCTGCCACTTCCCTGGCGGGTGCTATGCGGGACATCCAGTCTGGCAAAATACCCGAGGGATCGAGCATCGTTTGTACACTGACGGGAAATGGCCTGAAGGATCCCGATACGGCGATCAAGCAGTCCACGTCACCTGTGATCAGTATTCCGGCTGAACTCGATGCGGTTAAAAAGGCTATTTTGGATAATACCTTCGAATAAGTCTTAGCCGATAGAGATTCAAATGGTAAACGCCACTTTCAAATACGATTTGATTTCAGATTCTGTGGGGCGGCATAAGGTTTTGTCAGGGCGGTCACGATTAGTAATGCTGATTATATGTACCAGAGAAGCATTTTTTAGCATGGACTCTGGTCTATTGACGTAAATCTAGCATTAGTGAGAGTTGCTTGAGAACCGCCTTCCGATTTGCCAATTCATCGTTTTGATATCTATTCCACGTTAATTGCATCTTAAGATAAATAAGTTTTGATGTGATCTATGACTGGAAAATCCCACATCAACGAAATTGTTGTTTGCTAACGTAGATAATGTGTCGCATGAAAGGGAATCCAATTCAAGAGCAAATCCAAGATTCACGAACGTTAGAACGTTCTTTATGGAATCATTCCTGACCTCAGTTCGGTAAATCGAATGGCATCAGACGCGAAAAACAGCAATGTTGATACAACCGGTAGAGACAGGTTTGCAAAGAACGTCTTTACTAGTTGGGGCAGCCACATTGTATTAATCATCATTGGCTTTGTCGTGCCGAGAATGATTGACGACCACCTGGGGAAGACCTCCCTTGGCATATGGGATATGAGTTGGTCATTCGTCAATTATCTTTCGCTTTCCGGTTTGGGAGTTGGCTCATCCGTAAACAGATATGTTGCGAAATACTACTCTGGTGAAGATTATCTGAATCTGAACAAAGCAGTCTCTTCGGTTGTGGCAATTCAGGCTATGATCGCTGTGGCTGTGGTTATTGGTACGGCAGCGCTTGTCTATTTCTTACCGGATTATCTCGAAGGTTGGGATCCAACAGAGCTTTCACAAGCGGTAAACGTAGTTGGATTGCTCGGTTTGAGTCTTGCTGTTCAAATGCTGTTCGACACATTTCGTGGAATCACCACCGGCGTGCATCGATGGGATCTTCATAATGGGTTGAATGCCGCAAGCAGCATAACCTCTGCGGTTCTCATGATCATCGCCATGCTGCTTGGTTATGGCATTGTCAGTCTGGCTGTCGTCTATTTAGGCGTCAACATTGTTGCTGAACTCGTGCGTGTCTATATCGGTTACTCTGTGTGCCCCAATCTACAGTTGAAAGTAGGCTATGTCAGTCTTAGCCACACGAAGAAGATGTTCAGTTATGGCATGAAATCCGTCGTTATCGGTGCGCCACAGTTGGTTGTTGTTCAGACAATCAATATTGCCTTGGCGGGGACGGTCGGAGCGGCCGGGCTTGCAGTTTTTATGAGGCCGATTGCACTGATTCGACATATAGAGACATTCATGAACAAGTTTGCGTTTGTTCTTACTCCAACTGTCGGATCGTTAATCGGTATTGGAAAAGGTGATGAAATCAAGGATGTTCTGATTCAAAGTACCCGCTATTCAGTCGCTATGACGCTTCCGATGATCCTGGTATTGGGTATATTGGGTGACCATATTCTTACCATATGGATGGGACATGATTACGCCGATATGTACGTGATAGCGATTTTGGCATTCGGATCCCTGTTGTCGATTTCGCAGGCACCAACCTTGCGTGTACTGATGGGCATGAATCTCCATGGAAAGGTCGCGATAATCACGTTCGTAATATCCATTGTGATGCTGGTAATAGGAATTCTTTTTATGAACAGCCTTGGCTGGACGCTACTTGGCGCGGCGATTCTCACTGGCAGCATAAGAACGATCACAAGGGGTATTGTGATACCGATATATGCTTGCAGTAAGATAGGTATTACTGTTCCGCAGTACCTTAGACGGTCATTCGGGCTTCCCGTGCTTGGGAGTAGTGTACTGGCGGCATGGCTCGTTCTCAGCAGGTATCTTGGTGGGGATTCTTCACTACAGATTCTTTTGATCGGGATGATTGGGTCTATGGTGCTGTTACCGATGGTTTATTGGCCAATCATTAAACCATTGATACAGGGAAAACTGGCTAAAAGGAAACGCGTGAATTAGTCACTGGCTAAAATGTCTTTGTAGACATTGTATGTTTTTCGCGCAACCACATCAGGATGAAATCTGTCGCTGGCAATTTGCTTCGCACATTTCTGCATGCGCGTTCTCAGATCCTCGTCGCTTAGAATTTGCTTCATCCGCCTTGCTATGTCTTTGACATCGCTTGGATTGACCAAAAAGCCACTCTCACCGTCCTTTACCATATATGGCATGCCGCACATATTGGATGTGAGTACGGGTACTCCTGCAGCCATTGCTTCTTCAATGCCCATGGGTGAGTTTTCCTCATAAGAAACAAGTGCAAATATGCTAGAGTCGGAGAGGTGCTTTTGAATTTCGGCTGTGGTTATACGTCCTAAGAGCTTTACATGGTCAGTAAGGTTTCGCTCGATGATGGCTTGATCCACCAATTTTCCATATTCCGCATTTGAGACAGAGCCGGCCAAGCGCAACTCGACATCTATACCTTGATCGAGTAAACGTTCGACAGCGTAAATCAGGTTTAGCGTGTTTTTTCTTGGGGATATGACAGCGGCGCTAAAAATCACATTTGAACTGCATTGGTGCGGTATGTCGAAGAAAGTCGATGAAATGGGATTGTCGATGTCGTGAATGACGGCTTTGCTATATTGCGATACACGCTCTCTTACATAAGGGCTTATCGAGATGATGTGCGGTTGTTTGGACCAGCCGCGTGTTTCGATATATTTCCATAATTTTGAGCGTAACCAAGGCAGCTTCTTATTGGATAGGATGGTGTCGCCATAAATGAAGCCATGAACAGTAAACACTTTTGGATACGGTAGGTCGCTGGTCATTATTCCATAGGTGTCATGGGCATGCACAATATCAGGTGAAAGCTCTGCAAGATACTTGCAAACAACAGTTTTCCCTTTTGTGATTGCGTTTAGTAATTCGTTGTCTGTGTCCCTGGCTAGACGGTGAATCCTGGCGCCTTCCCATTCATAGGTTTCATTTGAATCAATTTTCTTATCAAGGGTTACAACATCTAAGCTGAGGTCATCAAATGCTGTAAGGCCTCTGACAAGGTTGACGCTGACAGCTTCAACGCCACCATATGGGAAATCGGGATCACGAGGGAACTGGGTGACAATGGCAAGTTTCATGTACGGATCATCCGGGTTGTTAATCAGATAGATTCAAAAACACGTAGAAAGCGCTTCATTGAGATGTCGATGGCATGATTCTGGAGGTAGAAAGCACGCGAATTAGTGGAAAGTTCATGCCAGTATTCGTAATTGTTTTTTAATTTGTAAAGAGCCTCGACAAAATCTTCGGTTGATTTAGCATTAATTCCAATACTATTGTCTGTAATCAGATTGTCTGGATTGATTGTGGAGACTACGGGTAGACCATGGCTCCAGGCTTCAAGAAATGTATTGGGAAAACCTTCGTAAATAGATGTATTGCAAAATGCAGAAACCGCACTATATCGATCATTCACTTGTTCTCGATTTAATTTTCCATGCATAACGACATTGGGTAAATCCTTTGCGCGTTCCAGAATGGTATTGTAGTAGTCTTTCTCTTGATCCAATCCTCCAGCGATTTCAAAGATTATATCTTTGGCGAGTGTAGCAATATCCAACAATATTTCAGCGCGTTTGACAGAGGCAATTCGTCCTACCCAAAGAACACGAAACTCACCATCATGTAGGTGCTTTGCTTGTGTGAAATCAGAACTCGGAGCAACACATGGCATTGGTAGTGGGGTTGAATCAAGACCGAAGCCGTTTTTCAACATGCCTTGCTGATAAAGCGTCTGCACGATTATTGAATCTGCATGCTTAAGTCCATATCGATAGAGTACTCTTTCTCTAAGGGTTTTTAGGGTGGGTAGTTTTGGATCGCAATCCGGGTCGCTGGCGACAGAGTAGACAAACTTACGATTTTTGAACCTGCAGAAAAGTGAAACCTGGCCGGTAACGTACTCGGCACAGTTTTGATAATAGATATCTGCATCCGCATGCTTCAATGCATTGATCAAAGATGTCCATCTGGGATGAAAAAAGCGAAGAACTGGCAAGCCATCGGTTCTTTTGCAAATCTTAATGATCTGGACACCATCAATATACTCATCTTCAGAAGTGCTCTCGTTCCATGTCACAATGGAAATGTGATGCTGAGTACTTGATGCGAGCCATTTAGCGAGCAATGCCGTTTGGGTTTCTACACCACCAATGTGACCTTTTGTGTCACCGATCATTGCCCCATAGGCAAAGGGCGAAACAATGCAAATATTTTTTGGCATGAATGATTAGTGTCTATTTGAAGAAATTGGGTCTTAGAAGTTGCTCATCAGCGGGTTTATCGCTATTCGTTGCCCACAATGTATTGACAGTGATTGGATTCGCTAAATCGGTTTTGTCTATTTTTTCAGACGCCTGTTTTCGTAGTAAATAGACTCTCAACATAAGTCCGGTGATGCACCACATAGCGACTGAGCCTTCACGAGGATAAAATGTTTGACTGCCGAAGCCTGCAATGAAAAGAGCCAGGATCAGGGATAACGAAGCGCCGCCAACAAAAACAAACACTGGACTTCTCGTGTCTCTGAAAAGTGAAAAAGAGTATTTCAGAATAAGAAGATAGAATATAAGAACGGGTATCATGCCAATCACCCCGTTATCGAACATCCATTGCAGATACATGTTATGGGGATGCGGGAAACCTTCTTGAAAAGTCAACCATAAATAACTACTCAATCCCGATCGGATCATGGCCTCCTTGCCATAGCCAGTAATTGGTGATTCTTTGATTTTGTCGATAACAAAAGGCCAGGCAATTGTTCTGCCGGAGGTGACAGTATACAAATCGACATTACTGTCTTCGTTTACTAAGCCCTCTTCAACTAAAGCAGTATTACGCTCGTCTACCGTATCTTCACTGAAACCCATCAGGAATCTGTCGCGCGCCGCCGGTACGAGAGAGATGATTATTAGGGCAACTATAGGGCCATAAAACAGAAAGCGGCGCCACTTGAAAAAGGCAAATAAAGCGCCAATGGCGGCCCATGTGGCATAGCCTGTTCTGCCGCCACTGAGAGCTAATGCGTATAGAATGACACCACAGGCGAAATAGATGAACAAGCGCTGTTTTCTGGTATCTGCAATCTCTTTTAATGTAAATACCGCCCAAAATGCTCCAGCGAACATCATGGCTAGATTGACCCTGTGGTACCCGACATTGTCTGAGAGCAGTTTTCTTGCCAGATATTCAAGTCTGTCAGCATCGGTAATTGCGGCAAGCGGCATGGCTTTTATCGTCAATACACCTAGAAACAGATAGATGGATAAGGCTGATACTGCACCGTACACGAACCGCTTGTAACTATTGCATCCGTGAAATAGCAATAGTCCGGGTACGACCCACTTGATGACATTGATGACGTGTTCAGAGAATAAGCCCAATCTGGTAGGTGGGTCTTCACCGAATAGTTCGTTATATTCAATCAGATTGGATAAGTCGCCAGTCATTCTGAAGTATGCAATGAGGCAAAAGGCCATATATAAAGAAAAAAAGATCCACAGATTATCGGGCGTCTTCCAGTCAAACCCACGATTTTGCTTATTCTCAAATAAGAATCCAAGTAGTACGAAGAAAAACAAAATGTTCCAAGGATTTAAACCCTGAATCCCAAGAATGGTTTTGGGCACGTCCGGGTGTTCAATAATGGATAACAAGGCAATCAGAAAGCAGAGTGATTTGTACCAGTCTTTGAAGGAATAGACACAGAAAAAACCGATAACGAGTGATAGTAGAGTTAGTCTGACCATTCTGGGTAGTAAATAGTGCCGATTACAAGCTGCAGAATAATTTAAAATACGAAACCTGGGATCAAGGGCTATTTAAATAAAGAATCAATAGCATGTGGTAATATAAATGAAAGTTTCAAGTCTGTCCAAGTATATGTTATTGAGTTAAATTTCAGTCATCCTGTGACATTGGGTCATTATCTGATGCATCGGTTTTGGGGTTTGTAATGATACTGTGAGCCAACAGGGCTGTGCTGAATGCAAAAGGTAGAATATATAATACAAATATACCAGGGCTGTAATTATTTAATTAATTATAAACAGAAAGTTTTTGTAACAAAGAATAATAATAAATCTGTAAAAATATATTTTATTCAATATTGTAGAGAATATGGCTATTGCTCGAATGAATTACGGCGCGAAGAAGTTTGATTCATAATTTCGCTATTTAAATGTAGCCATATTTACTGACCGACTAATTTGTAGCGGATATTCGAACAAATATTAATCCAATGACAATGCCAAATAATAATGTGCGTGTATTGCCCCGCCGTCTTGCTGATTTAATAATGAATTGCGATGTCCGGCAATTAGGAGTGCATTGATGTATCTGAAAAGAGAAGTAATTAATCAATTCTCAAGGCATATGCACTAGCGAAAATATACTATTAGTAATTTAATTTTCGATGTGCGATTTAATTGTAGAGGGACCGTGGTAAATATTGAAATAGAATTTTACAAGTTAACTATTAATGTCAGCTATCGGCGTGCGTCCTTCTCATGAAGGATCTTGGTGAATCTGATGTGTTTATGTATAGCGGGTAACAAAGAAAATTCTTAGTTTCTTTATCTTTATGATGCTACTATTTTACGTAAATTAGAATATTGGTTTGAGATTTCAGTACAAAAGTGCCTTCAATGAGCAGTCATAAACAGCCAGAATTGCGGAAATACCCCTATCCCTACCATGCCCTATTAGCTATCTGCAGCGATCTTGATGAGACGCCCAACGAAAAAATATATTTTGAGATACTCAGATACCTGAATACGGATCAACAGACCCTCATCGGTAAGGGGGTTGATTTGGAAGTGGGCAATACGATCTATTTTCATATGCCAGAAGATCAATTCGCGTATTGGAATTGTTCAGAGAAGGCCAGAAGTAATATACATAAACTTATACGTTCTGGCTACATCGACTGCATCCATTCCTTTGGTGACTACGTAGATACACGGGAGCAGGCACTAGATTGTCTACAGGAACTCGATGCTCATGGCTGCAAGATCAAGGTTTGGGTGGATCATGCGCAGGCGCCCACAAATTTTGACCCAGATATTATGAAGGGCCAAGGAGCAGTAAAGGGGGCAAATGCTTACCATGCCGATGCAACTGTAGACAAATACGGCATAAAGTATATTTGGAAAGGTCGCGTTACAAGTTTGATTGCCCAAAACGCCAGGCGATCATATAGAGGTATCTTTAATAGGCGACGAGTAGCAGCATCAGCTAAGACAATACTTACCGAATTCGCAAAAGGTCTTCTAGCTGCGCTTGGAAATGACAAGTACGCCATGCATAAAAATAATCGTGTTTTACGTGAAACAGAGTTGGTCGACGGTACCAGGATTTATGAATTTATGCGCTCCAATCCGAGTTGGGCAGGCGTTTCAAAATTTGAGAAAGGGCGCGAAATAGATAAGGTATTGACCAGAAAAATGCTTGAAACACTGGTCCGGATGGAGGGCTGTAGCATTCTGTATACCCACTTGGGGAAAATATGGTCAGAGAGTCAACCATTCAATGATTCCACAAAACGTGCTTTTGAATTTCTAAAAAAGATGTATGAGAGTGGCTTGGTACTGATTACTACAACAAGGAGACTGCTTGATTACATCACCATGAGAGACGGATTGGAATATTCAATTAAGTTTGTCGGTAACAGAACGGAAATCCATATTGAATCGAATAATAGTGATGTGGATAATCTGGACGGATTAACGTGGTATGTCGAGGACCCTGAACGTGTCGATATTTTTGTATGTGGCAACAAACTGCATGGTGTGATTATGAATCCTCCTGATTCTACAGGTAGAGTCAGTATTTCACTGCCGTTCGAAAGGCTTCCGTACCCTCAGCTTGATTAACAAAGAACAGAATAATAATGCTTTATCAATATACGTTGCGTGCAATGTGCTTCTTGTACATTATGCTGTTAAAAGCAGCAATAGTAATTAGAAAAAGAAAGCGTCAAAGAAGAACTAAGCTAGAAATACTCATCACAGGCACATTCTATTCTGACAATTGGTTGATTACCCATCTCAAGCCTTTGGCGATGTCAGAGGAAGTTGCACTTGTGAGAATGGTATCTATACAAGAAGTGCCTGCCATGGACAAGGTAGAAGGGATTTATCCGCCAAGCTCATTAATAAAGCTTGTGGGGGGAGTTCCCGCCAGGTGGTTGTTTTTTGTCTGGATGGGGATCAAAACCAGGCCGGATGTAATGGGAGGATTTCACCTGTTAATAAACGGGTTGCTGGCAATATTGTTTGCGAAATTACTGGGTTCTGAATCACTCTATATATGTGGAGGGGGTCCAAGAGAGGTTGCCGGTGGTGGTATAGAGACGGAAAGCAAAATATTTAACAGACTCAGAAGGCCGGACGATAAAATTGAAAAATATCTGTTAACAGCCATAGATGCCTGCGATTTAGTGATTGTCATGGGGACGGGAGCAGCAGAGTATTTTCGGTCAAAGAGCGTCAGAACGAGAATAGAAATAGTCCCTGGAGGGTTTGATTCTGATAAATACTGCCCAGGAGAAACGAAAAAAGAATTCGATTTGATTTTGGTTGGCAGGCTTTCGAAGGTAAAACGGGTCGATATATTCCTTGAAGCGATTGCCAATCTGCACAAGCAGCAAATGCCTTTAACTGCCGTGATTGTAGGTGATGGACCAGATGGACCTGACCTCAAAGATAAAGCACGCTCACTGGGAATAGACAAAAGTGTTCATTTTGCAGGTTGGCAAAATAATGTTCACGAGTGGATGGCAAGATCGAGAATATTCACACTGACTTCCGAGTCAGAGGGATTATCACAAGCACTGATACAGGGCATGATGAGCGGTCTTCCTGCCGTGGTTACGGATATTGGGGATCTCTCGGACCTGGTCAAAGACGGTGTCAATGGGTATCTTATCGATAGCCTTGACGCTGACGATTTTTCTCGTGCTTATGGGAAGCTGTTAAGAGATGAAAAACTCTATAAATGCATGAGCGAAAAAGCATTTCATGACACGCAACAATACAGCTACCACCGCGTCTCCCAGCAATGGGATGATATTTTAAAGACAAAACAGGGTTGAATTCCTATTCAAATTCATTTGCTCCTATATCCGGGCGAGTACCGTTATATCGCAGAGAAACACCTTGGTTAGCATTCCAGCTCGCGTCTTTGTCGATGGTTATCGTGTTCGTGGTGTAATTTATAGAAACAATAGTAAAGGTTGTCGACACGCCATCCAGTTGAATGATATCGCCGGTTACATCTTCTATTCCGAAACCATCATGGAAGAAGCCGGCATCCGATACCTGTATAGATCGGCCATTCCCGCTACTGGTAGTAGTAGTCAGGAATCTTCCGGCATTGATCATTTGACTCGATGGCGTCAGTGAATAATCGTGATTGTCTGGATCTACGAATCCGGGATCAACTTCGATATTATCCAAAAAGAACCCAGGGTAGTTCGCCTCGTACCAATCCAGCGTGTTACCGCTACCCTGCCAGGCTCCGATGACATCATCAGGTATAGAGCCGCTAGTCATGTTGTTATGATCCAACACAACTCCCTCTAGCCTGCTTCTGTAGACCACTTGGAATGGCGATGTGCCTCCACACTCAACATTTTCACTGAAGGCATTATTGACAAACAGGTTGTCCGTGTAGTCGGAAGAGTCTGGGTTCCATGTAGCGATACCACCACAATGGTTTTTGTGGAAAGTGTTGTGATATATCCGATTATGTTTGTTGTATAACGCTTCAGGGCTGTATGATTGCATTCCGATTCCGACGTTATTGTCATAAAAAGTATTAAACCTGACTATTCCGTTCTGCCCTGCGTACTGAATGCCGTTTCCACCTGATGGACTATAGTAGGTGGATGATTTTGCAAAAATATTGTTTTCAATCACATTGTATTTTGTGGCATCGTGAATGAAAAATTCATGATCGAAACCTACATCATCACAGTCGTAAACCTCACCAATCTTCTGGTCTGGATTGGAAAGATAATTGTTTCTGATAATGTTTTTGTTGCTGCATTTTAGCGTCCACAGGACATGAGCAGCATTGTTCATGCTATTGCCTTCTATCAAGTTGAAGTCAGACTTGATAAGAGCAATATTGTCCTGTGTGCTGTCATCAATGGTGTTATCCAGGATTTTGTTGTAGGTGGCTTCCTGAAAGAAAAGGCCCGTCTTGGAACTTCCGCCGGAATCGAGTGCGCCGGAAAAGTGATTATTGCGAATGATATTGTGATGCGAATTCACGGCGTACATCCAACGATTGACATTGGAGATTTCAAGTCCATCTATGATCAGATAGCTCTTGCCGGAGATGATGATCGCTGGAGACAGTGATGAACCGGTAATCACGGCATTTTCGTTGTTGTAAGCGCGGTAAATTATCGGATTCGTCGAGGTCCCTGAGTTTTGCGGTGCTAGCTGTTCACCGAAATTCCCACTCCGTATTTCTATCGTGTCGCCAGCGACAGCGGCGCTGGCCGCGCTCGCGAGTGATTTGTAGGCTTCTTTGTTACCGCTACCGCAGCTTCTGCTTGCTTCGTCATAGTCGGTGCAGTAAGTGGCCCCGATCAGTTGATCGACGAAAATATTACCGCTCGCGCTGGCTGGCGAATCCGTCACAGTAATACTAAAACTGCCTAAAGCCGTAGTCTCAGTTCCGTCAGATACACTGATGGCAATATTGCTGTATGTGCCAAGGTCTCCATTGGATGGGATTCCTGAAAGCTCTCCGGTAGCCGTGTTGAACGCACTCCAAGAAGGAAGATTCAATATGCTAAAACTAAGATCATCCCCATCGGCGTCTTCACCCGTAGGAGTAAAGCTATAGAGTTCTCCTGCCAGGACGACTGACGAGGGTTGGCCGCTGATCGTCGGTGCTCTGTTGATATCGTTCACACTGATCGAAAATGGAGCAAGTGATGCTGTGGCTATACCATCAGATACGGAAACAACGATATCCGAATAATTACCTGAACTGTCGAAGTCAGGAGTACCGGTGATCGATCCGTTGCTTCCATCGAAGGAGGCCCATGACGGTAAATTGGCGATGGTAAAGTTCAATATGTCACCATCTGGATCACTTGCAACGGGGGAAAAACTATAGGAGCTGCCTTCATCCACCGTCGTCACCGCTGTTCCACTGATAATGGGCTCACGATTGATGTTGACTACTGTGATCGAGAACGGCGAAAGCGAGGAACTGACCGTGCCATCACTCACGGTAATCACGATATTCCCATACAAGCCGGCGTCAGCATAACCGGGCGTTCCAGTCAGAGCGCCATTAGAGATGTCGAAGCTTGCCCAATTCGGGAGATTTATAACGCTGTATGCAAGGTAGTCTCCATCCGCGTCACTCGCCGAGGGAGTAAAACTGTATGCACTCAGTTCGGTTACGCTTGTTTGCGGTGTTCCGGAGATTGTCGGAGCATGATTGGTTTCGCTGACTGAGATGCTGAAGGGAGCCAAAGAGACAGTATTTTCTCCATCGGTGACACTGATTGTAATGTTCTCATAGGTCCCGATATCACCGATCTGTGGTATACCCGTCAGAGTGCCGGTGCTGCTGTCGAAACTGGTCCAGCTGGGTTGGGCTGCGACAGAAAAGCTGAGCGTATCACCATCAGAGTCGTTGGCGATGGGCGTAAAGCCGTAAGCGATTCCCACTGTTGCCCCAGTAGCCGGTGAACCTTGAATGCTGGGCGACGAATTGGGGCTCGTGTCGCTGTATTCGACACTAAGCAGGGGAGCTGCGCTGGACCCTCCCTCGTAAGAAACCGCGGTTCGTACACCCGTTCCGGAAATGACCAGTACAAGATGGTTGCCAGATTGCCAGCTTGGCCGATCCACCACCTCCTGTATCAATTGGCTCAGATCGGTGCTGGTTTGAGCCGCTTGGCTGTCACCTATCGTCTGCCATGGATTGGGCCTCCAGGTGGCGACGGCTGCAGATGATGCGCGGCCGGAGACATTGCCGGATGTCGCATTGAACGGGACGGCGTCATCGGCTGCTTCCGCCCATATGACGAGATTGGTGTCATCTGCGCTTGCTTCGTCAACTGTAAACTGCAGATTCGCCTGCACGATCTGTGCGCCCTGTGGGACATCGACCAAGAAGCGAAGACCGACCAGTTGATCGCTACCGTCATGCACGAGTTCAAGGTCACTGCTGTCGATGTACATCGCGCCGTCGGCCGCCTCCTCGACATCATCCGCTCCGCTGTTGATGCGTGTATTTGCGCTTTGAAGGGAGGAGAGGTCTACGACGGTGATGCTGAAGGGTGGAATGGTTGCGCTGGCGATACCGTCTGAAACGGTAATCGTGATATTCGGGTAAACGCCGACGTCGCCGGGACCCGGTTGTCCGGCCAAGGTGCCTGTTGAACCGCTAAATGTTGTCCAGCTTGGTTGGTTTTGGATACTGAATGAGAGTTCGTCACCATCGAGATCTGCTGCTGCAGGGGTGAAACTGTACAGATCCCCAGTGGAAATTGTACTGCTGGGTGTGCCACTGATAGAGGGCGCGCGGTTTCCGCTGGTCACGCTCCCGCTCTCTTCTGTCCCACCGCCACAGGCGCTCAGCAGGACGGTGATGAGTAGGAGGGTGAATAAGGGTGTTGGTCTCATGGCTGTCGGCCCAATGTGAATCTGTTTCCTGCAACAGATTAGCGACCGAGCGGGAAAGGCATGGATGTCATGGTTCACGTTTTGCCAATGTCGGATGACGGGAGGGGCCGTGAATTACTTGATACCTTGAATGCGCTCACATATTCCCGGGGCGCCGTCCGTCTTTTGGTCGGATGCCCGGGGGGTAGGCTTCAGTTCTGAGAGGCGTGATCGTCATGCCAATTACTTCAAGGCCATATAGCGGCACATGTGTAGTGGGGGCGGCCTCTATCTCGCGGCAGGCGTTGACAGGTCCGTGGCAAAAATATTTGTGTAACCTTCGGATAGTTAAACAAATATTGCGTATGGCATGAAGATTCGGAAGGACGGATTGTGGGGGGCAATGAAAGGGTTCCGGACGGCATGAGATTTGAGGCATATTTTCATCTTTACAGACTGTGGGAGAGGAGACTGCTGCTGTTGGGAAGCGAGACATCTGTTGGTAACTGCCTGTAAAATAACGTTTCACCTCGTCATCCTGGCACGAAACAGAGTGGTTGAGTCATTGAGGAACCTTTCGAAATTGCATCTTGCACACCGTGGCGGCATTGCAAACCCTGCTCCGATGCCCATTTAAAAGGTAAACTCCGTTCCTCGCGGTGTCTGCGTCTGGTACTCCAATGGTGCCTCCTGTGGGCGTTTTCGGGCATGAACCGCCCTTAAGATAGCTTCCAGTTGCCCGATGGCGTAAAAGTCATCCAGGGCGGTTGCGAGACGGACGCTGACAGATCTCTGGGCATCACCTCGCAAGGCGTGGATATCCCCAATACCACGACAGCCATCATCTTGATAGGGCGATATAAAGCGGACTGACACAATGAAGTACTTGATTCTGAAGTTACTCTACCATTTCGGTTTTGTGAGGCTCTGGTGTTTCCTCAGAAGGGATAAGATCACTATTCTGACGCTTCATGGGGTGATGGATAGTGGGGTAGCCTGCGCATGGGAACCGCTTCGCCCGAGGACCTCCAGACAGCTCTTTGACGAGACCCTTGGATTGGCGGTGAAGTATTTTAATTTCATCTCGCTCGATGAAGCGTCAGACATGTTGAAAGGGGCGACTCCGCTGAAGAGCAACAGTTGTGTCGTCACCTTCGACGACGGGCAGTTGAACAACCTGGAGATCGCTCTGCCTATTCTGAGAAAGTACAAGATCCCCGTTGTGTTTTACCCGACTACCGGGATCCTGGAGCGGTCTGTACCCTATTGGTTCGATCGGTTGGATTTTGCAATCCAACAGCCCGGTCTGGATGGGGTCAAAATACTTTCCGGGGAAGTAGAGATCATTCTTGATCAATCATCTCGGGCGAGTATGGCGAAGTCGCTGTCGAGATTGATAAGAAGTCTGAAGAAACGCGATCTGTCCGATGCTGCTTTCCAGAGTGAAGTCAGTGAAATCTGTACGTTCCTGGAAAACACCTCGGGCAGCTCCATCGCCAACGTGGCTGAAGGGGACCTCTGGTCATCGCGGTTTTCCCGAGAGGACATCATGGCGTGCGCGGAGATGGATGATGTGACCCTTGGCAGTCATACCATCAACCATGTGCGTTTACCGTTCGTCGACAGTGATGATGCGTTGGTGAAGGAGTTGCAGGGCTCGAAGGAGACTTTGGAAGAGTTGATGCAGGGGCCCTGTCTTCACTTCTGTTATCCCAACGGCGATTGGGACCAGCGCTCAGTCGGTGCCGTGAGGGGTGCCGGATATCAGACGGCGGTGACCACCGATGAAGGGTGGAACGCTGTGGGGGACGATCTCTTTACTCTCAAAAGATACTCTTTCCCCGTCAAGGGCGACCCGCTAAAGGGGCTGTTCGCCATACTGGGTATCTTTCATTTCATCAGCAACTCGCGATTTGGCTAATCACGCACTTTAGCCAACCCGGATTCGGATGCGCGTTTCCCGGCTGCAGGTGGTTTCTGGGAAATCGCGGGGCTATTCCTGCGGTCGCGTACGGGGGGCGACGGCTGGCGTCAGGTTCGATCACGGTGCCTGCTCAAGGCGGTCAGATTCTGTTCGAGGTGCCGAGCTCTCGGTCCAAACTTGCATCAAGCGTTCCGCAGCTGCGCATGACGCGCACAAATACGGGCCGGAATGGATGGGATATTCAGGAGTCGGGCCGTGGCAAATCGGTGCCAGCCGTCATTCAGGATGAGGCTTCCGTCTCTTGCCAGGTTGACAGTCACTTCGTCCATCAGGGCCAGGATGTTGCTCAGTTTCCCTTCCCTGTAGAGTTGATGGTTGCTCTTGTAGCCCTCTTTCTGGATGGTGGCATAGAGGCGGTCACACTTTTCGAAGCGGCGGAGAAGGGCTTCCGGCGTGTCGTATTCGCCCCGAAAAGGGCGGCCTTGTTCGATAGATTCCAAAGCAAAGGCATAGAAAGGGGTCTCTTCCCAGGGCGCTCCGTACTGGAAATGTTGGACATAGGATTGGTAGAGGAGGTGAGATTCCACGGGAATGACTCGTTGATCCCAATCTCCGTCCCGGTAACCGCCGAGGAATCTTTTAGGCGGGAACTGGCTATCCGGCGTCTGTCCGACGCTTACGGTTGCCGGTTCGATGAGCATCATTTCATTGATACGCCCCCGGGACGCTAGGTTCAGCCAAAGCCATTTACCTCTGCGATAGACCGTCTTGGACAGGCTCAGGAGGGGAGGTGTCTTGGACATGAAGGCGTTATTCCGGTCTGTATGCTTAGCGTCTTAGCGCAACCGATGAAACATCACGCGAGTGAATGGCCGTTCGAAAATACTGAGATCCGAGGCGACTCTTGGTGGCGGCAGACCTCAATCCGCTCCACAGTGCACGAACATGCTAAGGGTATCAGGCTTTGCCCTGCGGAATGAATAGCTTTAAAGCTTGAGATCCGGCCTTGCTTTGATGGGGCTGGTGGGGAGGGTTGTGGGTGGAGCAGGGTGGTTGTCCCCGGCTCCACCCCGAGCTGCTTAGCTGAGTCTGACCAGAATGATTTCGGAATATCCGCTCTCGGCGCCATCAGTGTCATAGGCGGAGACGGCGAAGTAGTAGCTGCCAGCGGAGAGGTTGTTCACCGTGTAGCTGGTGACGGAGTCGTCGTTCAGGTCCACCAGCGGATTCATGTTGTCGCTGGATGTGCCCATATAGATCCGGTATCCGGCAAGTTCGGTCAGGGGCAGGAAGGAGCCATCGGTGCGGGCGCTTGGAGGCGTCCATGAGAGGCTCACGCCTTCCGCAGTGGATAGGTTTTGAGACGCTGTTCCGGTGGTGCTAGTGGTCGAGCTGCTGCCGCCACAGGCACTCAAAAGGGAAACGGTCAAAGCGAGAGTGAGAATCAGAATGTATTTGCGCATGGTGCTCGACGTACTCTGTAGTTGGCCGGAAACGCTGTGGCGCATCACCACAAGTCCACAACAATGGGCGCAGTCTACAGGTAAATCCCAGGAATGGGTGGACTGAGATGCCGAAACTGTGATTTTGGTCAAGCGATGACCGGATAAGACCAACTGCGTCACTCAGGCATTCGGGCGGTAACGGCCTGTTTTAGACATTCGAGCTGATTCTCGTCGAGGATGGGGTCGTTCTTTCGGTCGGTGATGAAGAATATATCCTCCACCTCGGCCCCCAATGTGGTGATTTTGGCGTGCTGCAGGCGGATATTGCAGCTGGCGAACGCCTGTCCCACATCGGAGAGCAGTCCGGGACGGTCCAGGGTAACCAGGCGCATGGCGGTTCGATGCAGATTCGGTTCCTGGGTGAAGTAGACCCGGGTCGTGGTGTCGAAGTGCTTGTGTCGTCTGGGGATGCTGCGGGAGACCTTGAGCGGCTGATCCCCCTCCTGGGTCAACCCTTCGCGCAGGGTCTCGATGACCTCCTCCCAACGCACCCCCTCTTCCACCGGGCTACCGTCCTGTTCCAGCACCAGAAAGGAGTTGAGGGAAAATCCTGCCGTGGTGCTCATGACGCGGGCGTTGACGATGGAGAGGGCCAGCTGATCGAGCAGGGTGGTGATCACGGCAAAGAGGTTATCCCGATCGATGCCGTAGAACAGGACCTCGGTGCCGCCGCGTTTAGCGGTCTGGCGCATCCGGATCAGTGGCAGCTCATGGGCCGGAGTGGCGAGCACCGCCTGGGTATGGCGCTGGATCGCATTCGGCGAGTGGGTGAGAAAGTACTCGTTGTTGAAGGTCGCCCACAGTTTGCGGATGGCGCTCTCCTCCAGCTCTGTCGAGCGCAACAGCTGAGACATGGCCTCCTCCTGCTTCTCCTTCACCAGCTCCTCCTGAGCCAGGGGGTTGTCCAGGCCCCTGAGCAGCGCGCGTCGGGTAGCGTTGAACAGGTCGCGCAGCAGCGAATCCTTCCAGGAGTTCCAGGCGGCGGGATTGGTGGCGCGACTGTCGGCGAAGGTCAGCAGGTAGAGGTAGGTCAGGCGGTTGATGTCGCCGACCAGGGCGGCGAACTCCTGTACTACCTCGGGATCGGTGATGTCCTTGCGCTGGGCGGTCATCGACATCACCAGGTGGTTGCGCACCAGCCAGCTCACCAGATGGCCGTCGTATTCGCTCAGATGGTGCAGGCGGCAGAACTCCAGGGCGTCGAGGGCGCCCAGCTCGGAGTGGTTGCCGCCCCGCCCTTTGGCGATGTCATGAAACAGGGCCGCCAGGTAGATCAGCTCCTCCTTCGGTAGGGTGCGCATCAGATGGGCGCAGAACGGGTGCTCCTCGGCATACTTTTCGACGGTCAGCCGGCGCAGGTTTCGCACCACCATGAGGGTGTGCTCGTCCACGGTGTAGACGTGGAAGAGGTCGTATTGCATGCGTCCGACGATATTCTCGAACACCGGGATATAGGCGGCCAGTACCCCATAGATGTTCATCCGCCGCATGGCGCGGGTGATGCCCCGGGGTTGGCGCAGGATCTCCATGAACAAGCTTTGGGCGCGGATGTCCTGGCGAAACTGCTCGTCGATCAGATAGGTGTTGTTGCGCACCAAGCGGATAGTGCTGGCACGCACACCCTTGAGGTGGGGATTCTCCTGCAGCACCAGAAAGAGTTCCAGCAGGGCGGTGGGGCTGCGCTCGAAGACGCGGTCGTGGGTCACCTCGAGGAAGTCGCTGCGACTCTGGAAACGCCGGCTGATCGCGATCGGTTCACCCAGCCGGTCCTTGAGCAGAATGGTCTCCTGGAAGTGCTGCAGCAGCATCTCGTTGAGCCGGCTCAGCTCCATCACCGTGCGGTAGTAGTCGCGCATGAAGCACTCCACCGCCAGGTTGGCGTAGTCGTCGTCATAGCCCAGCTGGGTGGCCAGGGTGCGCTGGTGGTCGAACAGCAACCGGTCGTCGTGTCGCCCGGTCAGCAGGTGGAGCGCGAAGCGCACCCGCCACAGATGGTCCTGGCCATCGATCAGGGTCTTGTATTCCGCCTCGGTGAGGAAGTCGTGGCCCACCAGGTCGTGCAGGTTCTTGATACGGAAGTGACGTTTCGCCACCCAGCCGATGGTCTGGATGTCGCGCAGGCCGCCGGGACTCTCCTTGACGTTGGGCTCCAGGTTGCTGATGGCATCGTCCTGTTTGGCATGACGTTGGATCTGTTCCTTCCACTTGGCCTCGAAGAAGTCGTGGCTGCTCCACATCCGCTCGGGGCCCGTGGCCACCAGCATGGCGTCGTAGAGGGGTTGCGAACCGGCCAGGTGGCGGGCCTCGATCAGATTGGTAATGACGGTGATGTCCTGGGCCGCCTCCCTGACGCAGTCGTCGATGGTGCGCACGCTGTGTCCGACCTGCAGGCCGATGTCCCACAGCAGGGTCAGGAACTGCTCCAGGTTGCTCTTGAAGGCTTCGAAATTCCGCTCGCTGTCGAGCAGGATCAGCAGGTCGATGTCCGATCCCGGGTGGAGTTCTCCGCGGCCGTAGCCGCCGACTGCCACCAAAGAGGCCTCGGCGGCATCGGAAAAGTGGAGTCGCCAGGCGCGTTGCAGCACTTCGTCCACCAGACGGGCCCGTTCCGCCACCAGGATGCCGGTGGGAGTGCTGCCAGTGGCGAATCGCTCTTTGACACTCTCCGCGTAGTGCTTCAGGTAGGTCTTGCAGGGTTGGACCGGGGAGGAGCCGGTGGCGAACGCCTCATCGAGCGTGGCGTAATCGATCATAGGGTGTTTGATTACTGGAAAAGTCCAGCCTCTTCCTCGCGCAGCGTCAGGATATCGCAGCCGCTCTCGGTGATCAGCAGGGTGTGTTCATACTGGGCGGAGAGGCTGCGGTCGCGCGTGACCACGGTCCAGCCGTCCGGCTTGAGCTTGACCTGCTGTTTACCGGCGTTGACCATCGGTTCGATGGTGAAACACATGCCTGGCTGCAACTGAATGCCGGCGCCCGGGGTGCCGTAATGGAGCACCTGCGGATCCTCGTGGAACTCGCGGCCGATGCCGTGGCCGCAGTACTCCCTCACTACCGAATAGTTGTGCGACTCCACGAAGCTCTGGATGGCGTGGCCGATGTCACCCAGATGCTTGCCCGGCCGGGCGTGCTCGATGCCGATATAGAGGGCTCTCTGGGTCACGTCCATCAGGCGGTTGGCCAGTACCGAGGATTGACCCACGGCGAACATCTTGCTGGTGTCGCCGTGGTAGCCGTCCTTGATGACGGTGATGTCGATGTTGACGATGTCGCCCCTTTTGAGTCGCTTCTCACCGGGAATGCCGTGGCAGACCACCTGGTTCACCGAGGTGCAGATCGATTTGGGGAAGCCGCGGTAGTTGAGAGGGGCTGGAATCGCCTTCTGCACATTGACGATGTGGTCATGACAGATACGGTCGAGCTCATCCGTGGTGATTCCGGGGCGGACATGGGGCTCGATGATTTCGAGCACTTCGGCGGCCAGACGCCCGGCCACGCGCATTTTTTCGATCTCAGCCGCCGTTTTGATTGTGACACCCATGTGAAATCGCTTGAAATCCGGGGGGTTGAATGGGTTGAGGGATGTAAGCGTTTGTCGCTTCGAGCCGCTTATGGTATAAAACGCACCGCTGAATCGCAATCGGTTCAGCCAAGCAAAACCGCCAGGTAAACAGGGTTTGCCGGCGGACACTACACACACATACCGGCACATGGGCCCGGGTGCCCTCGCAAGAGGGTCGGACCATGGGGTATGTGGAGGTAACAACCCATACAATCAGGAGTCACTCATGAGTGAAGTATCTATGCGCCAGATGCTTGAGGCTGGCGTGCATTTCGGACATCAGACCCGCTACTGGAATCCCAAGATGGGTTCCTACATCTTCGGTCACCGCAACAAGATTCATATCGTCAACCTGGAAAAGACGCTTCCCCTGTTCAAGGATGCGATGAACTTCATCGGTTCGCTCTCCGCCAACGGCGGCAAGATCCTTTTCGTCGGTACCAAACGCGCGGCCCAGTCAGCCGTGCGCGAAGAGGCCGAACGCTGCGGCATGCCCTATGTGAACCACCGCTGGCTGGGTGGCATGCTGACCAATTTCAAGACCATCAAGCAGTCGATCAAGCGCCTGAAAGAGCTGGAATCCATGTTTGAGGACGGCAGCGTCGAGCAGCGTTTCAACAAGAAAGAGGCTCTGGGCCTGCGCCGCGAGCTGGAGAAGCTGGAGCGCAGTCTGGGCGGTATCAAAAACATGAACGGCCTGCCCGACGCCCTGTTCATTATCGACGTCGGACACGAAAAGAACGCCGTGGCCGAGGCTCGCAAGCTGGGTGTGCCGGTGGTCGGCGTGGTCGATACCAACAACGATCCCGACGAGATCGATTATGTGATTCCCGGCAACGATGACGCCATTCGTGCGATTCAACTCTATGTTCAGGGTGCCTCAGCCGCGATCTTGGAAGGGCGTGCCAGCGCTGCCCACATGGCCGGCGGAAACGGTGGCGAGGAGTTCGTCGAGGTCTCGGAAGACGCCTCCTGATCGCGCGTAAAGACGACACAGCCTGGGTCGGACTCGGTCGCTGACGGGATCCGGCCCTTTCCGTTTATCTGAAATCTAGAGAAAAGGGTAACTAATCATGGCGATTACAGCCGCTTTAGTGAAGGAGCTGCGCGAACGTACCGGCGCAGGCATGATGGAGTGCAAGAAGGCACTGGTCGAAACCGATGGGGATATCGAAGCCGCCATCGAGAACATGCGTAAATCGGGTCAGGCAAAGGCCGCCAAGAAGGCGGGCCGTATCGCCGCCGAGGGCGTGATCGTGCTGAGCTTCAGTGACGACAGCAGCAAGGCCGCGATGGTCGAGGTCAACTGCGAGACCGATTTCGTGGGCAAGGATGACAATTTCACCTCTTTTGCCAGCGCCGTGGCCGACCGCGTGCTGGCCGGCGGTGCCGACGATGTCGCCGGGCTGATGGAGCTGCCGCTGCACGAAGGTGAGGAGACCACCGTCAACCAGGCCCGCGAGGCCCTGGTTTCCAAGCTCGGTGAAAACATGAACGTACGCCGGTTCACCCGTTTCGAGGCCGGCAACGGCAAGCTGGTCAGCTATCGTCACGGTGTGCGCATCGGTGTCGTGCTCGAACTCGAGGGCGGCGACGAGGAGCTGGGCAAGGACTTGGCCATGCATATCGCGGCGACCAATCCGGTCTGTCTCTCCGAGGACCAGATGCCCCAGGATCTGCTCGACAAAGAGCGCGAGATCGTAACCGCCCAGGCCAAGGAGAGCGGCAAGCCGGACGAGATCATCGAGAAGATGGTCGACGGTCGCATGCGCAAGTTCCTGGCCGAGAACACCCTGCTGGGCCAGGCCTTCGTCAAGGACCCGGATACCACTGTCGCCAAGCTGCTGAAGAGCCGCGACGCCAAACTGGTTCAGTTCCAGCGCTTCGAGGTCGGTGAAGGTATCGAGAAGAAGCAGGAGAACTTTGCCGAAGAGGTGATGGCTCAGGCCAAGATGTAAGCGGCAGCGGGGCGGGTCGATTCCGGCCCGCCCCGCTGTGTTTCCACAAGACCTGGTTTTCACAAGCGTTTATAATCACCCAACCGTCCACTCCAGGAGTCCCGATGACGCAACTGATCTGCCAGCGCATTCTGCTCAAGCTCAGCGGCGAAGCGTTGATGGGGGAGGACGATTTCGGCATCAATCCCGGGATTCTGCACCGGGTGGCCGGTGAGATCGCCGAGCTGGTGGGGGCCGGGCTGCAGATCGGTCTGGTCATCGGCGGCGGCAACATCTTCCGCGGCGCTGGTCTGGCTCAAGGCGGATTCGACCGGGTGCGAGGCGACCATATGGGCATGCTGGCCACGGTGATGAACTCGCTGGCGATGCAGGATGCCCTGAATCGAGCCGGTGTGCCGGCCCGTGTGATGTCGGCGCTGGCAATGCCGGATGTGTGCGACAGTTTCACTGCGCGGGATGCCCGCCGCTGCCTGGATTCCGGAGAGGTGGTGATTCTGGCCGCCGGCACCGGCAACCCCTATTTCACGACCGATTCGGCGGCCAGTCTGCGCGCGGTCGAGATCAACGCCGATCTGATGATCAAAGCGACCAAGGTCAATGGTGTCTACTCCGCCGATCCGGTGAGAGACCCCGAGGCGGTGTTCTATCCCAATCTGACCTACGATAGGGCGCTGGCGGAAAACCTGCAGGTGATGGATGCAACGGCCATCGTACTCTGTCGGGACAATGGTATGCCGTTGCGTATTATGAACATCAATGACCCGGGTGCCCTCATGCGTCTGCTGCGCGGTGAGGCCATCGGCTCTCTGGTGGAAAAGGGCGACTGAGATGATCGACGATATCAAGACCGACGCGACAACCCGAATGGGCAAGAGTGTGGAAGCGCTCGTACATGAGCTGGCAAAGGTACGCACCGGCCGCGCTCATCCCAGCCTGCTCGACCATATCCGGGTCGATTACTACGGCTCCGAGGTGCCCTTGAGCCAGGTGGCCAACATCAACACCGAGGATGCCCGCACCCTCACCGTCACCCCCTGGGAGAAGACCATGGTCGCACCGGTGGAGAAGGCCATCATGACCTCCGACCTGGGGCTCAACCCGATGAGCGCCGGTACTGTGATCCGCGTGCCCATGCCGCCGTTGACCGAAGAGCGCCGCAAGGATCTGATCCGGGTCGTGCGCCAGGAGGCGGAGGGGGCCAAGGTGGCGATCCGCAACATCCGACGCGACGCCAATCACGAACTCAAGGAACTGGTGAAAGAGAAAGTGATCTCTGAGGATGACGAGCGTCGTGGCCAGGAGATCATCCAGAACCTGACCGATCAGCACATCAAGAAGGTCGACGAGGTGCTGGGTGAGAAAGAGAAGGACCTGATGGAGATCTGAGGTCGGGAACCTACCGTCCCGATACCTCACCTAACGATCCCATGACCCAGGGGAGATCCCAGGAAACCGACTCGGACGAGAGGAGATTACCGCGCCATATCGCCGTGATCATGGATGGCAATGGACGCTGGGCGCAGCGCCGCGGCCTGCCCCGCTATGCGGGTCATCCGGTCGGCGTCGAGGCGGTCAGGCGCATCGTCGAGGCCTGCGTCGAACGCGGTATCCAGGTCCTCACCCTGTTCGCCTTCAGCAGCGAGAACTGGCAGCGGCCTCAGAAGGAGGTCGGCCTGATCATGGACCTCTTCATCCGCTCGCTCAAGAAAGAGGCGCGACGGCTTCATCGCAACGGGGTCAAACTCTGCATCATCGGCGATCGCAACGCCTTTTCCGCCAAACTACAAAAACACATCGCCGAGGTCGAAGCCCTGACGGCTGAAAACACCGGACTGGTGCTGCAGGTCGCCGCCAACTACGGCGGACGCTGGGATATCGCTCAGGCGGCCAGGCAGCTGGCCGAGCGGGTGCGGGCCGGCGAACTCGAACCGGAACAGGTGGACGAGACGGCGTTGGCCGGAGCGCTCTCCTTTCCGCACCTGCCGGAGCCCGATCTGTTCATCCGTACCGGGGGCGAACGGCGCCTGAGCAATTTCCTGCTCTGGCAGTGCGCCTATACCGAACTCTACTTCACCGACATCCTCTGGCCCGACTTCGACAGCAGGGCGCTCGATGAGGCGCTGCAGGACTACGCCAGTCGGGAGCGGCGATTCGGACGTACCGGGGAGCAACTGTCGGATCAGGCGGAAGCCTCCTGAGCGGGCCCATGCTGAAGCAGCGTGTCATCACCGCCCTGATACTCGCCCCCCTGGTGATTGCCGCCGTACTTCTGCTGCCGACAGCCACGCTCGCCCCGATGATGGCGTTGGTGGTTGCCGTCGGTGCCAGGGAGTGGGCCGTGTTGAGCGGAATTGCCTCGACTCTGGGTCAGGTCGCTTACAGCCTGATCCTGCTGCTGCTGATGCTCGCCATTCTCTATCTGATGCCCCCTGACGGCTTTCTCTGGGTCGTTGTCTTCGGCGTGATCTGGTGGCTGAGCGCACTCTACCGCCTGACGCGGTTTCGTGGCGTCGAGACGGCTGTCACAGGCGTCGAGCCCCTGCGAGCGGTGGAGGGCGTGGCGGTACTGATCCCCGCCTGGCTGGCGCTGGTGATGCTACATCGGCTACCGCAAAACGGCCCGCTGTTGCTGCTGTTTCTGCTGATTCTGATCTGGAGCGCGGATATTGGGGCCTACTTTGCCGGACACCGTTTCGGCCGTAACAAGCTGGCGCCGCAGGTCAGCCCGGGCAAGACCCGGGAAGGGGTCTACGGCGCCATGGTCAGCGCCTTGTTGTGCGGCGTGTTTCTGGCCTGGTGGTTGGGGGTTGAATTCGGGCAGGCTCCGCTGGTGTTGATGCTCTGTCTGGCCACCATGCTCTTTTCCGTGGTGGGTGACCTGTTCGAAAGTCTGCTCAAGCGCCGACGACACATGAAAGACAGCGGCGCCCTGCTGCCGGGACATGGCGGCATGCTCGATCGCATCGACAGCCTGACCGCCGCCGCACCGGTCTTCATGCTGGGTCTGGCCCTGTTCGGGGTGGGCGCATGAAGGGCATCACCATACTCGGATCCACCGGTTCGATCGGTGTCAGCACCCTCGATGTGATCGCTCGCCATCCGGATCGTTATCGGGTCGTGGCCCTCACCGCCCATCGGGATGCGGAGCGGATGCTGGACCAGTGTCAGCGGTTTCGCCCCACCGTCGCGGTGATGGCCGATGAAGAGGCCGGGCGCCGACTGGCGAAGGGCTTGGCCGATCGTGGCATCACCACCGAGGTGCTGTGCGGGCTGCGGGGTCTGGAGATCGCCGCCGCCATGCGCGAAGCCGATTTCGTCATGGCCGCCATCGTCGGCGCCGCCGGGCTGCTGCCGACACTGGCCGCCGTAAGGGCGGGCAAGCGGGTGCTGTTGGCCAACAAGGAGGTGCTGGTGATGGCGGGTCGCCTCTTCATGCAGGAGGTGCAGACCCATGGTGCGCAGGTTCTGCCCATCGACAGCGAGCACAATGCCGTGTTCCAGTGTCTGCCTCCCGACGGCGCCCGGGATCTCGATCTCAGCGGGGTCACGCGCATTTTGCTGACCGCCTCGGGGGGGCCTTTCCGCAATATCCCGCTCGAGGCGTTGACCGAGGTCACGCCGGCACAGGCCTGCGCCCATCCCAACTGGGATATGGGGCGCAAGATCTCGGTCGATTCCGCCACCATGATGAACAAGGGACTGGAGGTGATCGAGGCGCACTGGCTGTTCCACGCCCCGGCCGAGAAGATCCAGGTGGTGCTGCACCCCCAGAGCGTCATCCACTCCATGGTGGAGTACGCCGATGGTTCAGTGCTCGCCCAGCTGGGCAATCCGGATATGCGCACCCCCATCGCCCACGCCCTGGCCTGGCCGGAACGTATCGAATCGGGCGTCGGCAGTCTCGATCTGTTCAAAGTGGCGCGGCTCGATTTCGAAGCGCCCGACCTGGTTCGTTTCCCCTGTCTGCGCCTGGCTTTCGAGGCGATCGGAGCCGGCGGCACCGCGCCGGCGATTCTGAACGCCGCCAACGAGGTGGCGGTAGCCGCCTTCCTCGACGAACGGCTGCCTTTCACCGCCATTGCCGAGGTGGTTGAGGAGACGCTGCAGCGGCTGCCGGCTACTGAGGCCGACTCCCTGGAGCGTCTTCTGCAGATCGACCGCGAGGCGCGGGATGTGGCGGAACAAGAGGCCCTGGCCAGGGTCTGATCCAAAAGTATGGACTCGATACTCTTCACCATCCTCTCTTTTCTGGGCGCCCTGGCGATACTCATTGCCGTGCACGAGTTCGGCCACTTCTGGGTCGCGCGCAAGCTCGGGGTCAAGGTGCTGCGCTTCTCCATCGGTTTCGGACGCCCTCTGTGGAAACGCCTTGGCCGGGACGACACCGAATATGTGATCGCCGCCATTCCTCTGGGCGGCTATGTGAAGATGCTCGACGAACGGGAGGCGCCGGTGGCGGCGGCCGAACAGGCGCGGGCCTTCAACCGCCAGTCCCTGCCGGTGCGCAGCGCCATCGTGGTGGCCGGGCCGCTGTTCAACTTCCTGTTCGCCATCTTCGCCTTCTGGCTCGTCTTCATTATCGGCGACAGCGGACTCAAACCGCTGGTGGGGGAGGTGGCCGCCGACTCCCGGGCCGAGCAGGCCGGTTTCCAGCCGGGCGACGAGATCCTCGCCGTGGGCGAACAGGCGACCCCCTCCTGGGAGAGCGTGGTCTATGCGCTGCTTTCCGAGTCGCTGGATCAGTCGAGTCTGTCGATTCGGGTGCGCAACGAGTCCGGCGCCGAGCGCCAGCGCTGGCTCGACACTCACGATCTGCAGTCGCTGGCGGAAGAGGGCAAGATCCTGCAGAACCTGGGTCTCACCCCCGGTCGACCGGTCCTGCCGCCGGTGATCGGAGAGGTGCTGGCGGGCGAGCCCGCGCAACAGGCGGGGCTGCGCAGCGGCGACCGGATCCTCAGCGTGGACGGCGTGGCGGTGCAGGACTGGGCCCAGTGGGTGGCCTATGTGCGCGAACGTCCGCAGCAGACCCTGGAGGTCGAGATCGAGCGGGCGGGCGAAACGCAGACTGTGCAGCTGACGCCCAAAACCATGGGGCAGGGCGAACAGGCCTACGGCCGGATCGGCGCCGGGGTTTCGGTTCCTGAAGGATTGATGGAGGGGTACCGCTCCCTGGTCCGCTACGGGCCTGTCGACGCCATGGGTCAGGCGCTCTCCAAGACCTGGGATCTGTCCGCTCTGATGTTGCGCATGCTCGGCAAGATGGTGATCGGTGAGGTCTCGGTGAAGAACCTCAGCGGTCCGATCTCGATCGCCGATTCGGCCGGAAAGTCGGCCAGTTACGGCCTGGTCTACTTCATCAAGTTCCTGGCCGTGGTCAGCGTCAGCCTCGGCGTGCTCAATCTGTTGCCGATCCCGGTGCTCGATGGCGGCCACCTCTTCTTCTTTCTGGTCGAGGCGGTGAAAGGGGGGCCTCTGCCGGATCGCTTCGTGGAGCAGGGACAGAAAATTGGCATGTTGATTCTGCTGGTCATCATGTCCATCGCCTTCTATGTCGATCTGAATCGTTTTTTTGGCTAGCGGTGGGCCCGTCGGAATCGCGTGAGTGGAGCGCCTCCGAGTATCCTGAGCGTACAAGATCACTTATACTGTCGCGCTGTGTTGTTACCCGGTATGGCTGGGCATGGCGGGTTTAGGGCAACGATAACTAACCAGTACCTGAAAGTAGCCACTGCATGTCACTACCAATTCGCCTTCCTGCCGTCGCCCTGTTGCTGTTTCTCGGGTTGATCGCGTCACAGGCGCGGGCATTCGTGGTGGAGGATATCCGGGTCGAGGGGTTGCAGCGCATCTCCGCCGGCACCGTCTTCAACTACCTGCCGGTGAAGAGTGGCGATGAGGTCACCGACGCCAACAGCGCCCAGATCATCCGCACCCTGTTCAAGACCGGTTTCTTTCAGGATGTGCGGCTGGAGCAGGATGGCAATGTCCTGATCGTTTTCGTCCGCGAGCGTCCCGCCATCGCCGAGATCAATATCAGCGGCAACAAGGACCTGGATACCGAACAGCTGCTTGCCGGCCTCAAGGACATCGGCCTGGCCGAGGGGCAGGTGTTCAAGCGCGCCTTGCTGGAGACGGTGGAGCAGGAGCTCAATCGCCAGTATTTCTCGCGCGGCAAGTACGGAGTCAGGATCAAGTCCACGGTGACGCCGCTGGAGCGCAACCGGGTCGGCATCGACATCGAGATCTCCGAGGGACTCACCGCCCGTATCAAGCGCATCAACATCATCGGCAACAACGCCTTCGACGACGACGAGCTGCTGGATGAGTTCCAGCTCGGCATTCCCGCCTGGTACGCCTTCTTCTCCAGCAAGGACAAGTACTCCAAACAGGCCCTCTCGGGCGATCTGGAGACGCTGCGTTCCTATTACCTGGATCGGGGCTACATCGATTTCAAGATCGAATCCACCCAGGTCTCCATCACCCCCGACAAAAAGGACATCTACATCACCGTCGTGGTGAACGAGGGCGAGATCTTCACCCTCAACGACATCAAGCTGGCGGGTGAGATCGAGCTTCCACAGGAGGAGCTGTTTCCGCTCATCCACCTGAGGCGCGGCGAGGTCTTTTCGCGCAAGAAGCTGACCGCCAGCGCCGACCGCCTGAGCAGCAAATACTCCGACGCGGGATACGCCTTCGCCAACGTCAACAGCATTCCCGACATCGATCGGGAGAAGCGAACCGTCGATATCACCTTCTTCGTCGATCCCGGCAAGCGGGTCTATGTGCGCTACGTCAGTTTCAGCGGCAACGCCTCGACCCGGGATGAGGTCATGCGGCGCGAGATGCGGCAGATGGAGTCGGCCTGGTTCTCTGGCGAGAAGACCCGCCTCTCCCGCGAACGTCTGCAGCGACTGGGCTATTTCAGCGAAGTCAGTGTGGAGACCCCGGCGGTACCCGGCAGTACCGATCTGGTCGACGTCAATGTCAATGTGACGGAGGCCGCCTCGGGCAGCCTCAGCGCCGGTATCGGTTACTCGCAGACCCAGGGCCTGATTCTCAACGGCAGCATCACCCAGGACAACTTCCTCGGCAGCGGCAAGCGGGTCAGCGCCGGCTTCGATACCAGTGACGCGACGAAGAAACTGAGTATCGCCTACACCAACCCCTACTACACCATCAATGGTGTCAGCCGTGGCATCGAGATGAGCTACCGCAAGACCGATTTCGCGGAACTCAACATCTCCAGCTACTCCACTGACGTAGGCCGCCTCGGTATGAGCTACGGCATCCCGATCACCGAGTACGACCGCCTGCGCCTGAGCGCCGCCTTAGAGGACACTACGTTCTACCTGGGCTCCGCCCCGTCCCAGGAGATCATCGATTTCATGGATGCGAACGGTGACCACTTCCTCGACCTGGAACTGGTCGGCAGCTGGATCAGGGATACCCGCAACAAGGCCATCTTTCCCTCCAAGGGCGGCCGCCAGGTGTTTTCCGTGGAGACCAATACGCCGGGGAGCGATCTTCAATACTACCGGGTGAGCTATCGCAACACGCGCTACTTCCCGCTCACCAGCAACCTGACCCTGATGCTCAACGGCGAGATCGGATACGGTGACGGCTACGGCGACGACGAACAGTTGCCGTTCTTCCGTAATTTCTACGCCGGCGGTATCGGCACGGTGCGTGGATTCAAGGAGAATACCCTCGGTCCCCGGGACTCCCAGGGTGACGCCCTGGGAGCAAATGCCAAAATCGCCGGTCAAATGGAGCTGATGTTCCCGGCCTTCGGCGAGGATTTCAAGGATACGGTCCGTGCCGGCTGGTTCATCGATGCCGGCAATGTTTTCGATGTGGAGGCGGGGCAGAACGTTGAGTGGGATCAGATTAGAGTCTCCACCGGTCTGATGTTATCTTGGTACTCGCCGGTTGGCGCCCTCTCCTTCAGTCTGGGCTATCCCCTGATTGAGGAGGAGGGCGACGACACCGAGAAATTTCAGTTCAGAATTGGTGGCGGTTTTTAGCGCAAGGGTTCTGGACGTCCCTGGACGGGGGCACAACCCGCGACCTCGGGCTGACCCGGTAGCCGCCGAACCCGCATGATTGCGGCGGAGGCGGAGTCAGCTTCGAGATGATCAGCGAAAGCCTTACCCCTACTAAGCCATATTAAGGAGTTGTTTGAGTGAAATACCTGAAAAGCACTATCTACCTATTGCCCGTACTGCTGCTGCTGAGCGGCCCGCTGTATGCAGAGGACTATCGCATTGCTTTCGTCAATGCCACCAAGGTGTTCGAGGAATCGCCACAATATCAGGAGGCCCGGGATCGGCTGCAGACAGAGTTTTCACGTCGCGAAAAGGAGCTGTTGGCCGAGCAGAAACAGCTCAAGCAGTTGGAGGAGAAGCTGCAGCGTGACGGCAGCGTGATGAGCGAATCGGAGGTCAAACGCCTGGAACGCGACATTCTCAGCCGCAGCCGCAGCCTGAAGAATTCACAGACCGAGTTCCGTGAGGACCTGAATCTGCGCCAGAACGAGGAGTTCAAGAAACTGCGCCAGCAGGTTCGCGAGGTGATTCAGGAGGTCGGCAAGGCCGAGAAGATCGACCTGATCGTATCCGACGGTGTGGTCTACTTCAGCAAGAAGATCGACATCTCCGACCTGGTGCTGGAGAAGCTGCGCAATCTGAAGAGCCAGTAGTATTCGGGGGGCGGACGCATTGGCCTGGCGACTGCAGGAGCTGGCTCAAGCCATCGGTGCCGAGCTGCGCGGCGACCCGGAGACTGAGATCTCGGGTGTCGGCACCCTGCAGCATGCCGATCCCGGACAGTTGAGCTTCCTCAGCAATCCGCTCTACCGTCGCTACCTGACATCGACCCGAGCCTCGGCGGTGATACTCGCGGCCGAGGATGCCGAGCACTGTCCCGTCGCCGCCCTGATCAGCGACAATCCCTATCTGGGCTATGCTCGCGCCGCTTCGCTGCTCTATCCGCAGCCCGCATTCTCTCCAGGAATCCACCCCAGCGCGGTGGTGGCGGCCTCCGCAAACATCGATTCCAGCGCCCATGTCGGAGCCTGTGCAGTGGTGGGCGAGGAGGTCAGCGTCGGCGCCCAGGCCTACATCGGTCCCGGTTGTGTCATCGAGGCGGATTGCCGGATCGGAACGGGCTCGCGTCTGGTGGCGCGGGTCACCCTGTGCCGGGACACCCAGATCGGCGAGCGTTGCCTGATCCACCCGGGCGCAGTGCTGGGTGCCGACGGCTTTGGCCTGGCCAACGACAACGGTCGCTGGGAGAAGGTCCCCCAGCTGGGGCGCGTACGTATCGGCAACGATGTGGAGATTGGTGCCAACACCACCATCGATCGCGGCGCTCTGGAGGACACGGTGCTGCACGACGGGGTCAAGCTCGACAACCAGATTCAGATCGCGCACAACGTGGAGATCGGCGAGCACACGGCCATGGCGGGTTGTTCGGCAGTGGCCGGCTCGACAAAGATTGGCCGCCATTGTACTGTCGGCGGACTCACCGGAGTGGTCGGGCATCTTAGGATCGGGGATAATGCCCACTTTTCCGCCGCCACCCTGGTGACCCGCTCCTTCGAATCACCCGGTTACTACAGCGGCGGTCTGCCGGCCATGGAGAATGGCGAATGGCGCAAGACGGTTGCCCGGGTAAGACGTCTCGAAGAGATGAACAACGAACTCAAGGCGCTGAAAAAGAAAGTCCGAAAGCTCGAAGGCGGATCGGACAGCTGACAACAGACAGACTCGGGAGAGCGATTTGATCGCGATGGATATCAACAAGGTGCTGCGATTGCTGCCGCACCGCTACCCCTTCCTGCTCATCGACCGTGTACTCGAGTTCGAGAAGGATACGCGTCTGTTGGCGCTCAAGAACGTCACCTACAACGAGCCCTTCTTCAATGGCCACTTCCCGATTCAACCGGTGATGCCGGGCGTGTTGATCGTCGAGGCGATGGCCCAGGCCACCGGGCTGCTGGCGATGGAGTCGAATCCCGATACGGTCAACCCGACAACCATCTACCTCTTCGTCGGCATCGACAAGGCCCGTTTCAAGCAGCAGGTGGAGCCCGGCGATCAGTTGATGCTCGAAGTCCTGCAGACCAAGATGAAACGCGGTATCGGCTTCTTCGACTGTACCGCCACAGTCGACGGCAAGATCGCGGCGACCGCCGAAATCATGTGTACCGCACGGGAGATAGGAAGCTGATCGATTCGCGCGCAGTCATCGACCCCGCTGCCGAGCTGGACGAGGGGGTCTCGGTCGGTCCCTTCAGCGTCATCGGTGCCGGTGTGCGCATCGGCCAGGGCACCCGGGTCGGCCCCCATGTCGTGATCAAGGGGTCAACCACCATTGGCCGGGACAACCGCATCTATCAGTTCGCCTCCGTCGGCGAGGACCCCCAGGACAAGAAGTACGCCGGCGAACCCACCCGCCTGGAGATCGGCGACCGCAACGTGATCCGCGAATGCGCCACGCTGCATCGCGGTACGGTTCAGGACCAGGGCGTCACCCGCATCGGCAACGACAATCTCTTCATGGCCTACATCCACGTGGCCCACGACTGTGTCATCGGCGATCATGTCATCATGGCCAACGGCGCGTCCCTGGGCGGTCACGTACATATCGGCGACTGGGCCATTCTCGGCGGCTTCACCATGGTGCACCAGTTTGGCCGCGTCGGTGCCCACGGTTTTTGCGGTATGGGCTCGGCGGTCAACATGGACATGCCTCCCTTCGTCACCGTCTCCGGTCAACCGGCCAAGCCCCACGGTATCAACAGCGAAGGGCTGCGCCGTCGCGGTTTCAGTGCGCAGGAGATCAGCCAGATCAAACGGGCCTACAAGCTGATCTACAAATCAAAACTGCGATTGGAGGAGGCCCGGGAGGCGATTGGCGAAATGCTGGAGGAGACCCCCGCATTGCAAGTCCTGTACGATTTCCTGAAAGAAAGCGGCCGGGGCATTCTCCGCTAGCCGGGTATTCGGTGGGGCAGGGCCCCACCCTACAATGCACCGGTAGGGTGGGGCCCCGCCCCACCAACAGACCCAAATACCGCGTAGGATGCGGCTCGCCGCATCGACTACCACCAAAATTCACTGACACCATCGACACGATGCCGACCCACTCACCCGACAATCCCCTGCGCATCGGTATCCTGGCCAATGAGGTTTCCGGCGATCAGCTGGCCGCCGCCCTGATACAGGCCCTCAAGGCCAGACACCCAAACATCCAATTCGAGGGCATGACCGGTCCCCTGATGGAGGCCGCGGGCTGCCGCTCACTGGCTCACATGGATCCGGTCATGGGACTGACCGAGATTCTCAAGCATCTGCCGGGCCTGTTGAAATTGCGTCGGCGTCTGATCGATCACTTCAAGCTGGCACAACCCGATCTGGTGATCGGCGTCGACGCCCCGGACTTCAATCTGTCGCTGGAGCGCCGCCTCAAGGAGGCCGGTGTGCGTACCGCCCATTTCGTCTGCCCCAGCGTCTGGGCCTGGCGCCAGGGCAGGGCGCGCAAGTTCAGCCGCACGGTGGATCTGATGCTCTGCCTGTTCGACTTCGAGGTCGATTTCCTGCGCGGCTACGGCGTCAATGCCGCCTATGTGGGGCATCCGCTGGCGGACCAGATTCCGCTGCAGGCGCCTGATGCCAGCGCCCTGCGCGACATCATCGGACTCGATCCCGGACGGCCGGTGATCGCCCTGCTGCCGGGGAGCCGCATGAGCGAAGTGGGGCGTCTGACGGATGACTTCCTGAACACCGCCCTCTGGTGCCTGGAACGCAATCCGGCTCTGCAGTTCGTCGCTCCCATGGTGAACGGGCGGGTGCGGCAGGCCTTCGAGGCCCGCATCGCGGTCATCGCACCGGGCTTGCCGATCACCCTGCTGGACGGTCGCCCCCGGGATGCCATCGGTGCCGCGGATGCGGTGCTTACCGCATCCGGCACCGCGACCCTGGAGACCCTGCTGCTGAAGCGCTGCATGGTAGTGGCCTACCGGTTATCACCGCTCAGTCACTGGCTGATCCGTACCTTCGATCTGCTCAAGGTGCCCCATGTCGCCATCGCCAACCTGTTGAGCGACAAACCCCTGGCGCCGGAGTTCCTGCAGCACGACTGCCGGCCGGAAATGCTCGGGGCCGCCCTGCTGGATCTGCTGGACGACGCAGAAAAGCGGCAGCGGATTGCCGACCACTATCTGCAGATCCATCGTCGACTGCGTCGCGATGCGGCTGACAGCGCGGCGCAGGCCATATTGCATCTGATCGGGAGCCCCGCATGACGATCGATATGTTCGAAGCCCTACCTGCCGAGTTGGTGGCCGGGGTCGATGAAGTCGGTCGCGGTCCCCTGGCCGGTCCGGTGGTTGCGGCCGCGGTGATCCTCGATCCCGCAAGACCCATCGAGGGTTTGGCCGACTCCAAGAAGCTGAGCGAGAAACGCCGGGAGTTGCTCGATCCGCTCATTCGGGAACAGGCCCTGTGTTGGGCCCTGGGCCGGGCCGAACCTGAAGAGATCGACCGCATCAACATCCTGCAGGCCAGTCTGCTCGCCATGCAGCGTGCGGTGGCCGCTCTCTCCACACCGCCCGGGCTGGCCCTGGTCGACGGCAACAAGGCGCCCCGACTTCCCTGCCAGGTTCGCACCATCGTCGGTGGTGATGCCAGCGAACCGTCAATCAGCGCTGCCTCCATCATTGCCAAGGTGGCACGGGACCGGGAGATGGTCGAACTCGACGCCCGCTATCCCGGTTACGGCCTGGCCAGGCACAAGGGCTACCCCACCAAGCAGCACTTGGAGGCCCTCCGGGAGCTGGGCGTGTCCGAGATCCATCGTCGCTCTTTCGGTCCCGTACAGCGGCTGTTGCAGATTTGAGGCCGGCACATGCCCGTACCCTTCTGACGGGCATGAATCTCAGGACTCTAAACCCTGAGAATTTGCTTCTCATGGCCGGAATAGAGCGGTATGTCCAGCCTGATTGAACCCCGGAAATCCCCTGTAAACAGTATGATATTAACAGTGGCATGTATTGTCCGTGGCTATCAATGTCGACAAAATCATATGTCAGTTATGTTGATAAACCATTAAAGAAAGTCAGGTATCAGTCGATAAGCTTGGCAGGGTAGTGGAAGCCTAAACGGAGAAAGTTCACCTTAGATAGAACCAATTTTGCTGGGAAGCAGTGTGGGATGTACAAACACATATGATCTACCCACCGAGGTAGACGTTTCCTGGCGGCTATGCAGAGACGACCGACTCCACTGATGGCGCATGTTCGCGCAGACCTGCTTCAGATGGTCTACGGGAATACGCCTCTCTCGCTCATCACCTCTTTAATCAACAGCCTCATACTGGTCTATCTACTCTGGCCGGTCGTCGAGAATGAGCTTCTGGGCTTGTGGCTACTCGGTACCGCCCTCATCAGCCTGTTTCGCATTTTCCTGGCAGTCCGCTTTCGACGCGTAAATCCCACTGAGCACAGTATCGGCACCTGGTCCGCTTGGGCAATGACTGGCGCGTTGCTGGCCGGACTGGGCTGGGGAGCGGCGAGTTACTTCCTTTTCGCTGTCCACAGCTTGCCACACCAGGTTTTCCTCGCTTTTGTCATTGCCGGCACCACGGCGGGCGCTGTTACCACCTTGTCGGCCAAGCGACCAGCAATCGTCGGCTATATCCTGTTAGCGACTTTACCGCTGGCATATCGCTTTTTCATGGCCTCTCACGCGTTTCACAATGCGATGGGGGCGATGACCCTCTTATTTACCGGTGTGACGTTGTTCAGTGCACAAAAATACTCTCAAAACCTGACTCAAATGCTCATCGAGCGCTATCACAGAAGGAAAACCCAGCGCAGGGAGCGTGCGCGCAATCAGGTTCTGGAGATGCTAACGACAGAAGCACCGCTGGATAAAATCCTGGAGACGATCATCAGGGATGTGGAGTGTGAAAATCCACAGATGCACTGCTCCATACTGCTGGTGGACGAAGACACTAAGCGTCTTTTGTTCGGAGCGGCGCCGAGCCTGCCTGATTCCTTCAAAATTTTTTCTCAGGGTGTGGAAATCGGCTTGGGAGCGGGCTCTTGCGGCACGGCGGCGTTTACAGGCGAGCGGGTCATCATCGGAGATCTGCATTCGCATCCATACTCGGATCGTTGTCGCGAAGTTCTGGAAAATATCGGTATGAGATCCTGTTGGTCGGAACCCGTTTTCTCGTCCAACGGCAGACTCCTGGGTACCTTTTCTGTCTATCATGAGCAGCCTCATGTGCCTGATGAGTGGGAAATCCAGAGTATCAACTATGTGGTGAAACTCGTCGGGATCTCGATCGAGAGGAATCAGACTGGCGAGGCTCTGCGCCTGGCCGCCTCCATCTATCAGAACACCAGCGAGGCTATGATGATCACGGATGCGGATAACAGCATCCTTGCGATCAATCCGGCATTTACGCAGGTGACCGGTTACGAAGAGCGAGAGGTTCTCGGCAAGGATCCGGGCATGCTGGCATCCGGCGCACACGATGAGGAATTCTTTCTCAGCCTGTGGAGTGCCCTGAAGACGACGGGAGAGTGGCAGGGTGAGATCTGGAACAGGCGCAAGAACGGGGAAGAGTTCGTTGAATGGTTGACCATCAATACCATCTACGACATTCATGGAAAGGTGTATCGGCGGGTATCCCTCTTCTCCGATATTACCGAACGCAAAAAGACGGATGCATTGATCTGGCGTCAAGCCAACTACGATACCCTGACCCAGTTGCCGAATCGGCGCCTTTTCGCCGACCGGCTCGAACAAGGTATCAAGACGGCACATCGCGAAGCGCAGCGCTTGGCGCTGCTGTTTATCGATCTGGATCGTTTCAAGGAGGTGAATGACACACTGGGACATCAGATGGGTGATGAACTCCTGGTCGAAGCGGCTCAGCGCATCAGTTCATGCGTGCGTGAATCGGATACGGTGGCGCGTCTGGGTGGCGACGAATTCACGGTGATCCTGAACGAGTTACACGATGTCTCACCCGTGGGAGCGATAGGGCAGAAGATCATCGACTGTCTGTCACAACCCTTCAGGCTACGTGAGGAGCAAGTCTTCGTTTCCGCCAGCGTCGGTGTCACCGTCTATCCCGAGGATGCACTGTCGGCCGATGAGTTGTTGAAGAATGCGGATCAGGCGATGTTTGCCGCCAAGCAGAACGGCAGGAACCGGGTCAACTATTTCACCAAGTCGATGCAGGAGGCGGCACAGCACCGCATGCGTCTGATCCGGGATATCCACCAGGCGTTGGCCGAGGATCAGTTCACCGTTTACTACCAACCCATCGTCGCGCTCGCCAGCGGTCGCATCCACAAGGCCGAGGCGCTGTTACGCTGGAAACACCCCGAACAGGGATATATCAGTCCTGCCGACTTCATCCCGGTAGCTGAAGAGACCGGGGCCATCCATGAGATAGGCAACCGGGTATTCAGGGAGGCAGTGCAACAGATCCAGGTGTGGCGTGCGGACTACGATCCTGACTTTCAGGTCAGTATCAACAAGTCACCCATGCAGTTTCTGGTGGAGGAGACCGCCAAGGACGAGTGGCTCGAATATTTGCAGCAACACCATGTCTCGCCGAAAGGCGTGGTGATCGAAATTACCGAGGGTGTACTGCTCAAGGCGACCAGCAACAGTCATGAGCGGCTGCACTACCTGCGGGAAGCGGGCATGCAGGTGGCGATCGATGATTTCGGTACCGGTTACTCATCTCTCGCCTATCTGAAGCGATTCGAAATCGACTATCTTAAGTTGGATAAGTCTTTCGTCAGCAATCTGGAGAGCGATCCCAGCGATCGTGCTTTGTCCGAAGCCATCGTCGTGATGGCGCACAAACTGGGTATCCGAGTGGTCGCCGAGGGGGTCGAGAGTGAAGCTCAGCGCGCCATTCTGAAGAAGATCGGATGCGACTATGCCCAGGGCTATCTGTTCGCCAAGCCGATGCCCGCAGAGGAGTTCGAGATGTTGCTGCAGCGCGATTCCAGTGAGTTCAATTATGCGTGACAGATCTTCAATCGCAGTCTGTGACCATACGGTAGCCGACTCTTGCCCCTCATTTGTTGGCGAAAGGACCTCCTGTCGTGAGAGTGTTCGGTGCTTTTTTCCGCTAATCTTTCCTGAAGAAAATCCACGACAACATCCAACGCAGTGCCTTATCCACTGGAGGGAGATGCCTGCCATTTTATACCCCTACGAGTCCAGAGGCAGATATTGTGAAAAAGAACCTTCCAGTTACTGATAACGAGGTCATGTTTGGAGAGGATGATCGCATCATCTCGACCACCAACCTCAAAGGAATAATCACCTCGGTCAACGACGCCTTCGTGCGAATCAGCGGTTTCAACCGCGATGAGTTGGTCGGTTTCAATCACAACGTGGTGCGCCATCCTGACATGCCGCCACTGGCATTCGAGAATCTTTGGGGTACCGTCAAGTCTGGCCGACCCTGGATCGGTCTGGTGA
This sequence comes from Sedimenticolaceae bacterium, assembly GCA_050305975.1. Lineage (GTDB taxonomy): Bacteria > Pseudomonadota > Gammaproteobacteria > Chromatiales > Chromatiaceae > Thiodiazotropha. The sequence goes on along the minus strand of JBNLGI010000197.1, from coordinate 9,926 downwards.
AAAACCGATGCAAGAACGGTGACTACTACTGGGTCCACGCCTATGTCTCGCCCATTTATGAAGGGGATACGATTGCCGGCTATCAGTCGGTCAGGTATCGGCCCAGCCGTGAGCAGGTAGCACGTGCGGAATCGCTCTATACCAAGATCAACAAAAAAGGCGGCAAACTGGGACTTATCGGTAATCTGCAGTTTCGCCTGAACCATACGCATCGTACCTTTATCGCGCTCATGCTGCTGTTACTGGTCTCCGCTGTTGTCGGACTCATTACCGGTCGTCTGACACCACTCGATACAGTGATCGTGGGATTGGCCGACATACCACTGGCCGGCCTCTTCGCCTTTGTCTTGAACAGGCCCTTCGCCAGGTTGCGCGCTGTCGGCAAGTCCATCGCCGACAATGATCTGTTGGCTTTTGTCTATTCAGGTAACGGCCAGGAGGCGGCAACGGTGGAGCACAGCATGCTGATGCTGCAGTCCAAGCTCAATACCGCTGTCGGAAGGCTTCATCAGTTCTCCGGTTTCCTCTGCAGTGCGGCTGACAGCGCCACTTCGACCGCCAAACGCAGTGACGAGAATGTGCAGAAGATCGAGTCGGAGATCGAGCAGGTCGCCACGGCGGTCAACGAAATGAGCGCCACCGTCGAGGAGATCGCACGCAACGCCAACAGTACCGCCGACAAGACCCACTCCACCCGGTCCCAAGTGGATGACGGCAACAACACTTTGAAAGATGTCATGAGCGAGATCACCGATCTCAGCCGCCATGTGGAGAATACCGGCGAAGTGATCAACAAGCTGAGCCAGGATTTTCACAGCGTGGACTCGGTGCTGCGTTTCATCGAGGAGATCTCCGAGCAGACCAACCTGCTGGCGCTGAACGCGGCGATCGAGGCGGCACGCGCCGGAGAACATGGCCGGGGCTTTGCGGTGGTTGCCGACCAGGTGCGCACCCTGGCCAATCAGACCAAGGAGTCCACCAACAACATCAAGACCCTGCTCGCCGCGCTCGACGGCGACGTGAACCTGGTGAAGCGGGATATGGATGGAAGCCTGGGGCAGATGCAGCAGGTCCACGAAAAGATCGATCATCTGCGCATGGATCTCGACCGCATACAGGACTCGATCCTCACCGTGACCGAGATGAACACGAGTATCGCCAGTGCGGTACAGGAACAACACAGCGTGATGGAGGAGATCAATCGCAACATTCACAATATCAGCGATGTCTCCAACCTGACTGCCCAGGATGCGCGGGAATCCACCAAGGCCGCTACGGAACTGGGCGAGAATGCACAGGCGCTGATGGTGCTGATCAAGCAGGTGACCAGCTGAGTCGTATATTGCCCGAAGTCGCCGGCCATGCCGGCATGAATCATAGGGATTTGCCACGATGGTGGGGCAGGGCCCCACCCTACACCAAGTCGGTAGGGTGCGGCTTGCCGCACCGTTGCAACCACGTCCGTGCTGGATTCCGCTGCCACGAGTCACAACACGCAACTTCTGCATGGACATGCGTGACAAGGTAGATCGACTACCTGGCCGCAAACATCCTTGTCTGGCTGATGGGACGATGTCTTTAACACGGGTCGAAATGATGCCGACCTTCCCAATCCAGGGCATCTATGTGTCCGGATTTGGATGATCCCCCCCCTCTATATAGGGGGATGTTGGTGCGAATCGGCGGTGCTATAAATGCCTGACCAGTAACAGCGTTTCACTGACAGGGTGCGTCGAAGGCCATGATCAAACCTACACAGAGTAAGTGCTGTCGTTGCTGTGCGGGTTTTTTCTCGAGACTTGACGGTGGTAACGATCACGCTCGCTTTACAACGATTGTTTATGCCATTTTCTGTCTGCTCTCGGCCTCGATGCTGCTTTTTGCACCGCTGCCTGGATTTGCCGATGATGCGGGCCGCCTGTTACGTGAACAGCGCGATCAGGATCGCCGCAACCTCGAGCAGTTGCGCGAACTGCCCGATACCCATATCGACTACCCGAAGCTGGAGGAAAAGGCTGAAAGTCCATCCGAGACCTGCTTCGATATCGCCGAATTGACGATCACCGGCGCCACACAACTGACCGACGACGAATGGCTTGCGGCGCAAGCGATGGTGGTTGGCGCCTGTGTCGGACTGAATGAGATCAACCGGCTTATCCGCTACGTTACCAATCTCTATATCGAGAAGGGTCTGATCACCACCCGTGCCTATATACCGGCACAGGATCTCAGTACAGGCCGTCTCGAAATTCTGGTGCTTGAAGGTCGAGTGGAGGGCGTGGAAGAGTCTCTCGCAAGAGGTGAAATCAATATCGCGACCGCCTTTCCAGGGGTCGTGGGCGAGCTTTTCGATCTGCGTGATTTCGAACAGGGGCTGGATCAGATCAATCGGCTCCCCTCCAATGATGCACAGCTGCAGATCGAACCGGGCAGCAAACCGGGTATGACACGCGTCATGATCAGCAACAGGGCCAACCGTCGCTGGCACGCCCTTGCCGCCCTCGACAACTACAACGGCAATGAAAAGCTCGATCTCCAGCTTGCTATGGATAACCCGATGGGACTCAACGACCTGTTGTCCGTAACGGCCAGTCACTCCTTTGCTGATACCGCCAGCGATAGTCTGTCGCTGTTCTGGTCGGTCCCCTATGGCTACTGGCTCTATACCAGCATGGCCAGCTATTTCGACTATCGCGGAACCATCGAGGGCTTGACCCAAAACCTGACCACCGGGGGTGACAGCGTCACGCTGCGCACCGAGGCGCAGCGGGTCCTGTTCCGTACCCGCAAGGGCCGTCTCGACCTGGTGGCGGGATTGCAGTACCGCGACACCGAAAACACCATCGAAGCGGTGCTGCTCGAGGTCAGCAGTCCCACGCTCTCCACCTGGGATCTGGCGATGAACTGGACCCTGCCGATCGGTAGCGGCGTCTTCCAGTGGCATCTCGGCCTGGTCAACGGCATAGGCGCGTTCGGCGCCACCAAAGGCGGTGAGACTGAGGAGTCGGCCCACGGTCGTTTCCGCAGCTACGAGTCCCGTCTCACCTACAGCCAGCCTTTGCGGGCGGGCACCACCCGGGCGGTTTTCGTTTCCGACCTGACGGCACAGACCAGCGATGTCTCGCTCTACAGTTCGCAACAACTCTCACTGACCGGGTTCTGGGCGGTACGCGCGGTGCAGGGCAGTTCGGTCGCCGCGGATCGCGGCCTCTACTGGCGCAATGAACTGTCGGTCGCCCTGCCCATCGAGCGCAGTGATGCCCAGGCGCGCTTTTTCTTCGCCATCGATTACGGCCGAACCAACGAACGCTTCGGCGAATCCGACCGCAGCCTGACCGGCGTCGCCATGGGTATCAATGGCGCCTGGCGTCAGTTGGGGTACGACTTGGTGGTGGCCGATCTCTCTAAGCAGAGCGGACTCACCGATATCGATAAAGATCCCATCATCTATGCCCGATTGCATTGGTCAATCTGACTAGGGACTGTTAACAGGCCCAAGGGAACTAGCCCATGAAACAGACCGTATCGACTCCCACCCATCAAACCTGTTCCTATCAGCCACAGCGCCTGGCCATCTGCACACTGCTCTCCTGGTCTCTTGTGCTGCAGCCTGTTGCCGGCATCGCCGCTGGTGTTGTGGTCGACTCTGCCGCCCCCGCCGCTCAGCAGGCCCAGGTAACCACCGCCAACAACGGCGTGCCCTTGGTGCAGATTGCCGCACCCAATGCCAATGGTCTCTCCCATAATCAGTACACCGATTTCAACGTCTCTTCTCAGGGGATGATTCTGAACAATGCCCAGAGCGCCACCACTACCCAACTGGGTGGGGCAGTGCTGGCCAATCCCAACCTGCAACAGGCGGGTGCCACCGCGAGTGTCATCCTCAACGAAGTGACCAGCACAAACCGTTCGCGGCTAGAGGGATTTCAGGAGGTGGCCGGCGATCGGGCCGATCTGATACTGGCCAATCCCAACGGCATCACCTGTCAGGGCTGTGGCTTCATCAATACACCCCGCGCGACCCTCTCCACCGGCAAGCCGTTGGTCGACAACGGGGCCCTGCAGGGCTTCGAGGTGAGGAATGGCGATATCCTGATCGAGGGGGCGGGGGCCAATGCCGAGGCTGCGGACGCCTTCGATCTGGTCACTCGCCGGTTGCAGCTGGATGGCGCGGTGAATGGGCGCGATGTCTATATCATCACCGGCGCCAACCGGGTCGACTATGCCACCCGCAGCGCCACGGCCATCGGCGGCGTAGGGGATGCACCCAGCTATCTGGTCGACAGCAGCGCCCTCGGCGGTGTCTATGCAGACCGCATCTTCCTGCTCGGCAACGAGCAGGGGGTCGGGGTGCGCCTGCGTGGCGACATGGCTGCCAGCGTGGGTGAGATCAGCCTGCGCAACGACGGCCGTATCGAATTGATCGGCAATGGTCTGACGGCCTCCGGCGATCTGGCTGTCGATAGCGGCGGGTCGGAACTCGCCGCCACGGATGCGACCCTGTACGGGGAGCGGAATCTAACGCTGAGCAGTGGCGGCCTGACGCTGACCCGTTCCACGGCGGTGGCGGATGCGCATGCCGAGGCGGCGACCGCCGGTAACCTGACGCTCACCGATTCGACCCTGGGCGGTCATGCCTCGCTCAACGTCGATGTGAACGCTCATATGCAACTGGAAGGGAGCCTGGTGGCGTCGGACCAGGTCCTTGCCATCGAGGCGACGACCCTGAACGTCGACGCAGCGAGCAGCGACGGCAAGGGTGTGGTGTCGGGGGGTGATCTGGCCATCACCACAACTGCACAGGGTTCGACCATCGTCAACGAAGGCGACATCCTGGGGCGCGATGTCGTGCTGCGCGCACCCCGGTTTATCCTCAACCTGGAGACCGGGTTGGTGAGTGGTGACAACAGCGTGGATTTCGACAACCTGATCAACCGTGGCCAGGTGATCGGCGGGCGTATCCAACGCACCGGCGGGGTTCTGACCACCGCCAATCTGGGCGAGATGCTGGCCGGTGCCGGCGGCATCAGCATCCCGGGCAGCCTGACCAACCATCCAGGCGCCCTGTTGCACGCCATCGGTGACATCGAGCTGGGCGCGGCGGGCGCCACGATACGCAACGAGCGGGCACGCATCGAGAGCTATAGTGGCTCCATCACGCTGACTGCGGACGCCTTCGAGAATATCGGCGCCGCCCCCTCGCTGGTCTGGGATTACGCCAACCAGCAGACGGTGAGCAGCGGCTGGTTCACCTACAGCGGCGGCACCATTCCCATCTATTCGGACTGCGGCAGCTATGCCGATCATTTCGATGCGGATCGGGTCGGTCACCGTTGCGCCCGCACTATTCTGCGCACCTATGAGGAGGTGGGGGCGGGACAGTTGCCGGATCCCGCCCGACTGCTGGCGGCGGGCGACATTCGCTTCAGCGGCGGCGAACTGCTGAATGAGCAGGGCATCATCGCCGCCGGCGGCGATATCGCCATCGATGCCACCCTGTTCACCAACCGTACGGCACGACGCCTGACCCGGGACACCACATTCAATCCCGACCAGAACTACCATGGCGGCTACAGCGGCTATCACTATCAGGCCGGCGACACGGTCACCTGGGTGGATGAGCCCTGTGCCAGCAACGGCGATGCCTGTTATGCGGTCGGCCTGCTGGGTTTAGGGGCGGTGATCAAAGAGTTCGGCATCATCGACGCTACCCGCGAATGGGACAGCGGCCACGGACCGGTGGACCCCAGCTGGGGCGGCGTGGTGCAGGCGGGCGGCAGCCTCACCATCAACGCCGCTCAGGTGCAGAACGGTCATGCGCCCGCCGGCGGAGCGCCCTACAGCGGCAGCGCACCGGCCAGCCCGACCCTGCCGGGGGTCTCCTCGGGCTTGCCTGACGGCGGTAGTCTCTTCATCCCTTCACAAGACCCCGGTGCGGTGGTGCTGATCGAGACCGATCCCCGCTTCAATCTCGATCAGTTGCTGCAGGGATTCGGCGGCAGCCAGCTGCTGTTGGACCAGCTCTATGGACAGGACATCAATGGACAGATGAACGAGCTGATACGTCTCGGCGACGCCTACTTCGAGACCCTGCTGGTGCGCGACGAAGTGATGCTGCTCACCGGCATGCGCTTCATCTACGACGACCTGGCCACTGACGTGGAGCAGTGTCAACAGTTGATGGAGAACGCCCTGACGGAGTCCCAAGCGTTGGGTCTGCGTCTCGGGGTGGCGCTGGATGAAGAGCAGATCAGCAAACTGGGCAAGGATATCGTCTGGATGGTGGAGACGGAGTACCAGGGCCGCAAGGTGCTCAGGCCCAAGGTCTATCTGACCGAAACCACCCTGGCGCGGCTCGGCCGGGGCGAGACCCTGAGCGCGCGCAATATCGAGATCGACGCCGCCAGCGCCTTTACCAATGCCGGCACCCTGCGGGCCAGCGGCGCCAACCGGGTGACCGCCGAGGCCTTCACCAACCGGGGCATCGCCGAGGGCGGCGGGTCGGTTTCCATCACCGCCACCAGCGGCGACCTGCGCAACAGTGGTCTGATTCGCGGCGGCGATGTGACGCTCAGCGCCGACAGCGGGGATGTGGTGAATGAAAATCTCTCACGGCGCGAGGAACGGGTAGATGGCCACACCACCCGCCAAGGGGCTCGGGGCCGGATCGAGGCGGGCGGCGATCTGCTCATGCAGGGCGAGAACCTGATCCTGCAGGGGGGTACGCAGACTGCCGCCGCGGGCAGCGCGACCTTGAACGCCACTCAAGATGTGGATCTGCAGGCCCAGGCCTACAGCGACGAACGGCGCAGCGACAGTGTAAAACGCAGCGGCCTCTGGGGTATCAACTCCGAGCGCACGACTCGCATCGATCGCACCACCCGCATCGAAGGGGCGGGGCTCAGCGGCGCTGCCGGGGTGACGATCAACGCGGGACGGGATGTCAGGGTCACGGCTTCACAGATCGACAGTGAGCGAGGCGGCATTGCGATCGACGCCGGCCGCCGGGTGGCCATCGAGGCAGCCAAGGAGGAGGTCTACGACCGGACCACCACGACCAGCCAGCGCATACTCAGCGACAGCCGTGCCGATGCCACGGATCAGACCCGTCTCTCTGCCTCGTCGGGTGCCGATATCTACAACCGGCAGTCGACCACCACTGAGAACCGGGACGAGACCGTCATCGGCAGCCGGCTGCAGGCGGGTTCCGGCATCACCATCAACAGCGGCGGCAAGAGCACCCTGCGCAGCGCGGAGCTGACGACCCGGCAGGGGCCGATCCGCATCAGCGGCAGCGAGGTGGAGCTGCTGGCGGCGCAGGAGAACGACTTGCATCGGACCGATACGGAGAGTCTGACCGTCGGCGTGGCGGCAAGTGCCGACAGCCGTGACCAGTTCGCCGGCGTCAAGGGGGAGTATCGCAGCGATAAAACGACGACCAGGATCGTCACCCAGCGGACCAACAGCTTGCAGAGCGGTGGCGATGTGGCCATTACCGCCGATCGGGGCGATGTCCGTGAGCAGGGGAGCGAAATCACTGCCGGGGGCGATATCGATGTGGTCGCCCACACCGGCAGCGTGATCAGCGAGGCGGTCAAGGACAGCGTCACCACCACCCATGAAAGCGAGCGGGCCGGAGGCGAACTGGGCGTCGGTGCGCGCACCGGCATCGCCTCGGATATCGAGAGCACGGTGCGCAGCTATGGTGATGACCCGGCGCTGACCCAGGTCGATTCCAAAGATCTTGGCGCCGACTCATCGGCGGTCTCCAGCGGCACACTCTTCTATGGCGGTCGGGCTGGCGGCGAGTATCAATCCTCGAACAGCGAGCAGCTGGATGAGAGTGTGCGCACATCCCGTTGGCAGGCAGGGGGCGATATCGCTGTCCAGGCGGGTGACGATCTGGTACTGCAGGCGACACAACTGGAGAGCGACACAGGCGATATCGATCTGCGCGCCGGCGACCAGGTACGCATCGAGGCGGTGACCGAGCGCCATGAACGTTCCAGCGAAAGCCGTGCTGGCCAGGGCGAACTGATCGCCTCGAAGAACAGCGGCACCCTGGCGGGCCACTACGATACCCAAAGCGAGACGGAGCGGCTGGGGATCGCCCGCACCTCCACCCTCGCTGCGGGTGGCAATCTGTCGATTCAGGCCGGGGGCGACCTCACAGCGACAGGGGTGGAGGGCAAGGCCGGAGGCAGCGTCAGCCTGCAGGCCGGCGGCGATCTGTCGCTGAACGCGGCCCACGACACCTATGAGCAGAGCCGCCAGGGCATGGCGGCGGATGGACGTCTGTCGTTCAAGCGCAACATGAAGACCGGCCCGGTGGAGCGCGTCTACGACTTGAATAGCGGTGGCGTGGCGGGCCGCCAGTCCACCGGCAAGGGCGGGGCGCTGGAGGGGCAGTATCGCGGTGTCGACGAGCGCACCACGGGGGATATCGCCCGGGCGAGCGGTTTCGAGGCCGGGGGCGATCTGACCCTGCAAGCACAAGACAATGTCACGCTGGAAGGGACCCGGCTGACCGCACAGGGTGATGGCGAGATCATCGCCAGAGAGGGCGATATCGACTACCGGGCGGTGGAGGACCGCTTCACGACCACGCGGGACAATCTGCAGGTCTACGGCAAGCTGAGCGGCGCCACGAGCAAGGAGAAGCCGGTCGGTCCGGCTGCCAGCAGTGGTTTGGGCAAGGCTTGGGGTGCGTTCGGCGTGGCCCGTGGCAAAGTCTCCGAGTTCACCATGAAATACAAGCAGGACGGGGCCACGGTGGATAGTGACCGGACCGATAACGAGACGGTACAGGCGCGCGGTGGCAGCTTCAGCTTCGGTGGCGATGCGAGGTTGAGCGCCGGTGGGGATATCACCCTGCAGGGCACCCAGGGGACCGCCAGAGAGGCGATGGTGGTGGACGCCGGAGGCGATCTGAACCTGGTTGCGGCGCAGAGCCACAGCCGTATCGACAGCGATACCCTGAACAGCGGCGCCGGATTGCGCCAGACCGGTCTGCTGTCGGGCTCCAGCGATATCGAAAGTGTTGAACATCAAAACGCCAGCCTGCAGGGCGGCGAGGTGAAGACCCGCAGCGCAGGCGACACCACGCTGGCGGGCGGTTCGATTGCGGGTCGTACCGTGAACACCGAAGTGGGCGGTGATCTGACCATCGTGTCGAAAGTCGACTGGGTCGATTTCGAGGTGCGGGAGCAGGGGGCAATCGCCGGCACCGCGGTGGGCGAGGGCGGCGGCGGGCGGCTGGACGGATTCGGTCAGGTGATCCACGCCATCGAACATGCGCCTGAGCATGTCAAAACAGCGGATAAGGTCGAGAATGGCCGAGTCGAGGGGGTGTCGTCATCCAGCGGTATTCGCAGCCAACAGGGAACGACCGTGACTGTGGAGGGTGGGACCCGTCTCGAAGGCGGACAGATTCTACAGCGGAACGGAGCCGCCACGCTTAACAGCCACAGTCTGCAGCGGGAGGCGGTGCAGGTGATCGAGAGCGACGGCGCCAGCTACCAGAGTCGGACAGTCCGCAGCCAGGTGGGTCGGGGTGATGGGGCTAGCCTGGCCACAGACGTACAGCAGCCCAACGGGTTTTTCACCCAGGAGGTTGTGCCCGCTCTTGAAGCCGGAGACGGCGCCGTGCGCGAGAAGATCGAGCGACAGCGTCAATAACCAGGGCGCTGGTCCTGCCCGCAATGAGCTAGGCTGACGGTCGGTTCGAGGACTTGAGTGGTGGGTTGAATAGTTATGTGGCCTGGATGGAGCGAAGCGGAAACCGGGAAGTTCGGCGCACCCTACCCGGAATCAAGCCGTAGGGTGCGGCTTGCCGCACCGAAAACAAGCTGAAGAGAGTGCCATGCGGGTGCTTGATTACACACCATGAACAGCCATGCTGATGGTCGGTTCGGAAATTGAATAGT